>NC_023065.1:2792500-3142500 GCF_000513295.1 Magnetospirillum gryphiswaldense MSR-1 v2
GAACCAGGGCGGCATCGAGACGCTTTTGCCCGATGGCTTCCACATTGGCGACCGAACCGCCGGTGGATTTGGCCACCGCCACCAGACCGGGCACACCGCATGACCCGCCCTTTTCGCACTCGCGCGAGCCGGGGGGATTGGACAGCGCGTTGGCGATCAGGCCGCCGACGGGAAAGCGGGTCTCGCCGGTCGGGCCGGTCCCCAATTGGAAAAAGCGCAATTCCTGGGCCGTGGCCTGACCCTGAAAGGCCATGAAAACCGCCACCACGGCAGCCGCCCGGGCGAAGCGGCGCATCAGCTGCATCGTCTGCACGTGTTCATCCTCCCCAACCTCTTTGGCACCGGCGCTTTTGTTATACCGGCTTTTGTTGAGGCCGAGTATAAACGCATACTTTAATTTTTCCTCATATAATATCGACATCATCGTACGATCTTCACGGTCCTATTTGCTTTTCGCGGTTTCGCGCCGCAACGTTTCACGGCAATATGATCAGACTTTCATCGGGGACGTTTTGCCTGCCCATGGACGACGAACTTAAAGCCATCGCCGACAGCGACATGGATTCCATGTTCGTGCTGCCGCTGTCGATCATCCCGCTGGAAACGCCGGCCTTGCAAAGCGCTAAGCTGATCAAGAACGTGCGCCTGCAAAGCGTCATCGAAATCTTCGCCGACGAGCAGACCGGATCGGGGCAGGTGGACATCGAAAGCCTGCCGCGCATGTTCAATTGGCCGCTGGACGAGTTGCACCCCGACCACGCCATCTTGCGCCGCCTGGCGCTGTTGCCCAGCTACGACGTCTATTCCTTGCGCATCTCCTTGCGCGAGCACGGTATTCCGGTCAACGATTACTCGGCCTTGAAGCTGTCGCCCGACAAGGCCAACGAGTTGACCAAGTACATGCTGATGTTCACCCGCCCGCTGATGAAGCTGATCTATGCGGACGAGGCGGTGAACGTGGAATCCTATGACGACCTGCTGCACCTGTTCCGCGACCCCGACGTCAAAAAGGCGCGCCAGCGACTGGAACAGATGGCCACCAGCCTGAACATCGACATCTGGGACGTGCCACGTTTCTTGGAAGATTACGGCGACACCTTCCTGTCGCTGTCCTATTTCCGTCATTGCCTGGACCGGTTGGAACCCTATTTCTCGGCCTGTGTCGACGCCATGAAGCCCATCCGCACCCATTTCCAGCTCAAGCAGGATCAGGGGCTGATGAAGACCTGCGACACCATCGAGGACACCATCAACAACATGTCGGCGGCCATCACCGGGCGGCTGGAAGTGTTCGAGAAACGTACGCGCGAAATGTGGGGCAATCTGAACCAGGAGGAATTCCGCCAGGTCAAGACCCTGATCGAGCGCTATCACATCACCATCGGCGCCGTATTGTGCGGACTGACGGTGAAGATGAACTCGTTCGCCCGCATGTTCCCCCGCCCCAATAGCGGCGGCCCGGTCAAGCGCGCCGATTTCATGGCCTCGGAAATGATCCAGGGCATCGGCCAGATCCGTCAGGCGGAAAAGACCTTCTCCGTATGAGGGCGTGGCCGACCTTGCCCATGGCCATCCTGTTGGCGGCCACCCCCGCCATGGCGGCGAACGATGACGCCGCCATGCTGGAACTGGCCGATAAAAGCCGCTGCACCGCCTGCCACGACGTGCGCGAAAAAGTCACCGGACCGGCCTGGATCGACGTCGCCAAGCGCTATCGCAACGATGCCGGCGCGCTTGAGCGCCTGGTGGTCAAGGTGCGTGACGGCGGCTCCGGCGCCTGGGGCACGGTGCCCATGTCGCCCAACAAACGCGTGCCGGAAGAAAACATCCGCAAACTGGTCAGCTGGATTTTGTCGCTGAAATAAGCCGTACGTCCGGTCGCTTTGTCCTTGCAATCAGTACCGCTTGCCCCGATATTCCCGCCGGGAGATCGGCGATGGACGAGCCTGTCGCCAACCCGGTCAGGTCCGGAAGGAAGCAGCCGTAACGATTTCCGGTTCGGGTCGTTGTCCGGTCTCCCACCCTCAATTCCAGAAAATTCATACCAATCAGGGACTTAGTCGACAGCCGCGAAAAATCGTCGGTTTGTCGCTTGACTCCTTTGGGCAGTCTCCCTAGATGGTTAGCACTCGCCGGGGGTGAGTGCTAACAACAAGGCTCCCGCCGGTATATCCATTCCTGGAACCAAACCGCATTGACGGAGGTTTTTATATGAAGTTCCGCCCGCTCCATGATCGTGTGCTGGTGAAGCGCCTTGACGCGGAAGAAAAGACCGCTGGTGGCATCATCATCCCCGATACCGCCAAGGAAAAGCCCATGCAGGGCGAAGTGATCGCCGTTGGCTCCGGCGTTCGCGGCGAAGACGGCAAGATCGTCGCTCTCGACGTCAAGGCCGGTGACCGCATCCTGTTCGGCAAGTGGTCCGGCACCGAAGTCAAGATCGACGGCGAAGACCTGTTGATCATGAAGGAATCCGACATTCTGGGCATTCTGGCCTGAGAATCGTTCCCGCTAAACGGATAGAGGTTTCACACAATGGCTGCTAAAGAAGTCAAGTTTTCCACTGAAGCGCGCGCCAAGATGCTGCGCGGCGTGGACATTCTCGCCGATGCCGTCAAGGTGACCTTGGGCCCCAAGGGCCGCAACGTCGTCATCGAAAAGTCGTTCGGCGCCCCGCGCATCACCAAGGACGGCGTTTCCGTCGCCAAGGAAATCGAGCTGTCGGACAAGTTCGAGAACATGGGCGCCCAGATGGTGCGCGAAGTGGCCTCGAAGACCGCCGATCTGGTTGGTGACGGCACCACCACCGCCACCGTGCTGGCCCAGGCCATCGTGCGCGAAGGCAACAAGGCCGTCGCCGCCGGTATGAACCCGATGGATCTGAAGCGCGGCATCGATCTGGCCGTGGAAGCCGTCGTCGCCGACGTCAAGAGCCGCGCCAAGAAGGTCTCGACCAACGAAGAGATCGCCCAGGTCGGCACCATCTCGGCCAATGGCGAGCGTGACATCGGCGCCAAGATCGCCGAAGCCATGAGCAAGGTCGGCAACGAAGGCGTGATCACCGTCGAAGAAGCCAAGGGCTTCGAGACCGAGCTGGACGTCGTCGAAGGCATGCAGTTCGACCGCGGCTATTCCAGCCCGTATTTCGTCACCAACGCCGAAAAGATGACCTGCGAACTGGACAGCCCCTACATCCTGCTGTTCGAAAAGAAGCTGTCGGGTCTGCAGCCGCTGCTGCCGGTGCTCGAAGCCGTGGTGCAGTCGGGCCGTCCGCTGCTGATCATCGCTGAAGACGTCGAAGGCGAAGCCCTGGCCACCTTGGTGGTCAACAAGCTGCGCGGCGGCCTCAAGGTTTCCGCCGTCAAGGCCCCGGGCTTCGGCGATCGCCGCAAGGCCATGCTGGAAGACATCGCCATCCTGACCGGTGGCCAGGTCATCTCGGAAGACCTGGGCATCAAGCTGGAAAGCGTCACCCTGGAAATGCTGGGCACCGCCAAGCGCGTGACCATCACCAAGGAAGACACCACCATCGTCGACGGTGCCGGCGCCCGTGGCGACATCGAAGCCCGCTGCAAGCAGATCCGCGCGCAGATCGAGGAAACCACCTCGGACTACGATCGTGAAAAGCTGCAGGAACGTCTGGCCAAGCTGGCCGGCGGCGTGGCCGTGATCAAGGTCGGCGGCGCCACCGAAGTGGAAGTCAAGGAACGCAAGGACCGCGTTGACGACGCCCTGCACGCCACCCGCGCGGCGGTCGAAGAAGGCATCGTCCCCGGCGGCGGCACCGCGCTGCTGTACTCGGTGCGCGCCCTTGACGGCATCGCCGTCGCTAACAACGACCAGAAGGTCGGCATCGACATCGTTCGTCGCGCCCTGCAATCGCCGGTCCGTCAGATCGCCGAAAACGCCGGTCATGACGGTGCCGTCGTCGCCGGCAAGCTGCTGGAAGCCACCGACACCAATTTCGGTTTCGATGCGCAGACCGGCACCTATGTGGACATGATCAAGGCCGGCATCATCGATCCGGTCAAGGTGGTCCGCACCGCCCTGCAGGACGCCGCTTCCGTCGCCGGCCTGCTGATCACCACCGAAGCCATGATCGCCGAGAAGCCGAAGAAGGATTCCGGTCCTTCCATGCCCGGCGGCGGCATGGGCGGCATGGGTGACATGGACTTCTAATAAAAGTCCGTTCACTTTGGCCTTCGTGTCGGAAAAGCCCTCTTCCCCTGGGAAGGGGGCTTTTTCTTTGCCCCCCGCTTGGCGTAAGCTTAAGGCCTGCGCGGCGAGGAAAAGCATGTTTGGATTCTTCAAGAACAAGTTCGAAAAAGACGCCCAGGCGGCCATCGAACGCCGCGCCCAGCAGATGGCGCCCAAAGCGGCGGCCAAGGTGGCCAAGCCGGCTCCGGCTTCGTCCAGCCGCGACGACGACATCGCCCGCATGCAGGCCCAGGTCGGCCAGTTCGTCACCCCGGAACGCCAGGCGCTGATCCAGAACGCGCTCAAGGTACAGCGGGCCAAACGCCAGATTCTCGACCAATTGGATGACGAGAGCCGGGCCAAGCTGGTGGCCATGGCCATCACCGCGCTGATGCGCGAAGACGGCCCCCCCGACAGCAACAAGAAGAAATAGGAAGCCGCCCTTGTCCACCGACCCCATCGCCCTGGCTCAAGGCGTGCTGGCCGGCGACCGCCGCTCGGTCGCCCGTGCCATCACCTTGATCGAATCGACCCGCGCCGACCACCGCGAGGCGGCGGAACGCCTGCTGCACGAGATATTGCCCCAGGCCGGGCGTTCGATCCGCATCGGCATCACCGGCGTGCCCGGAGCCGGCAAGTCCACCTTCATCGAGGCCTTCGGCCTGCATGTGGTCGAACAGGGCCATAAGCTGGCGGTGCTGGCGGTGGACCCGTCGTCCCCGCGCTCGGGCGGTTCGATCCTGGGCGACAAGACCCGCATGGAGGATCTGTCGCGCGACATCCGCGCCTTCATCCGCCCCAGCCCATCGGGCTGCACCCTGGGCGGCGTGGCGCGACGCACGCGTGAAGCCATGCTGGTGTGCGAAGCCGCCGGCTTCGACGTGGTGGTGGTGGAAACCGTCGGCGTCGGCCAAAGCGAGACGGCGGTGGCCGACATGGTCGACATGTTCCTGCTGTTGCTGGTGCCGGGCGGTGGCGACGAGTTGCAGGGCATCAAGAAAGGCATCGTCGAACTGGCCGACGCCATCATCGTCAACAAGGCCGATGGCGATCTGGCGGTGGCGGCCAAACGGGCGGCGCGCGACTACACCAACGCCCTGCACCTGCTGACCCCGGCCAGCGCCGCCTGGACGGTGCCGGTGCTGACCTGTTCGGCCCTGGAACGCGGCGGTATCGCCGAGGTGTGGACCGCCATCGGCGGCTACCGCCAGACCATGGCAGCCATCGGGCGCTTCGATGAAAGACGGGCGGAACAGGCCCACGCCTGGATGTGGAACGAAATCAACGAAACCCTGCTGCAAACACTGAAGGACGATTCCAGTGTCGCCACCCAATTGCCGGCGCTTGAACGCGAGGTCACCGCCGGACGCATGGCCCCCGGCGCGGCGGCACGGCGATTGATCAAGGCCTTCCGCCATGGGAACTAGCTGATTTTATACGTATGCGTCAGTCGCTTTGCGTTGTCTTACCAGTCAAGATATGCTGCGTTTGCACCTAGCCGGAATTCAGGACTGACAATGCCCTCGTCCCCCCCCGTTTCTGCCCAAGACCTGCTTATTCTGAAAAGGGAGATGGTCGGTCTGTTCGGCCACTTGCAGCGCATCCGCAAGGAGCTGGCGGCGCTGAACCCGCCGGGGGCGCCCGACCATTTCGGCTCGATGTCGGAACAGCTGGATGAGATCATCCACGCCACCGAAGGCGCCACCAACACCATCATGGAAAGCGTCGAGGGCGTCGACACCCTGATGAACGACGCCCGCGCCCTGACCGAGGATCCCAAGCTCAAGGCCATCTTCGACGCCGTCACCGACAAGGTAAACATGGTGTTCGAGGCCTGCTCGTTCCAGGACATCACCGGCCAGCGGGTGACCAAGGTGGTCAATTCCATGAAATTCGTGGAAGAGCGCATCAATTCCATCATCATCACCTGGGGCCGCGATGAACTGACCAAGGTGGTAGTGGAACTGAAGGAAGAAAAAGACCCCGACAAGAAGCTGCTGAATGGGCCGCAATTGCCCGGCCAGGGGGTGGCCCAGGCCGACGTCGACAAGATGTTCAATCAAGATGACATCGACAAGCTGTTCGGCTGAACGAAACGAGTCTGAATCCGCTTGACGAAAGGGCTTCGGCCCCTTAAAAACGCGGCTTCCCGGCTTTGCCTGGACCCGGATTACCTGTGGCGCCGATTGCGTGCGCCCCAAGCGAACAAAGAGAGGATGTCACCATGGCCCGTCGTTGCTCCATCACCGGCAAGGGCGTTCTGACCGGTAACAACGTCAGCCACGCGAACAACAAGAGCCGTCGCCGCTTCCTGCCCAACCTGCAGGAAACCTCGGTCCTGTCCGACGCGCTGGGCCAGATGGTTCGCCTGAAGGTCTCGACCCGTGGCCTGAAGACCATTGAACACAATGGCGGTCTGGATGCTTTCCTGCTGGGCACCAATGATTCCCGTCTGCCCGACGAAGCCCGTCGCCTGAAGAAGCGCGTCGCCAAGGCTTTGGCCACCAAGCAGGCCGCCGCCGTCTAATCGACGTCAGCACTTACGATACGAAAAAGCCCGGCGAATGCCGGGCTTTTTTGTACGACGTCCGTGGTCCGTGGATCAAATCTGTGCTCGCCACTGGCGATGAGCGTAGTTTGCCTTGGTTCCACCAGGCTGTTTCAATCATCCAAGGTCGATACATAGGCCCACAGATTGTCCCAGTCCTTGGCGGATTTGGGCCGCATCAACTCGTCCACATCCTCGTGCTTGCGTTGCCCGGTCAGGAACAGAGTGATCTGGGTGCGCAAATAGGGGACATGCTGCTGAGCCAGGGGCGGCTTTTTCACCCGGCCCAGGCCATCGCGGGCATGGCATTCCATGCAATCGGCATCGTATAATTTTTGGCCGGCGGCGATATCCCCAGGCTGTCGAGATATCTGTACGGCCTGCTTGGCCAGGGTCAGTCGCTCGAAGGCATCCATGGTCACGTCGTCGGACGGGGGATGCTTTGGCGGGGTGATGGCGGCCAGATAATAAGACACGTCGAGCACGTCTTTTTCCGGCAATTCCCTGTCATTGGCATAGGGAATCATCGGGATGTTTTCGCGTGCTCGTGATTTGAACGCCCGCAATTGCTCGGCGATGTAGTCGGGGTGCATACCGGAAATACGTGGATAGACGCCGCCGCCACCGCCGCCGCCGAATTCACCATGGCAGGCGGCACAGGTCCGCATGATGTCGCGTCCGGCATCGGCATCATAGGTCCAGGTCTTGCCATTGGGCAGTTGACGCGGCTCTGGGGCCTTTTGTGCCCAGGCCGTGCAGACCAGTCCGGTTGCCACCACAATCGTCACCATCGCCAAACGCATGATCCGTTCATCCCACCACAGGAAAGCCGATCATGGTTGTCGCCCGAAAGCGACGCGGCGGACTTTGAGTGCGGTCAAGCGATCGTTATTTCGCTTTGGGGCGGAAGGCCTTGCAGAAAGTCGGATCCGTTTCCAGGAACGGTCCGCCGATCAGATCGATGCAATAGGGAATGGCCGGCATCACCGCTTCCAGACAATCGGCGATGGCGCTAGGCTTTCCTGGCAAATTGACGATCAGCGACTGACCGCGGATGCCGGCGGTCTGCCGCGACAGAATGGCGGTGGGGACCACCTTCAGGCTGACCGCGCGCATCAATTCGCCAAAACCCGGCATCATCTTGTCGCATACCGCCTCGGTCGCTTCGGGGGTGACGTCGCGTGGCGATGGGCCGGTGCCGCCGGTCGTGACGATAAGAGCGCATTTCTCGACATCGGCCAGTTCGCGCAAGGTGGCTTCGATCAGCGGCTGTTCGTCGGCGATCAGGCGCGCCACCGGATGCCATGGCGACACCAAGGCCTTGCCTAGCCACTCGACCATGGCCGGCCCCCCGAGGTCCTGATAGACACCGGTCGAGGCACGATCGGAAATGGTGACGACACCGATGGGAAATGGTCCGGTCATGGGTATTCGCTGGTCAGGAATGGCAAGGGAGTGGGGCGGGTGAGATAACACCAGCTTACTGAATACAGGCAGAATCGTGACCGAAGTGCACAACTTGAATAGTATTCGTTGGCAAGTCGTTGGGGTCAAGAAAAACGTGAAGTCGCGGCCCTCTGGCCGTTGATTTCCTTGCGTCTTGCAGAGACGATTACCAAGCAAGTCTGGCTAGCGCTGCGTGGTTTGGGGGCTGTGCCCGAAATTGAGGTTATGATTGCGGTTATGGCGAGTTTCGCCAGCTTTTCCGCCCCAGTGAGCTGGGTGTATTGGGCCTTGAAATCGGGATTGAACCGAATGGCGACCAGGGCGGACAGCGGCTCACCCGCCGCAAATGAAGGCTCTTCCCGCCCATCGCCTGGATTGCCGCGTGACCGGCCAGACTGGTGGCCTAGCCTGGCACCAAGCTTCCCAGTTCCGGCATTTCGATCAACAGCCCCAAAGCGCTAGTGTCGAGACGCTCCCTTGGGCTGTCGGCACGCGCGATGCCAGTACAACCACCCGTCAAGTGGCGATCCGTCCGACCTTCATGCGTCGGCACGTTCTGGAGGCGGACGCACTCGGCACCACAGTCGGGTCGATCGATTTCACCCGCTATCCAGGCCAGTGCGTCGTTACCGAATTCTCCTGGCAACCCGGTTATGCTACCGCCCACCGCCTGCTTCTGGCACAACCCCAAGCAGGCGGTGAGGGGGTAGCGTCAGTCGTCGCCCATCTTGAGCGCAGCCAGGAAGGCGCTTTGCGGGATTTCGACGCGACCGAACTGGCGCATGCGCTTCTTGCCTTCCTTCTGCTTATCCAAAAGCTTGCGCTTGCGGCTGACGTCGCCGCCATAGCACTTGGCCAGCACGTCCTTGCGCAGGGCGCTGATGGATTCACGCGCGACGATGCGCCCGCCGATGGCCGCCTGGATGGCGATCTGGAACATCTGGCGCGGGATCAGCTCTTTCAAACGGGTGCAGATGCCGCGTCCACGGCTTTCGGCATTGGCGCGGTGGACGATGAAGGCCAGGGCGTCGACCGGTTCCTGGTTGACCAGGATCGACACCTTGACCAGATCGCTTTCGGTGTAGCAATCCATCTCGTAATCGAAGCTGGCATAGCCGCGCGAAATCGACTTCAAACGATCGTAGAAATCGAACACCACCTCGTTCAAGGGCAGCTTGTAGACGGCCATGGCACGGTTGCCGGCATAGGTCAGGTCAAGCTGCTGGCCGCGCCGTTCGGTGCACAATTGCAGGATCGAGCCCAGATATTCGTCCGGCACCATGATGGTGGCCTTGATCCACGGCTCGTCCACATGGTCGATCAGACCCTGGTCGGGCATGTCGGCGGGATTGTGCAGTTCCTGCATGGAGCCGTTGGTCATGTGGATGTGATAGACCACCGACGGCGCCGTGGTGATCAGGTCCAGGTTGAACTCGCGTTCCAGCCGCTCCTGGATGATTTCCAGGTGCAACAGACCCAAAAAGCCGCAACGGAAGCCGAAGCCCAGGGCGGCCGAGGTTTCCGGCTCGTATTGGAAACTGGCGTCGTTCAGGCGCAGCTTGGCCAGGCTATCGCGCAAATCCTCGTAATCGGCAGCGTCGATGGGGAACAGGCCGCACCACACCACCGGGATCGACGGCTTGAAGCCGGCCAGGGCGCTGGCGGCGGGCTTCTTGTCGTCGGTGATGGTGTCGCCCACATTGGTGTCGGCCACCGCCTTGATGCCGGCGGTGATGAAGCCCATCTCGCCCGGACGCAAGGCGTCGGCCTTGATCATCTTGGGCGTGAAGTAACCGACCGAATCCACTTCATAGGCCGAACCGTTGGCCATCATGCGGATCTTCATGCCGCGCTTCAAAACGCCGTTTTTGACGCGAACCAGGATGATGACGCCCAGATAGGCGTCATACCAGGAATCCACCAAGAGCGCCTGCAGATCGGCCTTTTCATCGCCTTCCGGGCAGGGCAGACGGGTGACCAAAGCTTCCAGCACGTCCTCGATGCCGATACCCGACTTGGCCGAGATCATCACCGCATCCGACGCGTCCAGGCCGATGACGTCCTCGACCTGCTGCTTGACCCGCTCCGGCTCCGCCGCCGGCAGGTCGATCTTGTTCAAGACCGGCACGATCTCGTGACCGGCATCCAGCGCCTGATAGACATTGGCCAGGGTCTGCGCTTCCACCCCCTGGCTGGCATCGACCACCAGGATCGAACCTTCGCAGGCGGCGAGCGAGCGGCTGACCTCGTAGGCGAAGTCCACGTGGCCGGGGGTGTCCATCAGATTCAACTGATAGGTCTTGCCGTCCTTGGCCTGATAGGCCAGGCGCACGGTCTGGGCCTTGATGGTGATACCGCGCTCGCGCTCGATATCCATGGAATCGAGCATCTGCTCCTTCATGTCGCGCGCTTCGACGGCGCCGCATTGCTGGATCAGGCGATCAGCCAGGGTCGACTTGCCGTGGTCGATATGGGCGATGATGGCGAAGTTACGGATGTGCTCGAGCTTGGTCATGGACTTCTTATGCAAGGCCGGATGAATCGAGGGAACATAGGGCCTTGCGCGACTTTTGGGAAGGGCGGAGCGCACCGCTCCGCCCTTTGTCCCTTCAGAATCCGGCCAGCACCACTTTGCCCATGGCATGACCGTCCTCGATCAGGGCATGAGCCCGGCGCAAAGTGGCAGCATCGATGGGACCAAGACTTTGCGCCTGGGTGCTGCGCAACACCCCCAGATCAACCAGTTCAGCCACCCGCTTCAGCAAAGTGTGCTGCGCGATCATGTCGTCAGTCTGGAACAGCGAACGGGTGAACATGAATTCCCAGTGGATGGAAATCGCCTTGCGTTTGAACAGGCCGATATCGAAGCCCTTGGGGTCGTCGATCAACCCCAACGCCCCTTGCGGGGCAATGATCTCGGCCAGAGCCGCCTGATGCTGGTCGGTGTTGGTCAGGGCCAGGATCAGGCCTGCGCCGCCCAGACCCAGCCCTTGCCACTGCCCGACCAGATCCTGCCCATGGTCGATAACGTGATGAGCGCCCAAATCCAGACACCATTGCCGGCTTTGCGGGCGTGAGGCGGTGGCGACCACCGTCAGGCCGGTCAATTGCCGGGCCAGTTGAATGGCCGCCGACCCCACCCCGCCGGCACCGCCGATGATCAACAGGCTGCGCGTATCTTCAGCGGTGACGCCCAAGCGGTCGAACAGCAATTCCCAGGCGGTGATGAAGGTCAGCGGCATGGCGGCGGCGGCGGCAAAATCCAGGCTGGCCGGCATCGGGCCGACGATGCGTTCGTCGACCAGATGCAATTGGCTGTTGGTACCGGGGCGGTCGAGGGCACCGGCATAAAACACCCGGTCACCGACCTTGAACAAGCTGACCTCGGGGCCGGTGGCGACGACCACGCCGGCGGCGTCGTAGCCCAGAACCTTGACGGCACCACCAGGATCGACATTGCGACGCACCTTGGTGTCCACCGGATTGACGGCGATGGCTTCGATCCGCACCAGCAGGTCACGGCCTTGGGCGACCGGATCGGGCAGGTCCACATCTTCCAAGGCGGCGGGATCGGTGATGGGCAGGCTGTGGCGATAAGCGATGGCACGCATGAGTTGGGCTCCGCTGACTGGGGTGCGCCATATATGGACCTTTACTGATCCATCTCGCAAGAATGCACATTTTTGGTGTATAGTATCAAAAAAGATACCATTGAGGTTTTCCATGGCGCACAAGGTCTATGATTGCTCACCCGGCTGCCCGGTCGAAGCGACTTTGGAGAAGATCGGCGGCAAGTGGAAGGGCGTGGTGCTCTATCACCTGCTGGAAGGTGTGCATCGCTTCAGCGAATTGCGCCGCAAGCTGCCCAACGTCACCCAGCGTATGCTGACCAAGCAATTGCGCGAGTTGGAAGACGCCGGGTTGGTGCTGCGCACGGTCTATGCCGAAGTGCCGCCGCGGGTTGAATATTGCCTGACCGATCTGGGTGAGACCTTGCGCCCGGTGGTGGTGGCCTTGAAGACGTGGGGCGATACCCATGGCGGGTCCACCAATCATCTGCACTCGTCGGCCGCTTGACCAAGGGGGAGAACGTCATGTTGTTCCAGTCCAAAACCGACACCACCCCCACGGCCCGCGACCGGCGCAACCGCATGGCCGGATTGTGGGCTGCGGAGTTGTTGGGCTTGCTGGGCCATGCCGCCCGCGATTACGCCCACGATCTGACCCACGCCCACGCTCAGGATCACGATGGCGACGGCGACGAAAAGCTGATCCAACGCCTGGGCAAGGATTTGCGCGGCAAGGTCGATATCCACGAAATCCGGGAAAAGCTGTCCCACCTGCTGCACGAGGCCGGGCGGCAATTGCACCATCAGGATCCGGACAAACACTGATCACCCTATGCCTTTCCGATCGACGAAGCCGAAGAGGGCAGCCCTCTTCGGCTTCGTCCGTTTTGGAACTTCATCAAAAAGCGATAAAAAACCCCTTGCCATCTGCAAATGCGAATGACTATCATCCGCGTCAAAGAGCAGGTGGAGGAACTCATGACGACCCAAGGAATGGATACAGCCGTTGCCGCCCTGCGTCAGGCCGGGCTGATGCCGACGCGGGAAAGGTTGTTGGTGGCCGGACTGGTGTTTTCCGGTCCGCTGATCACCCTCAACCCCGGAGAATTGCGGGAACGCGCGCTGGATCAGGGATTGTATTTGAGCGAGGGCGAGGTCGGCAGCGCCTTGGCCGAGTTGAGCCAAGCGGGAGTGTTGCCGAAGATGTTGTCCGGTTCCGGGTCCAGCCCCACCAATTTGCGACGGATCGCCGCCGCCTTGCAGGCCATGGGCAACCATCACCGGCTGCTGGTGCTGGTGGAACTGGCCCAGGGCGAACGCTCCGTCGGCGAATTACGCCGAGCCGTGGGCCTGCGCCCGTCGGCCCTGTCCCAGCATCTGGCCAAGCTGCGCATCGGTGGCTTGGTGCGCACGCGCCGCGACGCCACCCGCATTTACTATTCGCTGTACTCACCAGAGGTACTGACCGTCTTGCGCGGTTTTGGCTGTCTGACCACCAAGTCAGACTGAAGTTGGACGTCACATAACGCGTCTGGCGTTTTGTCGTCGGACGCGTTATCACCCCGATCATCCGTCTTGATATTTGGGTGTCTGGGGATTTTTGCATGATTCTGGAACGCCGTGTCCTCGTTTTCCCGCGTGCCGATTTTCTCGACGCCATGCGTCGTTATGGCGAACGCACCGGCAAGGCCATGCCCGATGTGCCACCCATGGCCATCAGTTTCGACCCGGCCCAGGATGTGGCCCTGACCGTGACCTTCGCCGCCACGCGCGGTGGGGTCGAGACCCGCTTCGCCTTCTCGCGCGAGGATGTGGGGCAGTCGCTGACCGATCATTGCCGCGCCCACAAGGTGCCGCTGCCCAAGGACGTGTCCAAGCAAGTGGAAAAGTTCAAGGATGGCGCCGCTTTGTCCATGCAGATCGGCTCGCCCGGTATGCATGTGATGATCATCGACGACCAGGAGGTCATGCGCAATATCATCAAGAAGCTGCTGTCCAAGGCCAACCCCGCCCAGATCACCGAAGCCACCGACGGCGCCCAGGCGTTGGAGATGCTGCGTTCGGGCGAGGTCGATCCCGACGTCATCTTGTGCGACCTGCACATGGAAAAAATGGACGGCAGCCAGTTTCTCAAGGAATTGCGGGCCGACAAGACCAATCTGAACAACCGCAAGCCGGTGCTGATCCTGACCGGCGACAAGAACGAGCAGGCGCACGAAATCACCCGGCAGATGGGCGCCTCCAAGGTGCTGACCAAGCCCATCTCCGCCGACGACCTGATCAAGCAGATCATGCTGGTTCAAGGCTATTTCGAGGCCGGCAAGTAACCTCTTCCCCCGTGCGGTTAATCTGGGCAATATAACCTCTGGTATAAGAGCTCACATGGGGGTGAGCGATGTTCGAGCGTGTCTCCATCAGACTGCGCCTTTACTCCCTTGCCCTGACCATGCTGGCTCTGGCCGGAGTGATCGGTGCCAGCGGCCTGAACGCGCTGCACGATCGCCTGCTGATCGAGCGGCAGAATCAAAGTCGCATGCTGGTCCAGGGCGCCTTGGGCTATATGGACCGCCTGGACGGCATGGTCCGCGCCGGAGCCTTGACCCAGGGCGAGGCCATGGACCGCGCCATCAACGCCGTCGCCGCCATGTCGGCTCGCCAGGGTGATTATCTGTGGATCAATGATTTGCAGCCCCGGGTTATCTGGCACCCCATGGGAAGCTGGATGGGGCGCGACGTTTCCGATTTCACCGACAGTGATGGCCGCTATCTGTTCCGCGAGTTCGTCGACCGCACCAACGGCACTGGCGGCACCTTCGTCCATTATTCCTGGCCCGACCCGAAAACCGGCCAGATTGGCGCCAAGATATCCTATGTGGAACGCTTCGCCCCCTGGGGCTGGGTGGTGGGATCGGGCCTGTACCTGGACGATCTGCACCAGGCCTGGCGCCAGGGAGCCGTCGGTTGGGGCCTCACTGCCGGGCTGGCCTTGCTGGTCTGCATGGCCTTGGCCTGGGTGCTGGGACAGTCCATCACCAAGCCCTTGGGCAGGATCACCCGATCCATGCGTCTGCTGGCCCAAGGCCATGACGTCGAGGTGCCGGAAACCAACCGGGGCGACGAAATCGGCGACCTGACCCGGGCCATGGCGGTGTTCCGGCAACACCTGATCCAGCGCGAGGAAGCGCGGCAGGCCCATGACCGGGTGCTGGCCCAGGCCAAGACGGTGTTCGACCATATCTCGGAAGCGGTGATGCTGACCGACGAAGCCAACCGCATCATCATGGTCAACCCGTCTTTTGCTCGCATCACCGGGTATTCACTGAACGAGGTGGTGGGCAAGACCCCCGATATTTTGTCTTCGGGCCGCCACGACGACAGCTTTTATCAGGCCTTGTGGCGCGAATTGCGGGAAAGCGGGGAATGGCATGGCGAAATATGGAACCGCACCAAAAGCGGCGCCATTTACCCGGAATCCCTGTCCATCACCCAATTGCGCCAACCCGATGGCCGCATGGATGGCTATGTGGCCACCTTCATGGACATCACCGACCGCAAACGGCGGGAAGCGCGGGTGCGCTGGCGGGCTGAACACGATTCGCTGACCGGACTTTGCAACCGCGCCCAATTCGAGGCCCGGCTGGCTGACGCCGTGCGAATCGCCGCTGACAGTTCGTCGCTGGCGGCGGTGATGTACCTGGACCTGGACGGCTTCAAGCCGGTCAACGACAGCCTGGGTCATGCCGCCGGCGACCAAGTGTTGAAGCGGGTGGCAAAGCGCATCGAGGCGGCGGTACGCGGCGACGACGTGGTGGCGCGACTGGGCGGCGATGAATTCGTCGTGCTGGTGGAAGGATTGGCGGCCGCCGACGATGTCGCCCGCATCGCCGCCAAGCTGGTCGACTCGCTGGCGCAGCCCTTCAATATCGACCACCAGTCGGTCACCATCGGCGTCAGCATCGGTATCGCCCTGTTTCCGCGCGACGGCACCGACCCCGCGACCCTGCTGGTCGCCGCCGATACCGCCATGTATCAGGCCAAACACCAGGGCCGTGGCGGCTTCGCCTTTGCCCAACCGGGGCAGGTGCTGGTATCGGTCGAGGGATAAGGGTATGGTGTCGCTCCCGTCGTCAAGGGTACCCCATCCCCATGAGCCTGAACCGTTATTCCACCGAACTGGCCCAATCCTTTTTCCTGCCGCTTGAACAGCCCGGCCCCTGGCTGCGCGCCATCGCGCCTTGGTTCGTGCTGGCACTGGCCGCCCATTTCGCCGTCGGCCTGGGGTTGCCCGGGGGCGGATTGATCCCCTTCGGGCTGAACGGACTGGCCTTCGGCGCCTTTGCCGTCACCTGGCAACGCTTCGTCGCCCTGGGGGAGGAGCCGGGCCGGCCGGTGGCCATCCGCATCGGCCTGCGCCATCTGCTGTGGGCCTTGGCCTATCAATTGCTGTTGGGTTTCGAAAGCTTTCCGATCCTGCTGCTGAGCTCCAGCCTGGCCGATATGGAAAGCGGCAAGATCATCGGCATCGCCGTGCAGGAAGCCTTTCAATTGCTGATCGGCATCATGTTCCTGATCCTGCCGCACATCGCCCTTTACCAGCGCGGTGAGGGCAAAAGCGGCGCATCGTTGCAGGAAATGACCCTGGCCGGCGGCATTTCCGTCGGTTTCGGCTATGTGCTGGCCAACCTGCCCTTCCTGGTCATCTCGTTGGCCTGGGCCGATCTGGTCGGACAATTGCCGGCTGGCCAAGGCACCGAAATCGCTGCCGGTCTGGTGCAATTCGTCCTGTCTTTCGCTGCCCTGACGGTATCTTCGGCCTATTTCGCCAAGGTTTGGCTGCGGCTGCGCGTCGAAGCCCCGCGCCTGGGCCGCCCGGCACCGGAAACCGACGACACCGAGGGACAGCCGGACAAGCCGCGCCGCACCGAACGGCTGCAAAAGCGCAAACGCTGAACCTACGCCGCCACGTCTTGGCCGGTCAGATGGAAGCCGTTGCCGCCCCCGGCCTTGACCAGGCCTTGGGCGGCGCGGGCGGCCTTCAACAACTGGGTGAAACCCCGCCCGTCCTGCGGCGCCTGAGCGATACCCACCGACACCGATATCCCGATCTTGCTGTCGCCGACGCTAAGGGCTGCGTGCATGGCCTCGATGATGCGGGTGGCGACGGCGCGGATTTCAGCCACCCCTGAATAATCCTCCATCAGCACGGCATAATCGTCGCCGCCCAAACGCGCGACCATGTCGGCACCACGCACCACCTTCATCAGCCGAAGCGCGATGAAACGCAGGATTTCGTCACCGGCAACCATGCCGTGGGCGGCATTGACCTGGGCAAAATCATCCACGTCCACCACCAGCAAGGCCACCGGACGGCCGGTGCGCGACGCCTTGGCCAGCATCCTGGACGCCTGTTCGGCCAGCAGGTCGTGATCGGCCAGATTGGTCAACGGGTCATGCATGGGCAGGAAACGGGCGCCGCGCTGATTGCGGCTGTGTTCAACCACGTCATGCATGATGGCGACAAAATTAAGGATGCGCCCAGAATCGTCGCGGATGGCGGAAATGCGCTCGTAGACCACCAGCACCTCGCCATTGGCGCGGCGGTTCCACACTTCGCCTTCCCACGCACCGCCATTGATCAGGCGGCTCCACATATCGGCGAAAAATTCGTCGTCGTGATGGCCAGACTTCAAGATCGACGCCTTCTGGCCGACCAGATCGGCGGCGGCATAACCGCTGATGGTGCAAAGAGCGGCGCTGGCCAGAACGATCCGACCGCTGTGATCGGTGATCAGCACCGCTTCCCGGCTGGTATCGAACACCTTGGCCATCAACTCGCGCGAACGCTGGACCTCGTCCGCCATCACCGCTACCTGACGTAAGGATTCCACCGCCTCGGCCAATTGCCCCAACTCATCCGCCCGATCGGTGTGCGATACGTCGCGGTCGAAATCGCCCCGGCGAATGGCATGCACCCCCGCCACCAGATCGCGCAAAGGCACGGCTACCGACCGCGCCAGCCAGAAAACCCCGGCGATCAACACCAGCCCCAGGGGCACCACCACCATGGCGAATTGCCGGGCCCGCTTGGCGAACATGGTCTGGACGTCGTCCACATAGGCGCCGGAACCGACAACCCAGCCCCACGGCGCGAACAGGCGCACCGCCGATGTTTTTTCCACCGACTCACCGCCATGGACGCGGGGATAGCGATAGCGGACCGTGCCCACCCCCTGCGCGGCAACGTCGGCAAGGCGGGACAGCAGGGGACGCCCCTCGACGTCCACCAGGTCACGCGGCACCGTGCCCTCCAGATGGGGAAAGCCAGGATTGACGATGAAACCGCCATCCAATCCCAGAACAAAAATATAATCGCCGTTATCATAGCGCAGGGCGCGCAGGGTAGCCTTGGCCTGATCCTGGGCCGCCTTCAGGTCCATCTGACCTTCAAGGCGCCGGGCATCGATCTGTTGCAGCATGCTGACGGTCAGGTCGACGACGCTGGCGTTGCGCGCCTCGTAAGCGGCCAGGACCACCTTGCGCTGTTCCAGCAGCGACAGAGTGAACAAAGCGATGAAGGCAGCAACACCGATCATCACGGCCAGTACAAACTTTTCACGAATGCCCATCAAGACCCCTGGCCGCAACAGCAACACCAAACGATGGTATTAACTATATACTTTTTTCCAGGCGACTTTCAGCAGTAACAATGCAAATGCACAAACATTTAGTTGAATACGTCGCAAACAATAAGAATGGAGCAACAACAGATTTCAATGCTGTCTACGATTCATTCACGGAACATTTACGAAGGCAAAAGAAAAGCCCGGTCAAACTGACCGGGCCTCGATACGTCTCACCGGAAAAACAGCAATCACTCGCCCTTGTCCGGCACCCACTCGGCCACGACCCAGGTACCATCGGCCCCCTTGCAAGCGGTGACCTGACGGGCGGCGCCGTCACGTTCATGCTTCAACGGCTGGCACTGGCGGCGGGCCCGGTCGGGATAGGCAGGGCCGCTGGCCGACACCGCACCGTAAGAACTCTCCGACACCGCCCAGGTCTGGGCCTTGCCGCTTTCCGACGCCGCCAGCAGGGCACGCGCATTCTCGCCGTCGGACTTGTAATTGAAGTTGGCGGGGGAATGCCCGGAAATGCCGCTCTCATAGGGCTGCACGGCACAGGCGCCGACGGACACGGCGATGGCGGCGGCAATGGCAAGCTTGGCATACATGGCGCGAATTCCCTATCCCCTGCCCTCGCCGTTCTGGCGAGGAACCGATACCATGAGTCTTACCAAATGGTTAAGACCTTGGGAAGAGACTCAACGCCCCGCCACGGTCATGCCGTCGATCCGCACGGTCGGGCAATCGACGCCATAGCGGAACTCCAGGTCGCTGGCCGGAGTCAAATTCAGGAACATGTCTTTCAGATTGCCGGCCACGGTGACTTCCGACACCGGATAGACGATTTCGCCGGCCTCGATCCAGAAACCGGCGGCACCGCGCGAATAATCGCCGGTGACGCCATTGACGCCCTGGCCGAACAGCTCGGTGATATAGAAGCCGTCATGGATGTCGCCGATCATCTCGGCCACCGTCACCGCCCCAGCTTCCATATAGAAATTACTGGCCGACGGGCTGGGCGGGCTGGCGGTGCCGCGGCTGGCATGGCCGGTGCTTTTCAAACCCAACTGGCGGGCCGAACGGCAATCCATCAACCACGAAGTCAGCACCCCGTCTTCAACCACGTTCAGACGGCGGGTGGCCACGCCCTCGCCATCGCAGGGGCGCGAGCGCAGGCCGCGCAGGCGGTGCGGATCGTCGACGATGCGGATGCCGGGGGCGAACAGGCGCTGCCCCATCTTATCCTTGAGGAACGAGGTGCCGCGCGCCACCCCGGCGCCGTTGATGGCCCCGGCCAATGACCCGACCAGACCGCGGCTGACCCGGGGGTCGAGCACCACCGGCACCTGACAGGTCTTGACCTTGCGCGCGCCCAGACGACGGACGGCACGACGTCCGGCCTGATGGCCCACATCCTCGGGGGCGCGCAGATCGGCCATGAACACCGCCTGGGTATAATCGTAATCGCGCTCCATTCCCTGCTCGGCATCGCCGGCCAGCACCGCCGCCGACAACGAGCCCGAGGTGGCGGCATAGCCAAAGGAAAAGCCGTTGGAACCGACGAAGGCCACCGCCGAGCGGCCCCAGCCCGCCTCGGCCCCCTCGGAATTGGTCACGCCGGGCACGGCGCGGGCGGAATCCTCGGCCGCCTTGACCATCTCCAGCAGGATTTCCGCCGACGGTTCGCCAGGATCGCAGGCCTGCAAATCCAAAAATTCGCGCGCCAGTTCCGACGGATCGGCCAGACCGGCATAGGGGTCTTCCGGCACCGCCCGAGCCATGGCGACGGCGCGGTCGACCAACTCACCCAAGGCATCGGGCGAACGGTCCGACGACGACACCATGGCCTGACGCTTGCCGATCAGCACGCGCAGACCGATATCGGCGCCTTCCGAGCGTTCCATGCGTTCCAGCTGTCCCAGGCGCACGCCCACCGACAACGACACATTGTCCACCGCCACCGCGTCGGCGGCATCGGCACCGGCCCGGCGGGCCTGCGCCACCAGCCCATCCAGCAAAGACAGGGTATCGGCAGTGGACATGACTTCCTCCGGGACGGGTACGGGCAGCAAGGCTAGCACGGGCTTGGCAGCGTGGGAACCCCGCCCCATATGCCGAAAATGAGAGATGCCGCCGCCCATGACCTGGATCACCCGCAGGATCGCCACCGCCGCATCCTGGCGGCGTGGCTGCTGATGGTGGCGGCCATGGTGGCGGTGATGGTGACCTTGGGCGGGCTGACCCGGCTGACCGGATCGGGCCTGTCCATGACCCAATGGAATCCCCACCACATCCTGCCGCCCCTCGACGCCGGCCAATGGCAGGAAGCCTTCGCCCTTTACCGGCAAAGCCCGGAATTCCGACTGATCAACACCCAGATGGATCTGGCCGGCTATCAATCCATTTTCTGGCTGGAATATATCCATCGCCTGTGGGGGCGGCTGATCGGCCTGGCCTTCGCCCTGCCGCTGGTCTGGTTCGTCTGGCGGCGCATGGTGCCGGCGGGCTGGCTGCCGCGCCTGCTGGCCCTGCTGGCCCTGGGCGGCGGCCAAGGGGTGATGGGCTGGCTGATGGTGGCCAGCGGCTTGGCCGACCGTCCCGAGGTCAGTCATTTCCGCCTTGCCGCCCATCTGCTGCTGGCCCTGGTCATCCTGGCGGCGCTGATCTGGTGTGCCCTGGCGCTGCGGGATCACCCCCGCCAACGCCACCGCCTGCTGTTCACCACCTTGTGGTTGGTCGCCGCCCTGACCCTGGCCGCCATGAGCTGGGGTGCCCTGGTCGCCGGACTGGATGCGGGGCGCATCCACAATACCTTTCCGCTGATGCAAGACGGCTGGCTGCCGTCGCCGCCGCTCGGCAACGCCATCACCGATGCCGCCTCGGTACAATATGTGCACCGGGTGTTGGCAATCACCGCCTGGGCCTGCCTGTCGCTGCTGGCGGCATGGAGCTGGCGTCGCCATGGACCGCGCCCGCTGCTGCTGACCGGCGCCTGGGTCCAGGTTCAGGCCGGACTGGGCATCGCCACCTTGCTGCACGGCGCCCCATTGGTTCTGGCTGCACTGCATCAAGGGGGCGCGGTGGTGCTGGTTGCTCTGCTAACATGGGCGCTGTTCTCGGTTCGGAGATAGGAACATGCGCCGTGTATTGGGTTTTGTGCTGCTGCTGGCCGTGGGGCCAGCCTGGGCCGGGGATTTGCGCGGCAAGCTGGAGCAAGGCGGGCTGGTCATCGGCCAAGCCCCGCCCGGTGCCGCCATCAGCCTGGACGGACGGGCCGTCCCCACCGATGACCAGGGCCGTTTCCTCCTGGGGTTCGGTCGCGATGCCGGCCCTGCCGCCAGCTTGACCATCGGCACGCAAACCCGGATTTTGCCCATCGCCAAGCGCGACTGGCAAATCCAGCGCATCGACGGCCTGCCGGCGGCCAAGGTCAGTCCCGACCCGGCGCAACTGGCCCGCATCCAGGCGGAAAACCGCCTGATCGCCGAACGTCGGCAGCAATCCCAACCGCGCGCCCTGTTCCTGGCCGGTCTGGCCGCCCCCGCCGACGGCATCGTCTCGGGCGTGTTCGGCAGTCAGCGGGTGTTGAACGGCGAAGCCCGCGCCCCCCATTCCGGCACCGACATCGCCGCCATCACCGGTGCGCCGGTGCGGGCGGCGGGCGACGGCATCGTCACCTTGACCCACCCGGACATGTTCTTCACCGGCCAGACGCTGATGATCGACCATGGCTTGGGCTTGCAAAGCGTCTATGCCCATCTGTCGCGCATGGATGTGACCGAAGGTCAGACCGTCGCCAAGGGCCAGGTCATCGGCGCGGTGGGGGCCAGCGGTCGGGCGACCGGGCCGCATCTGCATTGGGGGGCGTCGTGGCTGGATGTGCGCCTGGACCCGGAAACGGTATTGGCCGTGCTGCCTTGCTGCTCGTGAAAAAGTCCTTCGCTTCGCTCAGTGTACTTTTCCCCGTTCATTGAAGCGGAGAAAAATAGGCTTGGGACGGCCCTGCACCTATTTTTCACTTTCTTCTTTTGCCGCCATCAGGCGAACAAGGTTCTCCTGATGGCGGAAGAAAAGGTAAAGCCCGCGCGGAAAGCTTGCTTGAGCACGGGCTTACACATCAAATCGGGGAAAAGTACACTGAGGCGAAGCCGAGGGACTTTTCCACGGGCGACGGCTACTCAGCCTTGATCCGGCTGATGCGGTAAAGGGCGAAAATCAGCGCCGGCAGCACCAGCCAGGCCAGCGGCAGCGCCGACAATCCGGTCTTGTGCTGCACCGAGATGATGATGCCGGCGGAGCCCAAGGCCGCGAACACCACGGTCAAAGAGCCGAATACCACCTTGCCCCACAAAAAACCGGCGCGGCGAAACGCCCACGGCGCCCCCACCAGGGCCAGCAGCGCCACCAAGGGCAGAGCCAGGAAATTGATTTCACCCGCGCCCATGGCCTTAGTGGTCCCGATGGGCGGCAAAGGCCAGCTTGTCCACATAAGCCAGGATCAGCGCCGAAAGGACGAAGGTCATGTGCAGGATGACCAGCCACATCAGCTTGTCGTTGGGAATGGACAGGATGTTGACGAAGGCCTTGAGCAGGTGGATCGAGGAGATGGCGACGATGGAGGCGGCCACCTTGATCTTCAAGGTGCCGGCGTCGACCTTGCCCAGCCACGACAGCTTTTCGGTTTGTGCCGACTGGTCGATGCGGGAAATGAAATTCTCGTAGCCTGACAGGATGACCATGATCAGCAGGTTGCCGACCAGGGCCAGATCAATCAGACCCAACGCCGTCAGGATCAGGTCGGCTTCGACCATCTGCGGCAGCAGTGGCACCAGATGGATCAGTTCCTGGAAAAACTTGAAGGCGAAGAATATCAGGACGACGGTCAGCCCCATATAGAGCGGGGCCAACAGCCAGCGGCTCCAAAACAGAAATCCCTCGATGGCGCGCTCGATCATGATGGTTCTCCCTTCCCTCGACTTGTCATTACCGCGCTGCGGCAGAGCTGGCAAGGGGCAGCAAGCTTCTTACACTCATTGCGGTTAATGGATCGAAGGGCCACAAACTAAAACTAAAGTTATGTTTCAATTTCCAGCACATACCATTTGGTGTAGAATTTTGGCGCCCACTTGAAACAACCCTGGATTCGGGCACGCCTGCGCATCACTTCTCGGCAGACCAGCTCATGCTTACGCAAACCAGCGCCTCGCTCCGTGATCCTGTCGTCCTCTCCGCCACCGGCGACCACATCCGGGTTCCCGGTGCCGACTGGCTGGACGGCGCCGATCTCAGCCGTGACGGCGGCGATCTGCTGCTGACCGGCAGTGACAGCGTCAGCATGGTGGTACCCGGTTATTTCGATCTGCCCAATCCGCCCGCCCTGGTGGACGATGGCGGCATGATGGTGACCGGCGACTGGGCCGTCCGGCTGGCCGGGCCGCTGGCGCCGGGGCAATACGCCCAAGCCGGCGGCGCGGCAGCGGCGCCGGCCATCGGTACCGTCAGCAACGCCGTCGGCCAGGTCCAGGTCCGTCACGCCGACGGCACCCAGGACGCGGTAAAAAACGGCGACGCGGTCAAGGTCGGCGATATCATCAGCACCGGCGGCAACGGCAAGGTCGGCATCACCTTCGACGACGGCTCGACCTTTGCCTTGGGCGGCAATGGCCGCATGAGCGTCGACGAGATGACCTTGCCCGACGCAGCCGGCGGCGGCGGCAAGGAAGTGCTGGCGATCCAGGGCGGGTCGTTCTCGTTTTCCAGCGGAACCATCGCCAAATCCGTGCCCGACGCCATGCAATTGAAGACGCCGGTGGCCAATATCGGCGTGCGCGGGACCACCGGCGCCGGCGTTGCCGGGCCGGAAGGCCAGAACAACACCGTATCGCTGTTGCCCGATGCCGACGGCAATGTCGGCCAGATGTCGGTCAGCAACCAAGCCGGCACCCAGATGCTGAGCCAGCCGGGCGCCACCACCCAGTTCACCAGCGCCTTCACCGCGCCGCCGCCGCCGGTGATCCTGTCGCCGCAACAGATTCAGCAGCAATACGGCGACACCTTGCAGGCGCTGCCGCCGCCGCCGTCGCCGGAACAGCTTCAACAGCAACAGCAACAGCGTCAGGCCGACGCCACCACCGAAGCCCAGCAACAAGCCCAAGCCGAGGCGGCGGAAAAAGCCGCCGCCGAGCAGGCCGCCACCGAGGCCGAGGCCGAAAATGCGCTGAATGCCGAAGGCGAGGCGGCGCGTGAAGAGGCAACCGATCTGTTCGGATCATTGAACGATCTGGCCCAGGCCTTGGGCACCGATCTGGGACTGTTCGGCCAAGACGGCCAGATCATGATGAACGAAATCGACGATCTGTTCGAACAGATGCTGGGCGACGACGGGCCGTTGTTCGGCGAATTCGGCCCCGACCCGTTCGGAGAGTTCGGCCCCGGTGAGTTCGATCTAGGTGAGTTGATCGGTGAACTCGGCTTTGAAATCGGCGAGATCATCGACGAGGCCTTGCAGGACATGATCGACCAGATCGAGGACGAGGCGTTAAGCCAGCCGATGCAGCAGCATAACCTGACCGGTGGTGCCGCCACCATCACCGTCACCGATGGGGTCACCGACTATATCGTCGGCGTGGAAAACACCGCCGACGCCGTCACCATCGCCGCCAACTCCACCCTATCCACCGGCGACACCTTCATCGATTACACCAGCGGTGATGGCGATTCGCTGACCTTGGCCGCCGCCGGCCCCAACGCCAATTGGCGGGTGGCCGGGGTGGAAACCATCAATCTATCCCAGACCACCGACGACAACACCTTCGCCATCGGCAGCAGCGGCGCCACCAGCATCACCCTCAGCGGTAACATCGATTCCATCAGTGAAACCCAGTTCAGCGAAGCCCACTGGCTGTTGCAGAACGGCGACCAGAACTGGACGCTGACCGGCAACATGGGCAGCGACAACATCAATATGGGCGCCGGTGCCAATGCGCTTTATCTGGTGGATGCCGGCAACCATTCCGCCAGCCTGAACAATGTGAACAATATGTACTTTTTGGGCAGCGGCACCCATTTCACCGCCGAGGCCCCGCTGACCAATATCAGCATCAGCGGCAGCGCCGGCTCCGACAGCGTCACCTTGGATGACGGCGTCAATGCCATCACCATCAACGCGGTCGAATCGGTAACCGGCGGCACCGGCCTCGACATCGTCACCCTGGCTGCCGGCGGTCAAACCGTCGAGGTCAGTGGGGTGGAATCGGTGATCGGCGGCAGCGGCACCGACAGCATCACCCTGGCTGCCGGCGGTCAGACCATCGGGGTCAGCGGTGTCGAGACGGTAACCGGGGGCACCGGCAACGACATCATCACCGGTTCGAGCGCGGCCGAAAGTCTGGTGGGTGGTCTCGGCGACGACACCCTGATCGGTGGCGGCGGGGCTGATACCCTGACTGGCGGCGATGGTGCCGATATTTATAAATACGCGGCGACCACCGATTTCGGCGACATCATCACCAGTTTCTCCCACAACGACGACACTATCGTGCTGAACATGGCCGATTTTTCTGCCTTGCCTTCAGCCATGACCGTCAATTCCGCCATCGATGTCAGCTTCTATAGCCTGTTGCCCGACAGTAATTTCTCCTCCGCCGATCTGACCGGCATCAATTTCGTCCTTTTGACCGGCCAGACCTATGCCGACGCCGAAACCGCACTGGCCGCCGTCAGCACCGCCGGCGGCACCTTGGGCACCGGCGGTTTGCTGGTCATGTATGCCAACAGCAACAGCAAAAGCACACTGGCCTGGGATGCCAACCGCGCCGACGCAGGGACGCCAGCGGTGGACATCGCCGTTCTGGATGCTGAAGCCGACGCCAATTTCAACAATACCGACATCGTGATGGTCTGACCCCCATGCCCCACCACCGCCAAGGAAAAATCGCCCCCATGCGCCTGATGCCGCTTGCCGCCGTGACGGCGGCCCTGCTCGCTTTCGCCCCCCTATCGGCGCGGGCGGAATCCTTACGCGAGATGTTGGATCAGATGCTGCCCGGCCATAACCGCATGAAGGCGGCCCAAGCCGATGTCACCGGCGCCGAAAATCTGCTCGAGGTCGCCCGCGGCACTTGGTACCCGACCCTGACCACCACGGTGGATTATGGTTATGAAAGCCAGAACAAGCCCAGCGGCAGCCAGGACACCGACGCCTATCTGAAACGCTACGAGCTTCAGATCAAGCAATTGCTATGGGATTTCGGCGCCGCCAACGCCAATATCGACAAGGCTGAGTTGGCCAAGATCCAGGCCGAGGCGACCAAGACCGGCGCCCGTCAGGCCTTGGTGCTGGAGGCGGTGACCGCCTATATCAATCTGGTGCGTACCCAACGCCAAGTGGACTTCGCCCGCGAATCCGAAGCCAATATCCGCAAGCAGACCGGGCTGGAACAGGCCCGCGTCGATCGCGGCTCGGGCCTGTCCACCGACGTTCTGCAAGCCAAGACCCAACTGGCCGGGGCCGAGGCCTCGCGCGTCGCCGCCGAGGGCGCCCTGGCCACGGCGCAAAACCGATTCCGCGCCGTTTTCGGTCGCGCCCCCGCCCAAGTCTCCACCATGGCCCTGCCGCCGGTCCCCGCCGATGTGCTGCCGGCCCAACTGGACGAAGCCACCGCCATCGCCAAGACCGGCAGTATCCAGTTGAAGCTGGCCAAGCTGGCCGCCGACAGCGCCGCCAAGACGGCACAGGCGACCGAAGCCACCTTGTATCCGCGTCTGGACCTGATCGGCGAGGCCCGCAACAAGCAGAATTACGGCGGCACCATGGGCAACCAGACCGAACAGGTGGCCAAGGTCGAGCTGACCTATCCGCTCAATCTGGGCTTCACCGTGGTCAATTCCATCCGCTCCGCCGACAGCGCGGTGAATGCCGCCAATGCCCGGCTGGCCGACGCCCACGACATCGTCGAGGAACAGGTGCGCAATGCCTGGGAAAATCTGGCGACGCAGAAATCGCGCGCCGATTTCCTGAAGAACCAGTCCAACATCGCCAACGAGTTCCTGACCCTGGCGCGCAAGGAACGCAGTTTGGGCAACCGCTCGCTCATCGATGTGCTGGCCGGCGAAACCGCGCTGATCAACGCCAACAGCGCCGCCGCCGTCGCCGACGCCGACGTCTCCATCGCCGCCTTCACCTTGCTGTCGACCATGGGCCGGTTGGACGAGAACGCGGTCCGCTGATGCAGGCCTTGCTGCGCAGCCTGACCAGCCGCCCGCGTCTTCTCGCCGAGTTGCTGGCGGCTTCGCTGCTCATCAATATCCTGGGGTTGGCCAGCACCGCTTTCGTCATGCTGGTGCTGGGCCGCTACGTCCCTTACGGCATCGATGCCACCTTGGTCACCCTGAGCTTGGGCGTCACTCTGGCCTTGGCGCTGGAATTCGGTTTCCGCGAGGCCCGGCGCCGGCTGGCGGCGCAAGCCCTGGCCCCGGCAGCGCTCGAGCGCGGCAATGCTGGCTTCGCCGCCCTGGCCGGCATCAGGGCAGCGGTGTTCGATCGCCTGCCCGCCGCCGCCCGCGCCGACATCATGCGCGCGGTGGACAGCGTCGAGCGCAGCCACACTGCCCCCACCCTGACCGCGCTGCTGGACGTGCCGTTTTCGGCCCTTACTTTGTTGGCGTTGCTGCTGATCAGCCCCGCCCTGGCCCTGATCGCCGGTGTCGGCATGGCGTTGTCGGTGACCGTCACCCTGGCCGGGGAACGCTGGCTGCGCACCCGCATGGCCAATGTCCAGGCCGCCGAGCAGCGCGGCCAGCATCTGGTCGCCACCGTGCTGCGGGCCAGCGACGCCGTGCGCGCCTTCAATGCCGGCGCCTGGCTGCACCGACGCTGGAGCCAGACCCAGGCCGACCTTGCCGCCTTGCGCGGCGACAGCGTTGCCGTTCAGGGCTTGATCTCGTCGGCAACCCAGTTTCTCACCGGCGCCCAAGGGGTGGCCATCATCGCCTATGGCGCCATCTTGTGCGTCGAGGGCACGCTGTCGACGGCGCAATTGATCGGCGCCAACATCCTGGCCGCCCGCGCCCTGGCGCCCTTGAACCGGCTGGCCCAATTGATCGAGCCCCTGGCCCGGGCCCAGTGGGCCTTGCGGCAATTGGCCGAAATCGCCCGCCTGCCGCGCGAGCAACTGGCCGGCAACGCCCTGCGCACGCTGGAGGGGCGGCTGGAATTGTCCGACATCGCCTTCGCCTATGCCGGCGCGGTGACGCCGCTGGCCGAACATCTGTCGCTGTCCGTGCCGGCGGGCGGCATCATGCTGGTGGCCGGTCCCACCGGAGCGGGCAAGACCACCTTCGCCCGCCTGCTGCTGGGGTTGGCCGAGCCCTTGCGCGGGCGCATCCTGATCGACGGCATGGACATGCGTCAGATGAGCCTGGAATGGTGGCGCCGTCAGGTGTGCTACCTGCCGCAGGAACCGGATTTCATCGACGGCACCATCGCCGATAATTTGCGCCTCAACCATCCCGATCTGGACGATTCCGCACTGTATCGGGCCATCGCCCAGGCCGGGCTCAAATCCTGGCTCGACACCACCGCCCAAGGTCTGGACACCATGGTGGAAGATAGCGGCAAGCGCCTGCCGCCGGGCCTGCGCCGCCGCCTGGGGCTGGCCCGCGCCCTGGCTGGCAATGGCAAGGTCTGTGTGTTCGACGAACCGACCGAGGGGCTGGACGACGAAGGCCGCGCCGCCGTTTACACCGCCTTGCGCCAATTGGCCGCCGAGGGCCGCACCTTGATCCTGTGCGGCAACGACCCGGCCCTGGCCCAGGGCTCGGGCATGCTGCTGGACCTGGGTTGCAAGCCGGTGCCGCGCGTGGTCATGGCCAAGGAGGCCCCAGGCCATGCTTGAGCGGCTGCTGCGCCTGGGCGGCGAACGCCTGTTCCTGTACACGGCGACGCTGTTGGTGGTGGGGTTGGCCCTGTGGTCGGCCCTGGGCCGCATCGACATCGTCGCCCATGCGACCGGCGAGGTGATCCCGTCGTCGCAGGTCAAGAGCGTGCAGCACCTGGAAGGCGGCATCGTCGCCGAAATCCTGGTGCGCGAGGGCCAAAGGGTGGCCGCCGACCAGCCGTTGCTGGCCCTGCAATCCATCAGCTCGGATGCCCAGGTGGACGAATTGGGGGTGCGCCTGACCGCCCTGGCCCTGGACGTCGCCCGCCTGCAGGCGGAAGCCGCCGGGTCCAGTGATCTGGAGCTGCCGCCCGCCCTGCTGCGCGACCATCCGGCGGAAAGTCAGCGCACCCAGGCGCTGTTCCGCTCGCGCCGCGACAATTACCAATCGGCCATCGCCAGCCAGCAAAAGGCCATCGGCCAGCGGGAACAGGCGGTGGCGGAAATCTCGGCCCGGCTGCGCAACACCCGCAATTCCCTGGGGCTGATCGACGAGCAGGTGCGCATCAGCAACGATCTTTTACGCGACAACCTGACCAACCGTTACAACCACCTCGCCCTGCTGCGCGATCAGTCCAACCTGCGTTCGCGCATGGACGAAGATGCCATCGCCGTGCGCCGGGGCGAATTGGCCATCGAGGAAGCGCGCTCGCAGATCAACGGCATCCGCCATGCGCACGAGCAGGAGGTCAAGGAGCAACTGGCCGCCGCCTTGCGCGAACACGACGAGTTGCAGCAACGCAGCCGCCGACTATCCGACAGCCAAAGCCGTACGGTGTTGCGTTCACCGGTGGATGGTTTCGTCAAGACCTTGCACGTGGTCACCCAAGGCGGCGTCATCCAGCCGGGCAAGACGGTGGTGGACATCGTCCCCGCCGATGACCGCCTGATCGTCGAGGGCCGGTTGCCGGTCTACGAGGTGGGCCATGTGAGCGTCGGCCAGCCGACCAGGATCAGCCTGTCATCGGCGGAATCAACCCGCTTCGGCACTATCGGCGGCACCGTCATCCACATCAGTCCCGATACCCTGGTCAGCCAGGACAGCGGCGCCTATTACCGGGTCAGGGTGGAAACCAATGCCGACCACTTCGCCAGCGCCGGCCAGCGTTATCAGCTTTATCCCGGTGTGCAGGTGGATATCAGCATCATCACCGGCACGCGCTCGGTGCTGGATTATCTGCTGACCCCGTTCCTGGGCTATGCCGACAAGGCCTTGCAGGAACGCTGAGGGGAAAACCCTATTCCGCCGCCTTGGGCAGGTATTGGGTGATGTCGACGGCATCCACCTGTTCCGGCTTCAGGTATTGCTCGGCATAAGTCTTCCACACCCCCGATTGCAGGAACAAGACCCACAGATCGGGATCGATGTGCTTGTCCTTGACCATGAACGACATGATCTTCAGCGATTCCGACAGCGTCTTCGGCTTTTTGTAGGGGCGGTCGGCGGCGGTCAGCGCCTCGAAGATATCGGCGATGGCCATCATCCGGGCCGGGTCGCTCATCTGTTGGCGCGTCAGGCTCTTGGGATAGCCGGTGCCGTCCATCTTTTCGTGGTGGCCACCGGCCCATTCCGGCACCCGGGCCAGATTCTTGGGGAAGGGCAGCGCCTTCAGCATCAGGATGGTCTGGGTGATGTGTTCGTTGATCTTGAAACGGTCCTCGGCGGTCAGGGTGCCGCGACCGATGGACAGATTGTAGATTTCGCCCAGATTGTACTTCTGGGCGCAGGGCCGCATGGTGAAGCCCTCGGCATCGTATTGCGACAGGTCGAAGGCCACTTCGTGCGGGATGATGTGCCAATCCTTGTCGGACAGCACCTTTTCCTGCACCGGCGGCTTCGGCTGTTCACCGTGACGGCGGCGCATCTCGTCAATGGACAGGCCCAAGGTGTCGTCGATGGTCCGGGTCCAGGTGATCTCGGCGATGCGCTTCATGCGCTCGATGCGTTCGGGCGCCATGAACTCGCCGCCCACATTGCACTCGGCGATAAAGGCGAAATCGTCGTCCAACTCGGCCAGACGGGCATCGAGGGCGGCCTTCAGCGCGGTTTCCGGCTGTTCCTCGGCCAGCACCCCTTGCAGGTAATCGATCACCGCATCGCGCTTCAACACCTCGAAGCGCATGCGCACCTCGTGGATACGGTTATAGATGGTCTCAAGCTTGGTCGCCTTGTCGACGATGTATTCCGGCGTCGTCACCTTGCCGCAATCGTGCAGGCCGGCGGCGACCTCAAGCTCGTACCATTCCTCGTCGGTGAGGTGGAAATCCTTGTAAGGCCCCTCTTGCTGCTCGCAGGCGGCACGGGCGAGCATGAAGGTGAGCGCCGGAACGCGGTTGCAGTGCCCGCCGGTATACGGGCTCTTGGCGTCGATGCTGCCGGCGATCACTTGAATGAAGCTTTTGAACAGATGTTTCTGCGCTTCGATCAGGCGCTGGTTGTCGAGCGCCACCGCCGCCTGCGACGCCAAGGCCTCGATCAAGGGGGTGATGTCGGGACCGAAGGCGATGACGGTGTTTTTGCGGTCGCGGGCGTTGATCAGCTGCAACACGCCGATCACTTCGTTTTCATAATTCTTGAGCGGCACGGTCAGGAACGATTTCGACCGATAGCCGGTCTTGGCGTCGAACGCCTTGGTGCCGGAAAAGTCGAACTTGTCCACGTCATAGGCGTCGGTGATGTTCACCGTGGTGCCCGACAGGGCGCAATAGGACGACACGTTCTTGTGGTTGGGATTGCCCTGGTCGTCGTGCAGCTTCAACGGCGGGAACGGGATGGGCTTGCCGGTGGTGCCGCCCATGGCCACGTCGAGCGTGTCGTTCAGCATGATCTCGAACTTGAGACCGTCCTTGTGCTCGGTGACCAGGTACAGCGTCCCGCCATCGGCGTTGGTCATGGACTTGGCGCCAAGCAGAATCTTTTCCATCAGCCGGTTATGATTGCGCTCGGCCGACAGGGCGATGCCCAGTTCGATCAGCGTGCGATAGCGTTGTTCCTGCGACGCGGCAGCCATGTACCCTTGCTCCCCGTATGGCCTGTCCGCAATTGGCCTGTGCGGACCCTATTAAGGGTACAGCCAAACCCCTTTCAGGCCAAGGCGTCTAAAGGCGTAGGGTTGACGCCCGATGGCTTCTGGCGCTTTCTTGTGCGCGTCAGAAAGCGGAGGCTACGGTGTCTTACGATTCATTGCGCGACTTCATGCGCCATCTTGAAACCCAGGGTCGTTTGGTGCGGGTCACCGCCCCCGTCTCCCCCGCTTTGGAAATGACCGAGATCCAGACCCGCCTGCTGGCCGAGGGCGGCCCGGCGGTGTTGTTCGAGAACGTCATCCGCCCCGATGGCGGCAAATATGCCATGCCGGTGCTGGTCAATCTGTTCGGCACGGTGGAGCGCGTCGCCTGGGGCATGAACCGCGAGCCGCACCAACTGCGCGAAGTGGGCGAGACCCTGGCCTTCCTCAAGCAGCCGGAACCGCCTGGCGGCTGGCGCGAGGCCATGGAAATGCTGCCCCTGATCAAGACGGTGATGGCGATGAAGCCGAAAACCGTGGGAAGCGCGCCGTGCCAACAGGTGGTGCTGACCGGCGACGACGTGGATTTGTCGCGGCTTCCCATCCAAAGCTGCTGGCCGGGCGAGCCGGCGCCCCTGATCACCTGGCCGCTGGTGGTTACCCAAGGCCCCGACCCCAAGGGCGACAAGCGCGACGCCTTCAACCTGGGCATCTACCGCATGCAGGTGACCGGCAAGAACACCACCTTGATGCGCTGGCTGAAGCATAGGGGCGGCGCCCAGCATTATCAGCGCTGGGGCCAGGGCAAGCGCCAGCCCATGCCGGCAGCGGTGGTTTTGGGCGCCGATCCCGGCACCATCCTGGCCGCCGTCACCCCGGTGCCCGACACGTTGAGCGAATACCAGTTCGCCGGCCTGCTGCGCGGCAAGAAGGTGGAACTGGTCGATTGCAAGACGGTGCCCCTGAAGGTGCCGGCCGAGGCCGAGATCGTGCTGGAAGGCCATGTCATGCTGGACGAGTTCGGCCCCGAAGGCCCGTACGGCGACCACACCGGCTATTACAATTCGGTCGAGGATTTCCCCGTCTTCCGGGTTTCGGCCATCACCATGCGCCGCGATCCCATCTATCTGTCCACCTTCACCGGGCGCCCGCCGGACGAACCGTCGGTGCTGGGCGAGGCGCTGAACGAGGTGTTCATCCCGCTCTTGACCCAGCAATTCCCCGAGATCGTCGATTTCTGGCTGCCGCCCGAGGGCTGTTCCTACCGCATCGCCGTGGTCAGCATGAAGAAGGCCTATCCCGGCCATGCCAAGCGGGTGATGATGGGGGTGTGGTCGTTCCTGCGCCAGTTCATGTACACCAAATTCGTCATCGTCGTGGATGACGACATCAACGCGCGCGACTGGAAAGACGTCATGTGGGCCATGTCCACCCGCATGGACCCGGCCCGCGACATCACCGTCATCGAGGGCACCCCCATCGACTACCTGGATTTCGCCAGCCCTGAATCGGGCCTGGGCGGCAAGCTGGGCCTGGACGCCACCAACAAATGGCCGCCGGAAACCAAACGGGAATGGGGCGAAAAGATCCAGATGGACCAGGACGTCATCGACACAGTGAACAAGCGCTGGGCCGAATACGGTCTGCCGGGATCGGGCAAGCCGATCTGGAAATAGCCCCCCTTGCCGCAAGGCCAAATCAGGCATAGCCTCGAAACCATTGGTTATAGGGTGGGATAGGGGGATTTCATCATGTTCGAGGCTGCCGAGCTGGGCCGCAAGGTCACGCGTGAGGAATTCGACGCCATCGCGCCGCAATTGCGCACCGAATTGCTGGAGGTGCAGCGCCGCCTGCGCGAGGCCGACTTCCCCGTCATCATCGTCTTCGGCGGCGTCGACGGCGCCGGCAAGAACGAAACCGCCAATCTGCTCAACGAATGGATGGACCCGCGCTGGACGGTGACCCGCGCCTATAGCCGCCCGTCAGACGAGGAATCGGACCGTCCGCCGTTCTGGCGCTTTTGGCGCGATCTGCCGTCCAAGGGCAAGATCGGCATGTTCCTGTCGTCGTGGTATCACGCGCCGCTGCTGGACCGCGTCCACGGTCAAATCAGCGTCGCCGAAATGGACGAGCGGCTGATCCGCATCAACCACTTTGAAAAAGCCCTGGCCGATGACGGCGCCCTGGTCATCAAGTTCTGGATGCACCTGTCGAAGAAGGCGCAGAAGAAGCGGCTGAAGAAGCTGGAGGACGACCCGCTGACCGCTTGGCAGGTCACCCCGGTGGATTGGGAACACTGGAAAATGTACGACAAGTTCGTCGGCGCCGCCGAACGGCTGATCATGCAGACCTCCAAGGGCCATGCGCTGTGGCACATCGTCGAGGGCGCCGATGCCCGCTATCGCTATTCGGTGGTGCTCAACACCCTGAAAGACGCCATCACCGCCCATCTCGACCGGCGCGAAGCGCAAAAGAAGGTGGCGGCTGAGTTGAAAAAACCCAAAACCGCCAAAAAGCCGGCGCCGGAAATCCTGACCAAGCAACCGTCCATCCTGTCGTCGCTGGACATGACGCAAAACCTGGACGGCGATGATTATAACCAAAAATTGCAGGAGCAGCGCGCCCGCCTGTCGACCCTGCACCGCCGGGCCAAGGACAAGGGCGTGTCCACCGTCTTGGTGTTCGAGGGTTGGGACGCCGCCGGCAAGGGCGGCACCATCCGCCGCCTGACCAATGCGTTGAATGCGCGCGACTATCAGGTCATCCCCATCGCCGCGCCGACCGAGGAAGAGCGCGCCCAGCATTATCTGTGGCGGTTCTGGCGCCATCTGTCGCGCGCCGGTCGCGTCACCATCTTCGACCGCTCGTGGTATGGCCGCGTGCTGGTGGAACGGGTCGAGGGCTTTTGCACCGACGATGCCTGGCAACGGGCCTATGGCGAAATCAACGACTTCGAGGAACAGATCGTCGAAGCCGGCCACGTCTTATGCAAATTCTGGCTGCACATCACGCCGGAAGAGCAGCTCGCCCGCTTCAACCAGCGCAGCGAAATCGAATACAAACAGTGGAAGCTGACCGACGAGGATTGGCGCAACCGCGAGAAATGGGGCGCCTACGAAACCGCCGTCAATCACATGGTCGAACAGACCTCGACCCAGATCGCGCCATGGACCCTGGTTGAAGCCAACAGCAAAACCTGGGCCCGCGTCAAAGTATTGCGCACAGTCTGCGATGCATTGGAAGCCGGTCTGAAAAAAAGCAAATAGCTCATTAACAATAACCACAGGTAGAATACTATACTATTAGTATAGTTGACCGATTCTAACCGTTCGTATAAGCCCCTCCCTAACCGACGTCACAAAAAAATCATCGTCGGACGGGAGGAATGGAATCATGCGCATAGGCGGACGCCTGTGGCTGGTCGTGGCCGTGTCCATGCTGGGCACCTTGGTCGTGGCCGGTCTGGCCCTGAAGCAAACCCGCGGCGACCTGATGGAGGGCCGCGAGACCAAGACCCGGCACATCGTCGAGGTGGGGCGCTCCCTTCTGGCCCATTATCAGGCCGAGGAACAGGCGGGACGACTATCGCGCGACGCCGCCCAGGCCCAGGCCCTGTCCGCCCTGTCCGCCCTGCGCTACGAGGGCACCGAGTATCTGTGGGTGCACCAAAAGACCGGCTCGATCATGCTGGCCCATCCCAATGCCAAGTTGATCGGCACCAGCGTCGATGCCATGCAGGACAAGGCCGGCGGCTATCTGTTCCGTCGCATGAATGCCGAGGTGGACAAGGCCGGCGCCGGTTTCGTCACCTATGACTGGCCCAAGCCGGGTCAGGACAAGGCGGTACCCAAACTATCCTATGTGGCCGGCTTCGCCCCATGGGACTGGGTGGTCGGCACCGGCATCTATATCGATGACGTCGACGGCACCTTCGCCACCCGCGCCGGCCTGTTCGGCCTGGGCGTGCTGGTGGTGGTGGCCGCTGTCGGCCTGATCGCCACCTTGATCGGTCGTTCCATCACCCGCCCCTTGGGCGACGTCACCGCCGCCATCAAACGATTGACCAACGACGAACACGGCTTCGACATCGCCCATACCGGACGGGTCGACGAAGTGGGCGACCTCGCGCGTGGGCTGGTCATTTTCCGCGATCACGTGGAAGCGGCCGAGCGCGCCAATACCGCCCGCCAGGCCGAACAAGAGGTGCAGATGCGCCGTCAGGCCCGCATCGCCGAACTGACCCTTCAGTTCGACCAGACCACCGCCGGCATCATCAAGACGGTGGCCTCTGCCGCCACCCAGATGCAGGCGACCAGCCAAAGCATGTCGGCCATCGCCGCCCAGACCAGCCAGCAATCCACCAACGTGGCCAGCGCCGCCGGCAGCGCTGCCGTCAGCGTACAGACGGTGGCCGCCGCCACCGAGGAATTGTCGGCGACCGAGGCGGAAATCGCCCGTCAGGTGGAAACCTCGACCCAGATCGCCAATTCCGCCGTTGCCCAGGCCCAGCATTCCAGCGCCATCGTCGAGTCATTGAACCAGACCACCCGCCGTATCGGCGAAGTGGTCGGCCTGATCAGCGAAATCGCCAGCCAGACCAACCTGTTGGCGCTTAATGCCACCATCGAGGCGGCCCGCGCCGGCGATTCCGGCAAAGGCTTCGCCGTGGTCGCCGGCGAGGTCAAGTCGCTGGCCAACCAAACCACGCGGGCGACGACGGAGATCAGCGAACAGATCAGCGCCGTCCAGGCCAGCGCCCGCGAAGCGGCGGAAGCCATCGATTCCATCGTCGGCATCATCAGCCAGATCGGCCATGCCTCGGCGGAAGTGGCGGCGGCGGTGGAACAGCAGACCGCCGCCACCCACGAGATCGCCCGCTCCATCGAAACCGCGGCCAACGATACCCACGAAGTGTCGGCCAATATCGCTCAGGTCAGCATCGCCGCCACCACCGCCGGCCATACCGCCCACGAAGTGCTGGCCGCCGCCGGCGAATTGTCGAGCCAGGCGGAAAGCCTGCGCCTGCACGTGGAAAGCTTCCTGTCCGGTGTGCGCGAGGCCGGTCAGGCCGCGTGAAAATCGCGGGGGTGACGACGGGTGACGGCTTGCGTTATAAGACGCGGGGCCACGGGGACGTGGTGAAATGGTAAACACTGACGACTTAAAATCGTCCGGCTTCGGCCTTGCGGGTTCAAGTCCCGCCGTCCCCACCAACTGCCCTCACTCCACCGGACGGGCGACGATGTGGGCGAGCAGCAGCAAGATGACGCCCAAGGTCAGGCCGGCGATGCTGGGCACCGCCGTCAGCAGGGCATAGCCCGCCATCTCCGGCTCGGTGATGGCCGTGCGCAATCCTTTGAACACACCGATGGCCGACAGCAGCAGCAGCCCGATTCCGGCAAGGCGCATCACGAGGGGAATCCGGCTTTTCTTCGCTGTCATTTCGCGCTCCTTGGACGATTGTCCCCACCATAGACGCTGACGACAGGAACGCAACCGGCCAGCCCCCTTGACGCCGATCCCCCGCCGGTGGCAGACAAGCCGATCATCGTATGTGCAAGGATCGTCCTATGCCGTCATGGCCGCTGGATCAAGTGCTGCCGTTGGCCATCGCCCTGCCGTTGGTGGGCATCGCCGCCGGGCTGATCGCCGGCCTGCTGGGGGTGGGCGGCGGTATCGTCATCGTCCCGGTGCTTTATCACGTCTTCACCGTCTTGGGCCTGGACGAGGCGATCCGCATGCATGTGGCGGTGGGCACCTCGCTGGCCACCATCATCGCCACCTCGACCTCGTCCTGGCGGTCGCATGCGCGCAAGGGCGCGGTGGACAGGGATCTGTTGCGCAGTTGGGGGCCGTTCATCCTGGTCGGCGTCGCCATCGGCAGCCTGGCCGCCGGCTGGGTCAAGGGGCCGGTCCTCACCGGTATTTTCGCCGGCTTCGCTCTGTTGGTTTCCCTGCACATGGCCTTCGGCCGGCCGGAATGGCGCCTGGGCCACAGCCTGCCCACCGGCGCCGCCAAGGCCGGGCTGGCCGCCCTGATCGGCGGTTGTTCAGCCATGATGGGCATCGGCGGCGGCACCTTCGCCGTCCCCACCTTGACCTTGTTCGGCACCCCCATCCACCGAGCGGTGGGCACCGCCTCGGCCATCGGTCTGATCATCGGCATCCCCGGCACCATCGGCTTCATCCTCACCGGCTGGAACGCCGCCCAGTTGCCGCCGTTCAGCCTGGGTTATGTCAACCTTTTGGGGGTGGCGGCCATCCTGCCCACCTCCATGGCGGCGGCACCGTGGGGGGCCCGGCTGGCCCATAGTCTGGACACAAGGCTGCTGCGCCGGGCCTTCGCCGTTTTCCTGTTCCTGACGTCTTTACGCATGGCCTATGGCTTGCTGAACTGACATTGCCCCTGCTATCGTCCGCGCCAGTTTTGACCGATAGCAACGGAAAGGGTGTGTCATGAGCGAGGTCAAGGTCGCGATTCTGGGGGCCAGCGGCTATACCGGGGCCGAATTGGTGCGCATGCTGGCCAGCCATCCCAGCTTCCGCATGACCGCGCTGACCGCCGACCGCAAGGCCGGGCAGGAGATGGCGGCGGTGTTCCCGCAATTCGCCGCTCTCGACCTGCCGCGTCTGGTCAGCATCGATCAGGTGGATTTCGCCGGTATCGATGCGGTGTTCTGCGCCCTGCCCCACGGCACCACGCAAGAGGTGATCGCCGGCCTGCCCGGTCACGTCAAGATCGTCGACCTGTCGGCAGATTTCCGCCTTTACGACCTGGAGGCCTACAACACCTGGTACGGCCATCCGCACCAGGCGCCGGAGCTGCAAAAGCAGGCGATCTACGGTTTGACCGAGTTGAAACGCGACGCGGTCAAGACCGCGCGGCTGGTGGCCAATCCCGGCTGCTATCCGACCTCGGTGCAGATCCCGCTGGTGCCGTTGCTCAAGGCCGGGCTGATCGCGGCGGAAGACATCATCATCGACGCCAAGTCGGGCACCTCGGGCGCCGGACGCGCGGCCAAGGAAAACATCCTTTATTGCGAAGTGACCGAGGGCCTGCACGCCTATGGCATCGCCAGCCACCGCCACGCCCCCGAGATCGAGCAGGAACTGGGCGAAGCGGCGCGCAAGCCGGTCATCGTCAGCTTCACCCCACATCTGATGCCCATGAGCCGGGGCATGCTGTCGACCATCAATGTGCGGCTGGTCGATGGCGCCAAGGCCGCCGATCTGCGCGCCGCCTGGCAGCAGGTCTATAAGGACGAGCCCTTCGTCAAGGTGCTGCCCGCCGGGGTGGCACCGCAGACCCGGCATGTGCGCGGCTCCAATTGTTGCTTCATCAATGCCTTCGACGACCGGCTGCCGGGCCGGGTGATCATCTGCTCGGTCATCGACAATCTGGTCAAGGGCGCCTCGGGCCAAGCCATCCAGAACATGAACCTGATGTTCGGCCAGCAAGAAACCGCCGGCATCAGCCAGCAACCCTTGTTCCCCTAGACCAGTTTCCGCTGAAGCGGAGACTGGTCTAGGTTTCAAAAGTGGCCCGTGACGGGCCCGCTCAGGCGCCGCGCGGGCTTGTCGCAGGTCCACGCTTCGCGTGAAAATGCTCTAAGGAGTCCCCCATGTCCGGTCTGATCCTGCCCTTCAAGGGCACCAGCCCCACCATCGCCGATGATTGCTTCATCGCTCCCAACGCCACCATCATCGGCGACGTGGTCATCGGCGCCGGCACCAGCGTGTGGTTCGGCTGCGTCATCCGTGGCGACGTCCATGAAATCCGCATCGGCGAACGCACCAATATTCAGGACGGCACCATCGTCCACGTCACCGGCGGCAAGCTGGGCACCTATATCGGTTCCGATATCACCATCGGTCATGGTGCCGTGCTGCATGCCTGCACCTTGGAAGACGGCTGCTTCATCGGCATGGGCGCGGTGGTTCTGGACGGCGCGGTGATCGAATCGGGCGCCATGGTCGCCGCCGGCGCGGTGGTGACGCCGGGCAAGCGGGTGGCGGCGGGCGAGTTGTGGTCGGGCAATCCAGCCAAGCTGATGCGCCCGCTGAAAGAGGCGGAAATCGCCTTCTTCCCCAAATCGGCGGCCAATTACCGGACTTTAGGCGATACCTATCGCCAAAGTCTGGGGGACTGAAATGGCGTTTGGACGTTTACCGAAAGGCAAGGCTTTCGGTAAACAGTGGCGAGATCGGCCAGAATCGGCCCAGCCCCTGAACGGAGCCCCCCTATGAGCGAGAAACGGTCGAGAAACGGCCTGTTGTCACGCATCGCCGCCCCCATCGCCAAGGTTGCCCGCCGCATGGCTCGGCGCGGCACCATCGACGAGATGTCGGTGACCGATGCCGCCCGCGAGATGGAGCAGGCCCGTGCCGCCGCCCGTGCCGCCGCCACCGATTCCCTGACCTCGGAAGATTTCCGTCTGGCCATGGAACAGGTGCTGCGCGAGGACCAGGGCCGTTTCGGCACCAAACTGCACGTGGTATCGCTGGTGGAATTCCGTGAGGCGGTAGGCGAACGCTGGGCCAGGATTTCCGACAAGGTGATGATGATCGCCGAGGGCGTCATCACCAAGCACCTGGGCACCGGCAATCTGTTCGCGCGTCAGGGCAGTGATTTCTTTACCCTGGTGTTCCGTACCTGTAGCGCCGACGAAGGTCGCCTGCGTGCCCACACCATCGCCCAGGAACTGGGGACCAGACTGGTGGGCGACCAGTTCCAAGGCATCGACCGCCCGCTGGCCCTGTCGGCGGAAATGGATCTGGCCGACGCCGTCCAGATCGACGGCACTTTGAACCACCCGGCCATCCAGAAGGCGGTGGGGGAAAAGCGCGCCCTGATCGCCGGCACCGTCAGCGACGCGGCGTCGCAAACCTGGGTACCGCCGCAGGCCAGCCAAACACCGGCAAAGCCCGCGGCAAAGCATCACCTCATCCAAACCCAGCCCAAGCGCCCGGATGCCACCCCCGACCTGCCCAACGCCGTCACCAGCGGCGAAAAGCCCGCCGCAATCCGCGATCCCGGTTGGGTGGCCATGGACGCGCCCAAGCGCATCAAGGAATCCGACACCGCCTGGATCATCCTGGACAGCGGCCCGCGCCCGGAACAACCGGTGCCGAACAAGGCGCCGGCCATCCTGCCATCGGCCCCGCCCTTACCCGACACCGCGCGGCTGTCCTTGCTGTGGCGCCCCACCTGGGTCGCCGGCAGCGAAACCATCGGCGCCTATGTGGCCCGCATCCAGCGCCTGGACAAACCCGACGGCATGCCCGTGGACGGTTCGCTGGCCTATCCGCGCGACGATGAAAACTCGGTCCTGACCCTGGATCGCTATTGCATCGCCAATGCGCTCAGGGATTTTCGCGGTTCTGAAAACGCCGGCAACGGCTCGACCGTGGTGCTCCCCATCCACTGGACGACGCTATGCGCCGATAACCGCATGGATTATCTGGCCCCGTTCGCCGATATCACCGAACAGGCGCGCAGCGCCCGCGTGATCATCGACCTGTTCGGCGTGCCCGATCAGACCAATGCCCGCCAATTGGGCGAAATCATCGCCATCGCCAAGGGTCTGTGCCGTGAAGTGGTGCTGCGCACCCGCCTGACCGACAGCCGGGCCAAGCTGGCCGCCGATTGCGGCGCGTCGATGATCGGCATCGATCTGTCGCAATTGTCGCCAGCGGAACGCACCGACGATGCCGCCTTGCTGACCAATCTGCGCCGTTTCCTCGACCAGGCCGGCACGTTCGGCCTGGGCGCCTATGTGTGGGGGGCGCGACGCCGTGCCGCCGTGGTCGGATCGGTCCAGGGCGGCTTCGCCATGGTCAACGGCCCGGCGCTGATGAAGGATATCGCCAAGCCGGCCAAGGTTCTGCCGGCGCCTAAGACCCGCTTTGCCGCCATGCCCACCTGATCATGCGCCGCCTCGCCGCCACCCTCGCCTTGCTGTGCGTGGTTGCCGGCGCCATCGCCCAGCCCTTGGGCGGCGGCCCCTGGGCTGGATTGGCCGCCGCCGCCGCCATGGCACTTTATCTGCTGCTGGAAGGCTGGGGCTGCCGCCGCAACGGTCGCATCATCCTGGCCCTGGCCGTCGTCGCCACCGCCGCAACGCTGATCTGGCACCCCGAACCGCTGTCGCTGCTGGCCCGCGCCGGTACCGCCGCCGCCGCCATCATCGGCCTGTTCACCGCCCTGGGATTTCTGCGCGAGGCGGCGGAAAGCTCGGTTCTGGTGCAGGAATGCGGGCAATTGCTGGTGCGCCAGCCGCCGGGGCGGCGCTATCTGGCCCTGACCCTGGGCAGCCACGTGATTTCCCTGGTGCTGAATTTCGGCGTGCTGCCCTTGCTGGGCACCATGGTGGTCAAGGGCAACACCCTGGACGCCGCCGGCGGCGATGCACGCATCGTCGCCATCCGCGCCCAGCGCATGCTGTCGGCCATGCTGCGCGGTTTCGCCGTCATGACCGTGTGGTCGCCGTTGTCGGTATCCTTCGCCGTCACCGTGGCGGTGGTGCCCGGCCTGGCATGGCAAACCCTGTTGCCGGTGCAAATCGTGCTTTCCGTCTTGTTGCTGCTCTTGGGACTGGCGCTCGACCGCCGCGCCTTCCCGCCGCGGGCCCAGCCGCTTGCCCCGCCCCTGGCCCCGGCGGCGGTCGGCCCGCAGGACTGGCGCCCGGCCTGGGCCATGGCCGCCCTGGTGGCGGCGGTGGTGGCCGGCTCGGTGCTGGTGGCGGAACTGTCGGGGGTGCGTCTGGTCAACGGCGCCATGATGGTGGTGCCGCCCGCCGCCCTGATCTGGCTGTGGGTACAGCAACGCCACATGGGCGCCGTCCTGGCCGGATTATGGCGCAAGCTGCTGGTCAGCCTGCCCGGCTTCCGCGACGAAGTGGCCATGCTGGGCGGTGCCATGTTCGTCGGCACCATCGCCACCGGCTTCCTCTCGGCCGAACGCATCGGTGCGGTCGTCGAAGGTCTGGGATTGCCGCCCTTGCTGCTGGTGATCCTGCTGGCCTGGGCGGTCATGGCCCTGGCCCAGATCGGCGTCTCGCAGATCGTCACCACCACCTTGCTGGGCGGCGCCCTGATCCATGTGGTCCCGCCGCTGGTACTGGCCAGCGCCCTGATGGGGGCCTGGGCCTTGTCCGCCTGCTCCACCCCGGTGGGGGCGGCGGTGCTGACCGTGGCCCGTATCGGCGCCGTGCCGGTCCGGGTGGTCGCCCATGATTGGAACAGCCGCTATGTGCTGACCGGCGCCATGGTGCTGGCGGCATGGCTGGCGGTACTGAACGGTGGCCTGTCCCTGTTTGGCTGATGCCACAGCGCGGCGGGTCGGCTACACTCGCGCCCAGGATGGGTGGGCGGAACCGGCATGACGCGTAGAAACAGGATCATTGTACTTTCCTTGGCGGGTTTGGCGGCCATCGGCTTGGCCTTTGTGCTGACGCGCGACTGGCAGGCGCCCTTGCAAACCGTCCTGGCCCGGGCCGAACGGGCCTTGGGTCTATCCATCACCATCGGCGGCAAGACCAGGCTGGCGCTGTTGCCGCCGGCCCTGACCGCCGAGCAGGTACGCCTGCACAAGGACGGCAACGACATCGCCACCATCGGTCGGCTGTCGCTGCGGCTGGCCCCGGCCAGCCTGTTCACCGGCGCCCTCGACGTGCGCGGGTTGATGGCCGAGCATCTGCGCCTGGGCAACCTGGACCTGGACCGCATCGAAGCCCATCTGGATGGCCGCAAACTGGACGGCTTCACCAAGATCGGCGGCCACAATCTGACCTTCAGCGCTGCCCTCGACGGCAAGGACGGTCACGCCGCCAGCCTGCGTCTATCCGCCCCGGCCCTGGGGGCGGCACTGCATTTCGACGGCAACCTCGAGCGCGATGCCGAAGGACCGGTGCTGTCGGGTCGGCTGAGTTTGAACAGCGGCGAGTTGGCGGCTTGGGCGCCGCATCTCGATCTGCCGGCGGGGGCGACACTGAAGGCCGAGGCCGATGTGGAAGCCGGCGCCGGTCAATTGGCCCTGGTCAACCTGACCATGACCAGCCTGGGCAGCCGCGCCGCCGGATCGCTGCAGATCCTGGCAGGCAGCCCGGTGCTGGCCGAAGCCGACCTCGAGGTGGACAGCCTTGACCTGGACGCCTGGCGCCCGATCAAGAGCAATGCCCTGACCAATCTGCTGCCCGCCGCCCTGACCCCGCCGGAAGCCGCCGCCAAACCGCCGGCCCCGCCCTTGCCGCCGCCGGCCAATGTGGCCGCCGCCCCGATTCCGGTCCTGCCCGATCTGCTGGCCAATGTGACGCTGACCCTGCACAGCCTGCGCTGGCATGGCCAAACCCTGCGTGAGATGCACATCCGCGCCGGCCTGGATCAGGGCCAAGTGGTGCTGCGCCATGCCCAGGCCGATCTGGGCGGTGATTGGCGGATCAATGCCGATGGCGTGCTGGCCGGCCAGGATTTCAAGGGCAGGCTGCGCGTCAACGGCCCCAGCCTGTCGGGCCGTGCCGATGTGGCGGCGTTGTGGCCGCGCCTGGATTTGACCGATATCAACCTCAACCACGACGGCACCTTCGTTCGCGGCAAACTGTCGGCACAGTGGGCTGATGCGGTGGCGGCGCAATGGAACGGCCAGATCGGCAGTTGGAACGACACTGCCGCCACCCTCCGCCTGATTCCGGTCAAGGCCGGCTTCGACGCGCCGGACCTGTCCGTGCGCATCGGCACGCTGGCGGTGCACGGCCAGATGCACGGCGATTTTTCCGACCCCCGCCCGCGCATCGACGCCGTCTTGCGTAGCGGCGACATCGATTTGAAGGCGCTGCCCACCTCGCCCCTGGCCACACCGCCGGTCCGCGCCCCCAAATTGCTCGGCCGTCAGAAGATTCCCGCCGGCCCGGCCCAACCCAAGCCGGTGGCCGCCCCGGCCAAGGGCGCCGCGCCGTTTTCCACCGCGCCGCTGGACTGGTCGGCTCTCGAGCGGGTGGACGGCACCTGGAAGGTCCAGGCGCAATCGCTGTCCGGGGATTTCGGTCGCCTGGAACAGCCGGTACTGACCGCGCAGTTGAACAACGGCACCGCCCGGATCGAAAGCTTCAGCGCCGGCTACCTGGGCGGCACCGTCAATGCCAGCGGCGCCGCCAGCGGCGGCCCGGTTCCCACCTTGCGCCTGGACACCAAACTGAGCGGCCTGGACATGGCGCGGCTGAAGCCGGCCCTGGCCGGCCTGTCGGTGGAGAGCGGCAAGATCAGCGGCACGCTTCGCCTGCACAGTTTCGGCAAAAGCAGCCGCGACATGGCCGCCAACGCGCAAGGCGAAGGCCAGATCGAGGGCGGTCCCGGCAGCATCGGCGGCATCGATCTGGCCGCCATCGACAGCCAATTGGCACGCCTGGAAAATATCGGCAACGTGCTGTCCCTGGCCCAAGCCGGTCTGGGCGGCGGCACCACCGCCTATTCCCGCCTGTCCGGTCGACTGATCGTCAAGGATGGCGTGGTCCGCAGCCCCGACCTGCTGCTGGCGGCGACCGGCGGCAGCCTGGGGGCCGACGGCAGCATCGATCTGGCGCAATGGAGCACGGAAAGCACGGTCTCGCTGACCTTGGCCTCGTTGCCGGCAACCCCCATCGTGCTGCGGCTGTCCGGCCCGCTGGGCAATCCGCGCAAGGTGGTGGACGTCAATGCCCTGCAACGGGCCTTGGTGCAAAGCGGCCTGGGCCGCGCCCTGGGCAAGGCGACCGGGGGCGATGGTCAAAAAGGCAGCGGCAAGATCCTGAACAATCTGTTCCGCGCCTTCGGCGGCAAAAACTGATTAGCATTTTCACGCAAAGCGTGGACATGCGATAAGCCCAAGCGGCGCCTGAGCAGCCCGTCACGGGCCATTTGTAAGAGTTAGACCAGTTTCCGCTTTAGCTGAAACTGGTCTAACCCGAGCGCACCGTCGCCAGGAAATTGCCGACCTCATCCTTCAGCCGTCCGGTCTGCTGGCTGAGGCTGTCCGAGGATTGCGACACCTGGGTGGCGTGGCTGCCCACCTCTTCGGTGACGCCGACCAGCCGGGTGATGAATTCCGACACGTCGCGGGCGCCCGAAGCCGCCTGATTGACGTTGCGGCTGATTTCCTTGGTCGCCGCCGATTGTTCCTCGACCGCCGCGGCGATGGCCGAAGCCACTTCCGACATGGAGCCGATGGTCTGGCCGATGGCGCGGATGGCATCCACCGCGTCATGGGTGGCGTTTTGCACGGCGACGATCTGGTCGGTGATCTCGCTGGTGGCCTTGGCCGTCTGGGTGGCCAGGTTCTTGACCTCGCCGGCGACCACGGCGAAACCCTTGCCGGCTTCCCCCGCCCGCGCCGCCTCGATGGTGGCATTGAGCGCCAACAGGTTGGTCTGACTGGCGATGGCCGAGATCAGCTTGACCACCTCGCCGATCTTGCTGGCTGCCTGCGACAGGCCGTGGATGCAGGTATCGGTCTCGGCCGCCTTGCCCACCGCTTCGTCGGCGATGCGGGTGGAATGCTGGACCTGACCGCTGATTTCCTGGATCGAGGCCGACAATTCCTCGGTGGCCGAGGCCACGGTCTGGATGTTGGCATTGACCTGTTCGGCGGCACTGGCGACGCTGGTGGCGTCACTGCGGGCACTGACGGCAATGTCGGCCATGCCGCGGGCGGCACCGTCATTTTCGCCCACCGCCAAGCCCATGCCGTCGACCACCGCCTGCACGCTTTGCTCGAAGCGGTCGGCCAGGGCCATCATCGCCCGGTGCCGTTCGGCCTCGGCCCCGGCCTTCATCTGCTCCTGCTCGGCCCGCAGACGGGCGGCGCTGGCCGCTTCGTCACGCAGCACATGGATTGCCTTGGCCAGGACGCCGATTTCGTCGGCGCGCCCCGTCGCCGGTACCTCGACGGCGTAATCGCCCTGGCTGATGCGCCCGGTGACCTGGGCCAGTTGGCGCATGGGCCCCGCGATGGAGCGCGCCAAGGCGACGGCAATGGCCAGGACCACCAACAAAATGCCCAGACTGATCAGCGCCAGATCGCGCAAGGTGGTGCGGAAGGCGGCATCCACGTCATCCAGATAGATGCCGGTGCCGACCATCCAGCGCCACGGCTGATAGCCCACCACCGACGACACCTTGCGTTCGGCCTCGGTCTGGCCCGCCTTGGGGAACCAATAATAAACGTGGCCACCCTTGCCCTTGGCCTTGTCGATCATGGCGGCGACGAAGGTCTGGCCGGTGGCGTCCTTGGCATCAAGGAAGTTCTTGCCCTCGCGCTCGGGGCGCGGCCCCAGCACCAGGGTGTTGCCATCGAAATCATAGACGAAGAAATATTCGGCACCGTCATAGCGCATGCCGCGGATGGCATCCTTGGCCAGTTTCTGCGCCGTGGCCTGATCGAACTCCCCCTTCTTGGCACGGGTGTCGAATTCAAGCGCGATGTCACGGGCGGCTTCCGACAGGTTGCGGGTTTTGGCGATGGCCGCATCCAGCTTTTCCTGTTTGACGAAATCGGCGGCGACATAGGTCAGCCCCAACAACCCCAAGGCACTGACCAAGACCAAGCCGATCAGACGGATCATCACCGTCTTCGGCTGCATTGCCATACCATGCACCATGATTCCCCACTCCATGGGTAGGATAAGAAAAGGAGTATTCGCCGCCAATCAATGAACGGCAAGGGTGCATAGATTTGATTGTCTCGAGAAACAAGTCATGGGGCTGCGGCCAAACCGCAACCCCATGATGTAGATCCCGCCGCTTACGCTGCGCGGACGGTGGACAGGAAATTCTCGACTTCGCCCTTCAGGTGCCCGGTCTGCTGGCTGAGAGTATCGGAAGAACGCGAGACCAGGGCCGCATTGTCGCCCACCTGTTCGGTGATGCCGACCAGACGATTGATGAATTCCGACACTTCCTGCGCCCCCGAGGCCGCCTGATTGACGTTGCGGCTGATTTCCTTGGTCGCCGCCGATTGCTCCTCGACGGCGGCGGCGATGGCCGAGGCCACTTCCGACATGTCGCCGATGGTGTGGCTGATGGCGCGGATGGCATCGACGGCGCTATGGGTGGCCGATTGCACCGCCAGGATCTGGTCGGTGATCTCGCTGGTGGCCTTGGCCGTTTGAGTAGCCAGACCCTTGACCTCGCCGGCGACCACGGCGAACCCCTTGCCGGCCTCACCGGCACGCGCCGCCTCGATGGTGGCATTGAGCGCCAACAGGTTGGTCTGACTGGCGATGGCCGAGATCAGCTTAACCACCTCGCCGATCTTCACCGCTGCCGTCGATAGGCCTTCGATGCACTGGTTGGTTTCGGCGGCCTTGTCCACCGCCTCGCCGGCGATGCGGGTGGAATGCTGCACCTGACCGCTGATTTCATGGATCGAGGCCGACAATTCCTCGGTGGCGGCGGCCACGGTCTGGATATTGGCGTTCACTTCCTCGGCGGCACTGGCCACATTGCTGGCATCGTCACGAGCACTGGCGGCGATGCCGGCCATACCGCGAGCGGCACCGTCATTGTCGCCCACCGCCCGCCCCATGCCGTCGACCACGCCCTTGACGCTGCCCTCGAAACTGTCGGCCAGTTTCAGCATGTCGCGGTGCCGTTCGGCCTCGGCCTGGGCTTTCATCTGTTCCTGCTCGGCCCGCAGACGGGCGGCACTGCCCGCCTCGTCGCGCAAGACGGCGATGGAGCGGGCCAAGATGCCGATTTCGTCGGCCCGTACCGTCGCCGGCACCTCGACCGCATAATCGCCCTGGCTGATGCGACCGGTGACCTTGGCCAGCAGGTGCATGGGGCTGGCGATGGAGCGGGCCAAGACGACGGCGATTCCCAGCACCAGCGTCAGGATGCCCAGGCTGATCAGGGCGAGATCGCGCAGGGTCTCGCGGAAGGCGGCGTCCACGTCATCGAGATAAAGACCGGTGCCGACGAACCATTGCCACGGCTGATAGCCGACCACCGACGACACCTTGCGCTCGGCCACGCTTTGGCCCGCCTTGGGGAAGTAATAGAAGACGTGCCCACCCTGGCCCTTGGCCAGCTCGATCATCTTGGGGATATAGACGAAGCCGTTGGCATCCTTGGACTCGATAAACGGCTTGCCTTCGCGCTCGGGGCGAACACCATGGACGATGTTGATGCCGGCGTAGTCGTAGACGAAGAAGTACTCATCGCCCTGGTAGCGCATGGCCCGGATGGCGTCCTTGGCCAGTTTCTGCGCCGTCGCCTGGTCGTATTCCCCCCTCTTGGCGCGGGCGTCGAACTCGGCCATGACCGTCACCGCCGCTTCCGACAGGTTGCGGGTCTTGTTGATGGCCGCGTCCAACTTTTCCTGCTTGACGAAGTCGGCGGCAACGAAGGTCAGCCCCAGCAAGCCGAGGGCGCTGATCGCGACCAGACCAAGCAGACGGACCATGATGGATTTGATCTGGAATGCTTTTCCCATGGCCATGGCTCCTCCCCCTCTTCGTCTCCGAAACAGAGTGGTCGACCGACCGTATCGGGGACAGGGATAATACTAACAACCACATAAGCCTAGACTAATACAATGGGAACATCCATCGTGCTTAGGGTGGAAAATATCTAATGATTCAGGAGGAAGAAGAGGAATTAATTGCGAATCAGTCGTAACTGAAGACCTTACTCGTGCTCGGCGTCCGGGCCGGCATCGACGTCAATGGGAACGCCGGGCTGATGCTTGGAATTGCGGATCGCCAACGAGCTTTTGACATGGCTGATATTGGGCGCCGCCGTCAGCCGGGTGGTCAGGAAGCGTTGATAATCGTCCCAGTCATGGGCAACGATCTTCAGCAGAAAATCGGTTTCGCCCGCCAGCATGTGGCATTCGCGCACTTCCGGCCAGCCCAGGACCAGATCCTCGAAGGCGCGCAAATCGGCCTCGGCCTGGCTGTTCAGCCCCACATGGGCGAAAACGGTGACGTTGAAACCCAAGGCATGGGGTTCTATCTCGGCATGATAGCCCTTGATATAGCCGGCCTCTTCCAAGGCGCGCACCCGCCGCAGACAAGGTGGAGCGGAAATGCCGGCACGACGGGCCAATTCCACATTCGTCATCCGTCCATCGGCTTGCAAATCCGCCAAAATCCGACGGTCGATGCGGTCCAGCTTGACCCGCTGCATTAGGGAACTCCAAAAGCAAGGCTATTTACGAAATTATATTACCCCGACAATCTTCATCCGCCAAGCACCACGTTGCAGCGCCACAAGACTTTCGGTACTTTCCTTGCGCATGAAGAGTGTATGGCGCAACTGTTGATACGAATTTTCACTCAGCTGCGACACCGAACCAACAATGCTTTAAAATCATTCCATTTTGCGCCCCACCCCCCCAGCCACTAGATTGCCTGCCATATGGGCCTCAACTTTTGATTCAAGGAGCTTTCGGATGTCCGATGCCGTCAATCCCCTGAGCCTGGTGACCACCGCCGCCCCTGACTTCACCGCCCCGGCGGTGATGCCCGACAATTCCATCAACGAATCCTTCAACCTGAAGTCCTATCTGGCCGGTTCCTACGGCTTGGTGTTCTTCTATCCGCTGGATTTCACCTTCGTCTGCCCGTCGGAAATCCTGGCCCATGACCACCGCGTCAAGGCCCTGGCGGAAAAGAACTGCAAGGTCGTCGCCGTGTCGGTGGATTCGCACTTCACCCACCTGGCCTGGAAGAATACCGCCATCGACAAGGGCGGCCTGGGCAATGTCCAGTTCCCCATGGTCGCCGATTTGACCAAGTCCATCGCCAAGTCCTACGGCGTGCTGATCAACGACGCCGTCGCCCTGCGCGGTTCGTTCCTGATCGACAAGGCCGGCAACGTCCAGGTCGCCCATGTCAACAACCTGCCCCTGGGCCGCAATGTCGACGAAATGCTGCGTCTGGTCGACGCCCTGCAGTTCCACGAGGAACATGGCGAGGTCTGCCCCGCCGGTTGGCAGAAGGGCAAGGCCGGCATGACCGCCAGCCCGGATGGCGTCGCCAAGTACCTGGCCGCCCACGCCACCGAGCTGTAATCGACAGTTCGCATTGCTTGAAGGACGGGCGCGGGGCTTTTCCCGCGCCCGTTTTCATATGCCATCATATTGAGCATGGATTTTGTCCGGCCACATGCCCTATACCGATGGTATGAGCTCCGAGGGGCCGAGCATCGATGATCGCGGGCAATATCGACAAACCATTACGTTCGTTGCGGGCAGCCCTGCTGGTCCCGGCGGTGGCGCTCAACCTGCTGGCCGGGCTGGGCGCGGCCGTCCTGGCTTTTGGCAATGCCCGTGACAGCGTCACCTTGTTGTCCAGCCATCTGCACCGGGAAATCGCTCAGCGGGTGGTGCAGAAGTTGGACAGCTTTCTGTCGCGTCCCCCGCGTCTGCTGCTGACCCACGCCGCCACTCTGGAAACCGGGCAAATCCCCTTTGACGATCCCGTCGCGCTGCGGCGCTATTTCGCCCGCCAGATCAGCATCCACGACGGCATCAACAGCCATTATCTGGGCTGGCCCCAAGGCGGCATGGTCGGCGCCGGCACCGAGGACGGCAAGACCTATATCACCGGCACCAACGGCCCCGAAGCGGGAGAATGGCGCAAATCCTGGGTCGGCCCGGATTCCACCGCCGTCGGAACCATAAGCGCCCTACCCACGTTCGACGCCCGCCAGCGTCCCTGGTTCAAGCGGGCGCAGGAAGCCCACGGCGTGGTGTGGAGCGACATCTACATCCTGTTCACCGGCCAGGACATGGCGCTGACCGCCAGCATGGCCATCCGCGACGATCAAAACACCCTGCGCGGCGTCATCGCCACCGACACCTTTTTGTCGCGCATCGGTGAATTCCTACGGGAGATTCACCAAAATCAGCCGGGCCTGACCTTTATCGTCGACGATTCCGAACAATTGGTGGCCAGTTCGTCACCCGAGCCGCCCTTCATTCCCGCCGCCGGGACCACCCCCGCCCGGCGCATCACCGCCGCCACCTCGGGCAACGCGGTGATGGAGGCGGCCATGGCAGCCTTATCCGCACAGTCCAGCGGGCAATACATGATCACCGTCGCTGGAAACCGCCACGCCATTGTCGTTCAGCCTTATGTCGGCGCCCCGGGTCTGTCGTGGCGAGTGCTGGTGGCGGTGCCGGAAGACACCTATCTGGGCAGCCTTGATGCCGCCAACCTGCGCACCATGCTGCTGATCGCGGCGACCTTGTGCCTGACCGCCGGATTGGGATTGTGGCTGGCCCATGGCCTAAACCGGTCGATCACCGCCATCGGCGCCGGCGCCCAGGCCATCAGTGAAGGGCAGTTGGAACACCGGGTCGCCGTTCCCACCGTGGCCGAATTGGCCGAACTGGCCCATTCCTTCAACCGCATGGCCGACGCCTTGCAGCAAGCTCGAAACGAGCAGGCCCGGCACATGGCGGAAATCACCCGGGCGGAAGGCGATTTGCGCCACAAAAACGAAGAACTGGAACGCTCCAACGCCGAGTTGGAATATTTCGCCTATGTGGCCAGCCATGATCTGCGCGAACCCTTGCGCAACGTCACCAGCTATTCCACCTTGCTGGGCAAGCGGCTGGAGGGTCGCATCAGCGACGACGAAAAGGAATTCCTCGGCTTCATCCACGATGGCGGCCTGCGCATGGACGCCCTGGTGCGAGATCTGCTGGATTTCGCCCGCGTCGGTCGCCATGGCGAAAGCATGGCCGAAACCGATTTCGCCGAGGTGATCGAAACCGCCCGCATCAACCTGCGGGTCCAGATGCAGGAATGCGGCGGCACCATCACCGTGACCACGGCGCTGCCGGTCCTGCGCGCCTATCGCCGCGACATGGTCAGCCTGATCCAGAACCTGCTGGCCAACGCCCTCAAATATCGCCAATCCGACGTGGCGCCCGCAATCACCGTCGCCTGCCGACGCGATGAGGAGGGCTGGCACTTCACCATCACCGATAACGGCATCGGCCTCGTCCCCGGCCTTGACTACGAGGAACGCATTTTCCGCCTGTTCCAACGACTGCATCAACGCGACCAGTTCGGCGGTGGTACCGGCGTCGGCTTGGCCATCTGCAAGAAAGTGGTCGAACGCCATGGCGGGTGCATCTGGGTGACCTCGCCGGGGCCGAACCAGGGCGCAACCCTCCATTTCAGCCTGCCCGATCCCCCGCCAGCGGATTGAATCAGGTAGTCGCACGCTTGCACCCGCGCGCCGCCCCTCTTATCTTCTCTCAAGTTTTGTCGCCGAAGGAATTCCCATGGCCACCCATCGCACCAAAGTCCTGATCCTGGGATCGGGACCGGCCGGCTGCACCGCCGCCATCTACGCCGCCCGCGCCAACCTGGAGCCCATCCTGGTCGCCGGTCTGCAACCCGGCGGGCAATTGACCATCACCACCGATGTGGAAAACTATCCCGGTTTCGCCCAGGCCATCCAAGGCCCCTGGCTGATGGAGCAGATGCAGGCCCAGGCCGAGCATGTGGGGGCGCAATTCCTTTACGACACCATCGTCGATGTGGATTTGTCCAAGCGGCCCTTCGTCGCCAAGGGTGATTCGGGCGACGAATATATCGGCGATACCGTCATCATCTGCACCGGCGCCACCGCGCGCTGGCTGGGGATCGAATCGGAACAGAAATACCAGGGCGCCGGCGTCTCGGCCTGCGCCACCTGCGACGGCTTCTTCTTCCGCAATAAGGAAGTGGTGGTGGTCGGCGGCGGCAATTCCGCCGTGGAAGAGGCCATCTATCTGGCCGGCATCGCCAGCAAGGTCACCTTGATCCACCGCCGCGACAGCTTGCGGGCGGAAAAGATCGCCCAGGACCGCCTGTTCGCCAATCCCAAGGTCCAGGTGGTGTGGGACAGCATCATCGACGAGATTTTGGGCGCCGGCGACCCGCCCGGCGTCACCGGCGTGCGACTGAAGAACGCCAAGACCGGCGAAACCAGTGAATTGTCCGCCGACGGCGTGTTCATCGCCATCGGCCATTCGCCCAATACCGAATTGTTCAAAGGTGCCGTCACCATCGACGACGAAGGCTATATCGTCACCACGGCGGGGGCCACCAGCACCAACATTCCCGGCGTTTTCGCCGCCGGCGATGTGCAGGACAAAACCTACCGCCAAGCGGTTACCGCCGCCGGTACCGGCTGCATGGCGGCCTTGGAAGCGGAACGCTTCCTCGCCATCCATGGACACGGGGCCTAACTTGCGGCAACATTAGGGTTGAACGAGAAACGCGGCCATGGGGGGCCGCATTTCTTATGTTCCCGGAAAGGAGCCGGTTCTAGACGATGGATTGGGACAAACTCAGGGTCTTCCATGCGGTGGCGGAAGCGGGCAGCTTCACCCATGCGGGCGAGGTCCTGAACCTCAGCCAGTCGGCGGTCAGCCGCCAGATCAGCGCGCTGGAGGAAAGCCTGAATCTGCCCCTGTTCCACCGTCACGCCCGCGGCTTGATTCTGACCGAACAGGGCGAGTTGCTGTACAAGACGGCGCGCGACATCTTTTCCAAACTGGCGATGACCGAAGCGTTGCTGACCGAAAGTCGGGAGCGACCACAAGGCCCGCTGAAAATAACCACCACCGTCGCCTTCGGGTCACTGTGGCTGACCCCGCGCATCAAGGAATTCCTGGACCTCTATCCGGACATCGCGGTGACCATGGTCTTGTACGATGGTGAACTGGACCTGGCCATGCGTGAAGCCGACGTGGCCATCCGCATGATGCCGCCACGCCAGCCCGACCTGATTCAGCGCCACCTGCTGACCATGCATTACAATGTCTACGCCGCGCCGGAATATTTGAAGAAATACGGCATGCCCAAATCGGCCGAGGATTTGGACAACCACCACATCGTCATTTATGGCGACGATGCCCGGGTATCGCCGCCGGTGGCCAACGTCAACTGGCTGCTGGAAACCGGCGCGCAGCCTTCGGTCCAGCGCAAGCCGGTGCTTGAGGTCAACAATATCTATGGCATCTATCGGGCGGTGAAGTCCGGGCTGGGTGTCGCCGCCCTGCCCGATTACATGACCACCGAGGCCGACAATCTGGTCCACATCCTGCCCGAACTGAAAGGGCCGAAGCTGGACGCCTATTTCGTCTATCCGGAAGAACTGCGCCATTCCAAGCGCATCACCGTCTTCCGCGACTTTCTGCTGTCGAAAATCCAGGAAGCCCTGTAGCCACCGGCCACAATCGGGCGCTGTCACTGATTTTCGTCAATCCATCGGCGCCATGCCTCTGTCCATATGCCCAAAGCCCAGGCAATCCCTGGCTTTGCCGCTGGTATGCGCACTTTGCATGCCCCGGCTGCCTTTTTTCCCATGGTTGCGCAGTGCAACATCCCGTACAAACTGGCCATCGGTTGTTGCGACGCAGCAGCCAGCGTGTTTCGGCAAGGTCTCCTTGCCGTTTCCTGGGGTCTCCCCAGGAACCAGGGTCCGAGTTGGATCCTACGTCTCCTAGACGTGAAGCCTCCCTGTTTGACTTAGGCCCCGGTGCATAACCGGGGCCTCTCTTTTTCAAGGGGTTAGCTACATCAAGCAAGGGTGATTGTAGAACCCCTTACAAGCCAAGTCTGCTGTGGGGCTTCACGGGGGCTTCGTTTTGCCTTGCCTTCCCGAACATGGGGGGGGACAGCAATTAACGCACAGCCAGCTCACCTCGGGTGACTTCTTCGGCCCGGTGGCCGCCGACCGCATCGTGATCAGTACGGACGCAAGGGACCGCAGCGCAACAACGTCGTCGTCGAACGCCTGTGGCGCTGCGAGGAGGCGTACCTCAGGGCACAAGCGTGACCGAGACCCACGTCTCGCTCGACCACTATTTAGCCGCATTCGAGCTTTCCAGCAGGCCGATCAGACATATTTTGACAACCTGCCCCAGCCGGTGACAGCATGATCTTCGCTGCCGAACGGGGCGGCAGCCGACAGGCGATCCACTTGAATTCCCCAGGAACCTGTCCAAACAAACCAGGCAAGCCCTGCCGGCGCCGACCAAATCATAAAGAGGACACTATGGTTATAAAAAATGCAGTTAGAGTATCATTGGCATTATTAATAATAAGCGGATGCACAAGAATAGGTCTTCCAGAAGTATGGGGAAGTACACAAGATGTTAAAATAGATAAAATTATGCATTTTGAAGAAATGTACAAAATACACTATCGGATCGAAAGTGATGCGGAGATACAGGTCAGAGCAATGCCAGAGTTAATACCATTTTCATGGAATCCCGTGGAGCAAAGAGTAAAAAATAAAAATGCAGCCATTAACTGGTGCTCTAAAAGCAAAAACTGTCACAATTATGATATCACTTCAGAAATGGATGGCGGCTCTGCCGATACAAACTTTATATTTAAGCCCAGGAATAGGCAGATCAATTAGTGTTGAACAGATTATCCCTAGGATAGGGTGGGCTTTAACAGCCATTGCCAATTCCGAGAATTCAGTCACGCCTTTATACGACACCAGAAAGGTGTGGATGCTTTTCTAATCATTCAGCCAGCCAGTCGACGTGATTGCGGCACTCACGATGCCGGGTAATTTCTTAAAACCCAAGTGCTAGCACAGTCTTTGACGACTGCGCAGAATTCTCTGACTTGCGCTTTATGCTCAATTTACAATTATTAGCACTCCGCGACGACATCATAGTGAAGGTTTGGGATTCCGACGGGGCTATCGGCAGTCTGAAAATCAATCAGCAGGATGGTGGATTGTCCGCTGCAGGCGTCGTCAGCGATTTGCTGCACCTTTTTGCGAGCCTCGTCCCTTGAGTGTGTAAAAAAGGCCACCCCCTCTATACCCAGCCGTTCGCTCGAAGTGTGGAGGGCCTTGGGTTTCAGGGCTCTCTAAAAACGGCGGAATTCCGCGAAAAAATAGGCCGGCAGCGTTGGCTGCCGGCCTATTTTATGGGAAATTCGCGGGGGAAATACCTGAACAGCGGTCGCCGTTGTCTCTATTTTTTACCAAGATCCCCGATCGCAGAAAGGATTTGCGCGGAGCTCTCCGACTGCTCCTTGCGGACTTCATCTGTGCTTTCCTTAATGAGCTTCCGAACGTCTCGCCACATATCATCAACACGCTTCTCAGCCAGCTCCTGCCTCCTAATAACTTCAAGGTGGTTATCGTTATGGACATCGCCAAAGTCCTTAACTTCGCGACGAAGTTTGTCCATTTCAGAACTGAGGGCGGAGATTCCGAGAAAATTCCGAACCCACCGGCCAATACCGCCAGTCTTACTCATTTCCTCCTCCTTCCCCGCTTTATGGGTGCCATCTGATTGTTGTGTTCTGCGAGCATCGACTACCGCCGACATCGGGCTTCCTCCGCTCATCCCTTCCTGCGTACAAGCAATATGGACCTGGTATCCTCTTGGGGAAGTTGTGCGTGCGATGTAAAATTCCCATGAAAAGGAGGCCAAAGGCGTGGCTCGTTCCATCGCGACATATCGCGGAGTATCCGCGCTGGGCTGAATTGACCTAACGAAGCCTCTATGGTTCGATGCTGTTATGACGACCAACCGACGTATTCACGCCCTGGTGGCGGCCATTTTGGTGATCGTGAGTGGTCAGCCTTTGGCCGCCGAGCCGCTGCCGGCCGGCTTCCAATCCATGCCGGCGAAGACTCAGGCACCGCCGATCCCTTTCACCGAGCCGAATGGGAAGGCCATCAGCTTCTCCGACTGGCGCGGAAAGGTGGTCGTCCTGAACGTGTGGGCGACGTGGTGCGGGCCGTGCGTCCAGGAAATGCCGTCGCTCGACCGCTTGGCGGCGCAACTGCCGGCCGAGCGGTTCGCAGTACTCGCCGTCAGCCAGGATAAGGGCGGCAGCGCCGTCGCCAAGCCGTTCTTGGATAAGCTTGGCATCAAGAATTTACGGGCGCTGGGCGATCCGGCTGGTCGCCTAAGCCGCGATCTCGGTGTGCGGGGGCTGCCGACAACCTTCATTCTCGACCAGCAAGGCAACATCGTTAGCAGACTCGAAGGCCCAGCCGCGTGGGATTCCGTACAGGTTGTCTCCTATCTGCGGCGGCTTGCCCAATAGGCTATAAAGCTTGCTGACATCGAGAGCCGCTACTGGCATGATGCGCGCTATGGTTTTATGGAGGGGTCATCATGTCGCTGCTGCGTCATTTTCTCTTTGCTGCCATCGCCCTGGTGATGGTGAGCATTTCCTATTCCCCGGCTAATGCCGCCGATCGCGATCTGTCGGCCATTTCCGCCTCACAGACGGTCGTTGAAGTGAATGGCCTGGGCTCTCCCGATGCCAAGTTCATGCTGTCCGACAAGGTCGCTGCCAAGGGCGCTGTTGCTCAGCTGGCCAAGCTGTCCGACTTCGGCGACCAGGGCAGCAGCCAGATCGTCGAACGCAGCGAGGGTTGTTCGACCGGTTGCTCAAACGGTTGTTCTGTCGGCTGCTCGTCGGGCTGTTCCTCGGGTTGCTCGTCTGGCTGTTCTATGGGCTGTCGATGACAGCTGAGCCGATTATCCGGCTTCAAGGCGCGGCCCGATCAAACGATCGGGCCGTTTCCTTGTGGGCCGTGCTGTTAATTGCAGTAGCGGGCTTTGCGCTGGCCGAGGCCAATGACCTGGCAACCGTCGTTGGTGCCAGTCTGGTCGTGCTAGCGCCCACGCGCTTGCGCTTCCGCGTAGGTTTGCTGGCGCTCGCGCTTTCGACCTACTGGCTCGGGCCGGCGACGCTGTTGCTGGCAACACCTGCGGCATTGGTAGCCGCCGGGCGCGGATTACCGGCCATATCTGCCGCTTTGGCGCTGGCTGGCATCGGCCTGACCGCCCAGCATTTTCAATCGGTTCCGTCTCTGGCAGATCTTCCCATTCACCTCGGCTCGCTGGTTGCGTTGGCGATTCCGAGTCTGGCCGTCGGCGTCGCTGCCGGCCGCTGGCTGGGCATTCGCGGGACGCTAAGCCTGATGGCTGGCACCGCCTTCCTGCTCGGTGGTTTCACCATGGCAGCGGGCGTGTGGTTTGGTGCCAGCACCATCACCGACCAGACCGTTCGCCTTCTACTTGCTTGTGTCCCGGCGGCATGGGCGGGATGGAACGCCAACGGCCGGGATAATGCGGCCGCGGACTGGTCGGCCTTGGCCGGTGCCGCTGTCGGCATGGTGGTGGCGCTGCTGTTGGCCGCCAACCCGATCTCCATGGTGGTGTTCGACGAATCGCACGGCAAGTGGGAAACCATTCGGGCCTCCTTCGGTCCCGACGACTTCGGCCGAGGCGTTAATTACACCTACTCGCTGCTGTCCGGCCACGCCGAGCGCGTCGCTGGTAAGGTAGCAGCGTTCGACGACGAGGCGGCACCGCTTCCCGAGCGGGATGCGCTCTTCGTTATCAAGATGCCGACACAGCCGCTGTCCAAAGCATTTGTCGAGCGCCTTACGGAATGGGTGCGCGCTGGCGGGCGGCTACTGGTCGTTGCCGACCACACCGATCTCTACGACAGCACTCAGAACCTCACTCCGCTTCTTGCTCGCTTCGGCTACGAGGTGACGGCGTCGGCTGTCTATAACCCCATTGGCGGGCCGAATGTGCCCACGACAGCTCCAGGCATGGCGCTGCTGGGACGCATCGACGCCCACGGCCATCAACAGTCTTGGCAAACCGGCACGTCGTTCGGCGCGCTGCCCGCCAATGCCCTGCGCCTGATGACCTTCGGCATGGGATTTGAAGAACCGGGCGATTACTCGCGACCCAACCGCTTCGGCCCGTTCTTGCCGCGCATCGCGCTGCGCTATGGCGACCATAGCGCTGTCGCCGGCAGTGCCTTTGGCAAGGGCGCTGTCGCCGTGCTGCTCGACAGCACGCCGTGGTCGAACTTCTCTATGTTCAAAGCGCCCTATACCCACATGCTGCGCGGCGTCCTCCACGCTCTCGCGCATCCGTTGGCGCTAGCGGTCGCCGGCTGGGGCGGCATGGCGATGTTCGGCCTGGCGCTGCTGTGGCTGTGGCGGTCGCACCGGGTTCTATCCATCGCTAGTGGGCTCGCCATTGGCCTTAGCCTGGGTGCAGCGGCGCAGATTGGCTGGGCTTCATTTGCCCAACCGGTTGAAGGCCGCGACTTCGGTTTGCGGGTCGCCGCCGGCTCGACGGCCAAGTTCGAATTCCTGAAACAGCTCGTTGCGCCGGGCGAGCGCAATTATTCACGCATCGTCTCGGCCATGGCGAAATACGATCTGATGCCGGCGGCGTCTGCACCGGGCGCCGAAATTCCGCGCCTGACCGATGCCCGGCGCTGGCTTCTGATCGATCCGGATGACCGCCAGCTTCCATCCCCATCCGATGTGCTGGCGCACTTGCAGCGCGGCGGCGATCTGACGGTGCTGTTCGCGCCAGAGGCGGTAATTCGTCCGCCCGTCCGCGCCTGGCTCAATGGCCTCTTGCTGATGCCGCAAAGGGCAACCGGACTGGCGATGGTCGAAGACGCCCGCCCCGGTGGCCTGATGGGACGCCGCGGTGCAGCCATCCTCCGGGACGTTCGCACGACGGTGGCTCCCTTGCCGCAATCGCTGTTGAAAGACCGAGAAGCGGACGCCCTGCTGCAATCCTTCACCGTTCGGCCCACCACGTTTCCCCGTATCAGCGGCCTGCTCAATATCAGCTTTTCGGCTGAGCAGTTTTCAGACGATGCCGTCGGCGAGGTGTGGGATGGCGTGCGGCCGGGTGTGCTGGGCCGCCACCGCGAGCGCCAACTGGCTGCCGCCCTCCTTGGCAACGAACTGCCGCCGCCGGCACCGGAGGAGGCCGTTCGACCAGACGCCAACCCTAAATTGGCCGCACACTTGCGCGGCTACCTCATGCTGGAAAACGGCAAGAAAGTCCTCGAAGGCGAGTTTGATGACAACGAGAGTGGCCCGCTTCGATTGGCCGAAGCGCCGCTCGCCTACCTGGCCGACCTGCGCAATCGCGCGGCCGCCTTCGTCGCGAGCTGCCCCGAACCGGGCACGCCCTGTCGAGACCGCCTGATTGGACCGGACATGACCGAGTGGGTCGTGTCTTGGGCGGCGGCGCGTGATGGACACCTGGCCGCGGTCGAACTCGTCCATGAGCGCCGCTTCTCCGGCGCAGGGAGCACCTGGAATGTGGTCTTTGGCGAGTAAGCGCCTGGGCGCAGCCCTCGCGGCCGCGGCCGGCATTGCCACCACGGCCATGCCGCTCACCTATCAGGCCGGGCCGGCGGTGCTTGCCCTGGCGCTCGCAGGCGGCTGGGCCATGGCCGGCAGCCGGACCGGCCGCCTTGCCTGGACGGTGCTCAGCGCCGTCCTTCTTGGATTGGTGTTGGCCGGACATGCCAATGCGACGCTTACTGCGGCCCTGGCAGCGGTGGCAGCATTGACCCAGGCGGCTCCGCTCGTCCCCATCGCACTGGCCATCTTGCTGGCGCAGACGGCGGCTGCCAGCTCGGGGACCGCGCTCCTTGGCGGCGCGCTGCATCCAATCGGCCTGGAAGCGACGGCTCCCGCTTTGGTGTGCCTGCTGACGCTGGGACTGGTCTATCCCCGCCAGGCCGTGGTTATCCTGCTGGCCGCCATGGCAGTCGTCGGTGCGGCCGCTGGCGTGAGCCATTGGGCTTCTGTGCCTGAGGCTTCCATCGCTGCGGCCGGTGCGGTGGCCACCATCGTCGCCGTTACCTTGGCTCTGAGGCCATCGCCACCGCAGTCGTTGCGTAACGTCCTGGTGCTGACTGCCCTGGTCGGTGCGATGGTGACGTGGGCATGGACGCTCCCGCGAGCACACGACCTCCTCTACGTCCTGCTGCCCGCCGCGCCGACCGCCTATGCGGCGAAGTTCTTCCAACACTACGGCGAGGCCCTGGGCTTTGCCGGCATCACCACGACCGTGGTCGCGACCCCGGCTGATATTCCCGAACGTGCGATGGTTTTGCTCCCTTGGCTGACAGATCCCCTTCCGGGTGGCGATGAACAAGACTGGGAAATTGGGCGCCTAGCCCGCGAACGCAGCTGGACAGTCGTGCTCGGCGGCGAACACACCAACATGGGTGGCGCAGCCAATCGAGTAGGCAGGATAACCGGGCGCGAGCTGCTGCGCCGCGACCTCTCGGTTCCGCCCCGAAATACCGACGACAACGGCCCGATGCGCGCGGCCGATCTGCGGGAATGGCGCCACGACGCCATTCTCAACCGCGGTGCCAGCGTTCCCGTTCTCTCGCTGACGAACCGCGTTCTGCTAGCCGGCGACGGCTGGTGGGCCGAGCCCGACATTGGGGAATGGCTGTGGGTGGGCGACTACCTATGGCGCCCAGGCGACCGAGCGGGGCGGCTGACCATGGCCGCCGCCTTCGATGATGGCCGTGCTCGCTGGGTGGTGGTGGGCGACAACAGCCTGCTGGTCAATCGCCAGGTCATCGCGGACCCGCGCCCAGTCCTCCAATTACTGGAAGCCTCAACGCTCTGGCCGGCGTTCCTGCGCGACCTGGCCCTGCTCGCTGTTGCCGCGCTGGTACTCTGGCGGCGCCGGCCAGTGATCGTGCTGGTCTTGGCCGCCGCCCTGCCGGTGGCCAGTTACGCCTTCGCCGGCAAGCCAAGCGACGCTTGGCGCGGCGTCTATCGCGGCGAAAGCGGCTTCGACGAGCGGAACTTCAACGAGGCGCTGGCCCAGGAGCCCAAGCTGCTCGGCACCGATTGGCGCCTACTGCGCGTCCCGACTCTGCGAGGGCTGGTGGATGTGCCCATTGGGAAGACGGTGCTGTTCGGCTTGGTCGATGGCTCCGCGGAAATCGGCGGCGTCCGCCTCAGTAACTGCCGGCGGCTCGGTAGCATGCCGACGGGCGACATCATGTTGATGGACGCCCAAGCCTGCCGGGTTGAAGGCCCTGCCGAGGTGCTGGTCGGCACCGCACAGTCTGCTGCAGCCATCCATGTGAAGACCCGTGACGACAGCTCTGTTCTAGTGGTGCTTGATGCCGCTTTCTTGTCTCAGAAGGCATCGGCTAAGAATCGGCAGTGGTTGGTCGGCAAAGCCGTTCGCTAACCGACAATGAAGCCCCCAGAGCGGAGGCCAAAGACAAGTTATCATCGGTATTTTTTATTGAGAAGCCGCCTGTCAATAGGGTTTCTCTGGTTGAACTTTCAGCGACAAGGCATGTCATAGACAAAAATTCATAAAGGTTGCGAAGTCTTCTTTGCAGTGGGGTTTATCTCTCTAAATCCCCTCTACTGGCACTGCATGGAGGCGGATGATGACTACTCAGCTTGCAACACTGGAAGTCGTCTCTTCCGCCACTGCAGTTCGACACCAAGCGCTGATCGACGATGTTGCTGCTGCCGAGGCTTGCCCCACCAGCATCCGGCCCACCCTCCCTAATGTCCGTAATCTCATGAACGGTCTGCACATGCTCGCTTCTTTGAAGAGCGAAGTGGTGGCAACTGCTTTCTTTGATCCGCAATACAGAGGTGTCTTGGACAAGCTCGGCTACGGCAATGAGGGGGCACGTCAGCAAGGACGAGCGGCACTGGCTCAGATGGATGTGGATACAATTTCGCGCTTCATCGAGCAGATTAGTAGAGTTCTCCGGCCGAGCGGACACCTCTTCCTGTGGATCGATAAATTTCATTTATGTGAAGGGGTGCAGCCTTGGCTGGCGGGCACTGACCTAGAAATCGTCGATCTTATCACTTGGAACAAAGGTAAGTTCGGGATGGGGTAACCCAATGACGTTTCATGATCTGCCTCCAAAAGCTCACGAAATGCTAGTACAAACCCTGCTGGCAATCTACAGCGCAGATGGGCGCGAACGTTGTGGGTTCCGCTTCTGAATACCTATTGGCTGCCTCACGCAAACATGCGCCTGTATTTCCCATTGCTGCACTTCACTCGCCGACGGGCAGGCTCTGCAATTTCCTCCAACACGCGGCGGTATTCGGCGGGGCCAATATGGCCGTGCGCTTGATACCAGTCATGCTGGATCATTCGCGCAACCATAGCGGACATCGTCAACCCTTCCGAACGAGCCCGAAGCTCCAACATGTCGCGCTCTGAAGTGGTAAGAAGCGCTTGAATAGGTGTGCGCCGAGCCATGTAAACCCCATCTATATATGCTAAAACAACACAAATCATGATTGAAACAGCAAGTAGTATCAATTGATTTCAATCACAATGAATGCGTTGTGGCTCGATCAAACTAATTGCGGATCATTACCGACGAGAATTAAGTGGTGGGATGGTGGGTTCTTGGAGATATTTTCAGCCGCTAACCTATAGACTGTCAATTAATAGTGATTATTAACTGACAACTCCATGATCTAGGGTATTAAACACCCCCCTAAAGCCCCCATCCCCCCCCTTTTCAGATGCGATTGAGGCACCAGCGTGCGCTTCCTGCCACTGCCTTGGCCTGGGTGAGGCGAAACCCACCACGATAACGGTCCTTCTGGGAACTCAACCACTTTCCGAACCTGACGGAACTGACGGCCCCGGAGGTGCCGCCTACGTTAAGAAGAGCTTCCCGGAATTCGGGGTCTTTAAACTCGTAGCCGTTGACCGCAGGGCGCGGTTCGATTGCGCGCTTAATGACCTCAGCTACACCCACGGTGTTGTCCGCGAAGTGCTCCCACCATTGCTCGAAGACAGCCGTGGCGGCAAGCGTTTCCGGGTCTTCCGCACGGTTGGTTTCCTGGGTGGTAACCACGTCGGGCAGGCCCAACCACACCAACGCGTCGCGGACCCGTTCCGACCAGTCTTTGAAGGACTGCAACGGAACAATGGCTGACCTCCAACCAGACAACGCGAAGGCCCGAAGAATCGTCAAGCCGGCAACGACGAACTCGACACGATGCTTCTGAACTTCTTCATAAGGATCGAAATTGTAGGGGCGGATTTCCGGGCGTTCCGTTCGGGGATCCAACCTGGAAATAATCGCCCTACGGTTGGTGTCGCCGTCGATCTTCAGGTTATTGCCCGTGAACACCAGCGTCATGGCCGTAGGCCGCTCGGGAGCTTCAGATTTCCCCAAAACCCTGGTGGCGGTCTCTTGTGCAGTCAGGACCGCGTTGAGGAAATCACCGCCGATGGGGGCCGTGCAATTGTCGAACAACGTGAAACTCGAACCGGCCAGCAACCTGGACGACAGTCGCTTTTCCAGCTCTTCGGCATCCTTACCTTGACCAAGGACCGGAGCCCCACGGCCAAAAGCAACCCATGCCGCCAGATCGGCAAGGAAGGTTTTTCCTGTTCCGGGGCAAGGCGCAGAAAACCCGAACAACGGTGCTGTCCGCAGCGTCGGACGAATGAGCGCCGTCAAAACCAGCGCGACCCACACCGCCCGATCAACAGGACTGACGAAATCGGGTTCAAAAGTCTGGATCAGCCCTACTAGGCGGGCCAATGCTATTTCTGCCTCCTCCTTGGTCGGGTTCTCCGGGATCGGGGTGAAGTCGGCATTGGGCGCGTACAACAACCCGGTGCCTGCGTCATAACCGGGCGTGGACAGGATCCTTCCATCCGCCAGGATCGTCGGGGCTTGAAGGAAACCGCTGATAGGGCGAAATTTCCAAGAGCCAGTCCGAGCCACAAGCATTTCTACTGCGTCTTTAGGGCAGTCACAGGGCACGAAACCTCCCCCGCCAGATTTCCGGCTGTCCCATTTTTCAAAGTCAGCAACCCGCATCGCCCGTTCGCGAAGATGAACCGCGTTTGCGACGACAAGTTGGGCATCCTTGGTGGGAACGCCATGCCGTCCGGGAACTTCGTTCTCCACCAGCCGAAGCAGCCTGTTGTTCTGCTGGAAAAGATCAGGGTCGCCTTCCATCAATGCGGCTTCGATAAGATCAACCGTGCGAACCAATTCCCCGCCCCTGACTTGAACCAAAGGGCGCTCGCGGGTATCGATTTCGACCACCTGTGTGGCGATCTCCTCGGGGAGATCGTCGTTCCATCCCGGAGGAAGGCCTCCACGCTGTTCCGCGTCTTGTTTGACGAACCGGAGAACCTTCTCCGTCATGTCCGCTTCGGTGAACTCGTCACCAGGGCGTTGTTCGACGTTGTGAAGAACCCAGCCGCAAGCTGCGCGAAGCGCTTCCACAAGCGTCATTTGTCCAACGCTGACGACATGGGCGAAATGACCGGCAACGTTGGTGGCTTGATCGTCGCGCCCGCCGCAACCCGCAACGGCGGTAAGGTCCACATGGGCGCTGTTGCCGCTCTTGTTCAGCTTGACGCCCGCAGCTTCCAGCGCGTCCCGCAGGTTCTTTTCGAAGTCCATCGGCAGCGTGGGCAGCAGCCCAATCACGTCCAGCAATTCGCAATTGGCGGTGTAAGGCAAGCCGGTATCGGGGTGGATCGACGGCGGCAACACGACTTGGGTGCCTGCGGAAAGCAGTTCGCAGACGGTCTTGCCGTCCTTGTCCTTCACTCGGAAGGTCTTCTCACCGCTGAAGCGGAAGACTGCGACGTAGCCTTTCTTGCCGACGCGCTTCCACTGACTTTGAACAGGAATTGCGCTTTCAATGGCCGCGATAACGACGGCGTCGGTGGTGTCGATGTCCAAGGCCACGACCCCGGAAGCGCCCCCCAACGGCAAACCGATGTTTCCGTTACTGTGGGCGGTCAACCAAGTGCTTTGCTCGTCTTCCCTCGGCATCCGCGACCGGAATAGCGACCAATTCGCCACGGCGGGCCGTTTCTCACGCGGCACCAACGGGATGACGGGAACCCCAGCGGTCCAATACTTCTGGGCCAGCGAACCAAAAATGCCCGCAACGGCTTGAACCTGTGCGACAGTTTGGCTAAAATCCTGGGATTCCTGAAAGCTTTGGTTTTGGTCCTCGTCGGCGTTGGTCGCGCCGACGGGGCCGCGTTCGTTGCGATCAAGCGACATGGCGCGCTCCCCCCTTGATCGTCAGGGAGTCAATCAGCGTCCGAATATCGTCCGAGCGGACCCGGACCCCACGACCAACCTTTACGGGACGAAGGTCCCCCCGGTTGATCATCCGCTTGACGGTGGAGAGTGAAACACCCAGGCACACGCAGGCGCCTTTGAGCGAAAGCAGCGTAACAGCTGACATAGATGTCCCCTAAACTGAGGGACCCTCTATGCTGGACTTGGGTCGGGTTCGGCGATATTGCCAGTCTGACGCTTCCCGAACAGCACGGGCTTAGCATTTGGAACCAGGGTGGCTACGCTTAGCACCACTTTCCTGGCTGGGCTCAACCGAAACGCCGACATGTCGGACGCACCAGAACTCCCAGATCACCAACTAAACGTCAATGTGCCGAGCTTCCCACCCGGTCCACCCGATGCCCACCATGTCATAGGCCAGCGTCGGATATTGCGTACACAAGAGTCTGCCAGACCCCATATGGGCCGTCAAGCACCTCGAAGCACCACCACATTGTGCTCCCGATCAACGCCGACCGTCTTCAACACATATCGGGTCCAAGTTTGGAGCGCCGCCTTCTTTTCCTCCAAATAGGAGTGTTTGTTGTAGTGCTTGGCACCAACGCCCGATGTCGCGTGGTTCATCACCCGGTCGCGAAGTTCCTGACCGATGCCCAGAGAAGCCAGGCCCGTTTCGACGGTGCGGCGAATATCATGGAACTCCCACGGTTCCCATTCCGCCGCTTTTGCCTCACGGTCCAAAATTTCTTTCAGGCGCTTCATGCCGTTGTAGGCAACCGTCCCCTTGGCGGTGAACACCCACCGATTGCCAAGGCGGGGCAGCTCTTCAAGAATAGCCTTCACCTCGGGAGCCAGGGGGACGACGTGTTCACGCTTGCCCTTGTTGCGGAGCATTGGAAGTGTCCAGACCGCCCTTTCAAGATCAACTTCGGACCATTCCATTTCGCGGACCTCATCACGGCGTTGCCCCGTCAAGATCATCACCTTGATGAGGGATCGGCTGGGGTCGGTCAGTCCTTCGGCAGCCGTCCAAATCGCCTTCAACTCGTCGCCAGACAGCACCCGGTCCCGGCTGTCGGACCTGAACCGCTTCTTGATGGGCTGGGCGACATTGACCTCGATCCATTCGCGTTCCACCGACCAATTCAACAGGTGTTTGAGGCTGGTCAGAACCCGGTCGCACTGATCCGTTAGCCCCTTTTTGTGTTGAAGATCATCCATCAATTCGACCACATCGGCACGCCGCAACTCGACCAACAGCTTCTTGCCGATCTTTGGAACGACGTGATTTCGCAACATGGCCTCGGTCTGCTTCCATTGTCGCTGGTTCGGCCGGCAGTAACCGGCCACGTAATCCTCAACCGTCGCGGCCACCGTCCGTGACCGTGCTAGGTCTTCGGCAGCCTTGGCTATGGCGGCAGCCGCAGCGGCAGCCTCTTCGGCCATGAGGTCACGACCGACAGCGGCAGCGGCTGTTAAGGCCTTCGCACGAGCCCTGGCATCCTTGAGGCTCACCTCGGGATAGGTTCCGTAAGTGGCTTTCCGCTGCGCCTGCCCCTTCGGTCGATATTGGATCGACCAAGACTTCACCCCGTTGGGCGTGACCCTGATCATCAAGCCGGGGCAAGAGAGGTCGGTCTTGCTGTATCGGGTTGCGGTGGACTTCAAGCCCTTTAGGTATCGGTCGGTGAATTCGATGCGGTCTGACGTCACGGCATTCGCCTTTGGGGCTTCATTGGGGCTTCACTTTATAACCGCAAGTCAGGTTGGACCTGAAAGGGTCTGATTGGGTCATAATAACAAAATATGGCTGAAACACAACGTGTTGTCTCCATACGCATTCACCGCCAGACCCGACCAGACCCATCGTGACCCCATAGACTTCATTACTCCTAGACGTGAAGCCTCCCTGTTTGACTTAGGCCCCGGTGCATAACCGGGGCCTCTCTTTTTGTCCGCATGGATCGTAAAAAGGCTGGGTTTCCCCGGCCTTTTTACTGCGCCTCAGACGTTGAAGCGGAAGTGGAAGATATCGCCGTCCTGGACGACGTATTCCTTGCCTTCCAGCCGCATCTTGCCGGCTTCCTTGGCCCCGCCTTCGCCGCCCAACGCGATGAAATCGTCATAGGCGATGGTTTCGGCGCGGATGAAGCCCTTTTCGAAATCCGTATGAATGACACCGGCGGCCTGCGGCGCCTTGGCGCCCTTTTGCACGGTCCAGGCGCGCGCCTCTTTCGGACCGACGGTGAAAAAGGTGATCAGGTGCAGCAATTCATAGCCGGCACGGATGACCCGGGCCAGGCCGGTTTCTTCCAGGCCCAGGGTTTCCAGGAACTCGGCCCGCTCCTCGTCGCTGCCCAATTGCGCCACTTCCGCCTCGATCGCCGCCGAGATCACCACCGCTGAATTGCCCTGGGCGGCGGCCATCTCGAACACCTTCTGCGAAAGCGCGTTGCCGGAAGCCGCCGACGCTTCCTCGACATTGCAGGCATAGACCACCGGCTTGATGGTCAACAGGCCCAATTGCTTGGCCATGCGGATTTCGTCTTCGCTGTCGAATTTGACGGTGCGGGCCGGCTTGCCGTCGCGCAAAGCCGCCAGCAGCGGCAGCATCACCTCGACCTGGGCCTTGGCTTCCTTGTCGCCGCCCTTGGCCTTCTTTTCCAACGGCACGATGCGCCGTTCCAGGCTGTCGAGATCGGCCAGCATCAGCTCGGTCTCGATGATGTCGGCGTCGCGCACCGGATCGACCGAATCCTCCACGTGCTTGATGTCGTCATCGACGAAGCAGCGCAGCACGTGGACGATGGCGTCGACCTCGCGGATATTGGCCAAAAACTGGTTACCCAGCCCCTCACCCTTGGAAGCGCCGCGCACCAGACCGGCGATGTCGACGAATTCAAGCTGGGTCGGGATTTCCTTCTGGCTCTTGCCGATGACCACCAGCTTGTCCAGGCGCGGATCGGGCACGGCGACGCGGCCCACATTGGGTTCGATGGTGCAGAACGGATAATTGGCCGCCTGGGCCGCCGCCGTCTGGGTCAGCGCATTGAAAAGCGTGCTCTTGCCCACGTTGGGCAGCCCGACGATGCCGCAATTGAAACCCATGACGTCTAATCCTTCTTGCGTTCGAGTGCCGCCTTCAACGCCTCGGCAAGGGATCCTTGCGGCGAGACCGGGGCGGGCGGAGAAATCATCGAAGGCACAATCGGCGCCTGAGGTGCCGGCTTGTCCTTTTTCGGCTTGGGTGGCGCGGTCAGCACCGCCACCTTGTTCATGAAACCGGCTTCGTCGCCGGCCAGCAATTTGGGCAAGGCCTCGGCCACCGCGTCGATCAGCGGCGTCACCCAGGTTTCCGCCTTGGCGAAATCGGCCAGCACATAGCCCGATACCCGGTCCTTGTCACCGGGGTGGCCGATGCCCAGACGCACCCGACGATAATTCTGGCCCAAATGCGCATCGATGCTTTTCAGGCCGTTATGGCCGCCGGCACCACCGCCGCGCTTGACCTTGACCCGACCGGGGGCGACATCCAGTTCGTCATGGACGACGACGACATCTTCCACCGGGATTTTCAGAAATCTCGCTGCCGCCGCCACCGATTGGCCCGACAGGTTCATATAGGTCATGGGCTTCAAGGCCAGGACCTTGACGCCGTCGATATTACCCTCGGCCAGCATGCCCTGAAACTTGGCGCGCCAGGGGCCAAAGGAATGGCGGCGGACGAGTTCGTCCGCCGCCATGAAGCCGATATTGTGGCGGTTCTGGGAATATTCGGAACCGGGATTCCCCAGTCCTACGACCAGAATCATGCCGCCACCAGATCTTTACGCTTCGGTCGATTCGGCATCGCCACCCTTGACCGTCGGCGGGACGATGGTCAACACGCCGGCCTTGGCGCCGACATGATAGGGGGTGACGCCAGCCGGCAGGCCCAGGTCGTTCACATGCACCGAGTAACCGACGTCCTTGCCGGCCAGATCGATGACGATCTCGGACGGAATCAGGTCGGGGGCGCAGGTGACTTCCACTTCGTGCAGTTCCAGCGAGACAACGCCGCCGGCCTTGACGCCCGGGGACTTGTCGGCGTTGATCACATGCACCGGCACCTTGACGTGCACGACCGCATCGGCGGACACGCGCATCAGGTCGATGTGCACCGGCTGATCGGTGACCGGATGGAACTGAACGTCGCGGCACAGGCAGCGGTGCTTGCCGCCGGCAGCCAGATCCACGTCGAACAGACGGGTCTTGAAGCCCGGCTTGTGCAGCTCGGCCCAAATGACGCGGGGATCGATGGCAATGCAGATGGGGTCCTGCTTGCCGCCGTAAATCACACCCGGAACCTTACCTTCACGGCGAGTGGCTCGGGCGGCCCCCTTTCCGGCCCGATCGCGCAGCTCGGCGACGATGGCGCTGATCTCAGTCATATCGATTCTCCAATAACACGTAAAGGCGCGGCCTCCAGGGGTGCCGCGCCGAAGGGGGCTGTTTACACCTTTGGTCGCCCGTCTTCAAGCTGGATTCGCAGGCATCCGCCCAGCTCTGCCGGCGCCCAGAGCCGAACTATAATTCGTTCGCCATATTACGCCAGTACAAAGCCGCGATAACTTGTCACAATCATAAAATTGACCTCAACATGGGTGGATGCGCATAGTATCGTGGTTGACGGCGCATCGCTGACGTCTGATTTATTTAGCCGGTCCTTATTTTACCTTTACAAGGCATAAGGTTTTTACCTGAGATGCACCCGTGGGCACATTTTCGCAACCTATTGGTTGCCCTGGCGTTTTTGACCCCCCTGGCCGCCCAGGCCAATCCGTCACGCCCCGAATTGGTCATCGGCCTGTCGCAATTTCCCACCATCTTGCACCCCAGCATCGAATCGATGATCGTCAAGGCCTATGCCTTGGGCTTCGTCCACCGACCGATCACCGCCTATGATGCCGATTGGAAGCTGGCCTGCCTGATGTGCACCACCGTGCCGACGGTAGAAAACGGTCTGGCCAAGACCAAGCCCGATGGCGGCATGACCGTCACCTTCACCCTGCCCGCCGACGCCCGCTGGGCCGACGGCCAGCCGGTGACCACCGACGACGTCTTGTTCAGTTGGAACGTGGGCAAGCATCCGCAAAGCGGCGTCGCCAATGCCGGCATCTACCGGTCGATCACCGCCATCGACACCAGCGCCGACAAAAAGACCTTCACCCTGCATCTGGCCAAGGCCACCGGCACCTATAACGTGCTGACCGATTTCCGCGTCCTGCCCGCCCACGTGGAAAAGGCCGCCTTCGCCGAACCGGGGGAATACCGCAAACGCAGCCAGTACATGGCCGCGCCCACCAATCCCGGCCTCTATAACGGCCCCTACCGGGTGACCGAAATGGTCACCGGCAGCCATGTGACGCTGGAACCCAACCCCCATTGGGCCGGCAAAGCCCCGGCCTTTTCCCGCATCGTGCTGCGCACCATCGAGAACACCAGCGCCTTGCAAGCGGCGCTGTTGGCCGGACAGGTGCACATGATCGCCGGTGAAATGGGGCTGCCCTTGGATCAGGCGGTATCGCTGGCCAACCGGCTGCCGCCGGGATACTCGGCCCAGTTCAAGCCCGGTCTGGTCTATGAGCACCTGGACGTCAACCCGGCCCATCCGGCCCTGACCGATCCCAGGGTGCGCCGGGCGCTTTTGCACGGCATCGACCGCCACGCCATCAGCCGCGAAATGTTCGGCGGCAAGCTGGCCCTGGCCGACAGCGGCATTTCGTCGTTGGAACCCATCTACAGCGGTGCGGCCAAGCGTTATGGCTATGACCCGCGCCGCGCCGCCGCCCTGTTGGACGAGGCCGGCTGGAAACAGATGGGGCCGGGCCCGCGTCGTAATGCCGCCGGCCAGCCGCTGGTGCTGGAATTGGGGACCACCGCCGGCAACCACTCGCGCGAATTGGTGCAGCAGGTGATCCAGGCGCAATTGCGTCAGATCGGGGTGGAGATTCGCCCGTTCACCGAAATTTCCCGCACCTTCTTCGCCGACAAGGTGACCAAGCGCGCCTTCACCGGCATGGTGCTGTATTCGTGGTTCGGCACCCCCGGTCAGGTGCCGCGCAGCACCTTGCATTCCGGTTTCATTCCCAAGGCCGAGAACAATTTCTCGGGCCAGAACTTCACCGGCTACGCCAATCCCAAGATGGATGCGCTGATCGACGCCCTTGACGCTGAATTGGACCCGGCCAAGCGCCAGCAATTATGGGCCGATCTCCAGGCGCTTTATGCCGAGGATTTACCGGCCTTGCCGCTGTTCTTCACCACGGCGGGCTTCATCACCCCGGACTGGCTGAAGGGATTGCGCCCCACCGGTCACGACGCCCCCACCTCACTGTGGGTCACCGAGTGGAGCGCCGAAGGCAAAGTCGCCGCTCAACGGTGATTGCGCATCCAACCGCCGAACCAGATCAAGGCCCAGCCGACGGCAATGATCGGCACGCCCAGGAACAAGCCGCCGACCACCAGGCTTTGCGGCGGTAGCAGTGGCGAAAACGATGCCGCCAGCCCCAGCCATTGGGCGGTGCCGGCGATGATGGCGGACAAGGCGGCCAGACCCGACAGGGTCATGACGGCGATGCCGCTGGCGATCAGAATCTTGCTCATGCCGCCATGGTGACGGTCAGCGTCCGAGCCGGCCTTGGCTTCGGTCAAGCGGTGAGGTCCAGCACCAGACGCTGTTCGGTCATCGCCTTACCCCAGGTGGCGGCGTGCATCTGCTCGACCAGGACAAAGCCCTGAGCGTCATATTGCCGTCGTGCCGCCGGCAAATCCGCCACCGTCCACAGATAGATTTGCCGATCACCGCAGGCGCGGGCGAAATCCACCGCCTGTTTCAGCAGAGCCCGACCGAGCCCCTGACCACGCAAGGCCGGATCGACGACGAACCAGCGCAGATGGGCCAGACCCAGGGCCGGATCGTGCTCGCCCCGGTCCAGGGTGATGCCGCCCGCCACCCGATCCCCGACCAGGGCGGTCAGCAGCAGATCGCGCACAGAATCGTAGCGGCTCAGAAATTCGGCCATGTCGGCGCCCACCTTGGCCTCGAAGGCGCGGCCAAAGCCCAGGGCGGGGGCATAGGTTTCGATCTGCAAGGCCAACAGCCGCCCCATGGCGCCGGGCACATAGGTGCGTTCATAACGCGGTTTCATGGCGCCACCTTGGCGAAGACGCTGGCGATGATGCGTTCGGCAAAGGCATCGTCGAGGACGCCGCCCGACAGCACCCGCTTCCAGATCAGCGCCACCACCATTTCCGCCGCCCAGTCCACGTCGAAATCCGCCGGCAGCCGCCCCTGGTCACGGGCGGCGGCCAAGGGCTGAAGGAGCACCGGGCCGCGTCCGCCGATCAGGCCATGGACCAGGGCATGGCGGGCGGCATCGTCGTGTTGGGCATCGGCGATCAACCCGGCCAGGATGGCCGCCGCCGGCGTCGTCGCATAAAGGCCGAAGACCTGACGCAGGATGGCGCGCACCTGCCGCGGCGCCGACACATCCGGGTCGGGGGGCTGCACCGCCACCAATTGGTCATAGACGTCGATGAACAAGGCGGGTTTGGACGGCCACCAGCGATAGATGGTCTGCTTGCCCACCCCGGCGGCGGCGGCCACCGCCTCGATGGTCACCGCCCGATAGCCGTTTGTGGCAACCAAGCTGACGGCGGCGGCAACAATGGCGGCGTGCTTGCGGGATGAACGGCGGGAAGGATCGGCCATGGCGCACCGGATAACGAGACGAGACGTCTCGTATTGTTACGCCGACATCGTCATCGGGTCAAGCCTTGCCGTCCACCTGCCGCAACAGGCGGTGCAGCGACGACCGGCGGATGCCCATTTCGGTCAGATGGGTGACAGCGTTGGCCAGATAATCGCGGGCCGAACCGCCCCTGCCGTGACCCTGGCGCAAGAGCCGGATGGCGTCGTCATGCTCGCCGCGCCAATATTGCCAATGGTCGCGATCGACCACATAGGCATAGGCGGGCACCATTTGACCATCCTCCAGCCGCACCGGCAGGAAGCGCGGCAGATAAACGCCGGTGGGCAATTCCCGCTCGTCCAGCCGGGCCTTGATCGCCGCCCAGTCGACGCCCCGCACCCGCAAGGCCCGGCCCAGGCACGAGCCGCCGCGATCCAGCCCCAGCACCAGACCGGGGCAGGAATCGGTGCCGCGATAGATGGTGGACAGCACGCACATGGACCGGCACCAGCCATGCAACCGGGCAGCAACATTGGCAGCGGGCACAAAACCGGGGTTCCACATCAATGAGCCATAGGCAAATACCCATACATCGCCTTGCACTGCAACAGGGGGCGGGTTAGACCTGTCTTGTGCCTTCCTTTCGCCGGATGAGTCCATGTCCGCTCGCCGCCTTGTCCTGATCGCTGTCGTCGGCCTTGTCGCCGTCCTACTGGCCTATAGCCTGTACTGGATGCACGCCGCCGGGCAAGCACGCAACCATGTTGAAGCCTGGGCCGAGGCGCGCCGGGCCGAAGGCTGGACTGTCGCCTGGGCCGAAGAGACGCCAGGCGGCTTTCCCTGGCGACTGCGCCTGACCCTGACCGCGCCCGAATTGAGCCATCCATCGGGTCTGCGCTGGCGCGGGCCGTATCTGGAATTGTGGACAGCACCGCTGTGGCCGCGCGCCGTCCATGTGGAAACCGCCGGCGACCATCGCCTCACCTGGGCCGGGCGCGACTGGCCGCTCAGCCTGGAGCGGCTGGCGGCAACCATCGCCAGCGGCACCTTGGACGCCCATCTGCATGGCCTGCAAACCGGGCAAACCAGCATCGCCGATCTGGGCCTTAGCCTCGCGGCACTGCCGCCCCGTCCCGATCCCAGCGGCCATCCGGCCTCGTGGCGCTTCGCCCTGTCGGGCCGCGACATCCGATTGCCGCCCAACACCTTGCCCGGCTTCGACGGCCAGATGGCGCTGGCGGAGATTTCCGGTCGGGTGATGGGGCCGATCCCCGCCGCCACCCCGGTGGCCGCCATCGCCGGCTGGAGCAAGCAAGGCGGCATCATCGAACTGGACCGCGTCGCCCTGGACTGGCCGCCCATGGGGCTGGAAGGCAGCGGCACCGCCGCCCTTGACCCCGGCGGCCAGCCGCTGGTCGCCTTGTCCACCCGCATCCACGGCTTCGACGCACTGATGGACCGGCTGCATCAGGCCGGGCTGGTGGATCAGGCGACGGCGCGCACGTCCAAGACCCTGTTGGGGCTGATGGCCAAGCCCGACCCGCGCGGCCGCCCGGCCATTCCCGCCCCCATCACCATCCAAGACGGCAGCCTGTATCTGGGACCGGCGCGGATGGCGGCGGTGCCGGGCATTCCCTGGGCCAGCTTCAGCCCGCCCTGAACATCCAGCGGGGTTGCGCTGGCCGGCGCTTTCGACTACCCCTTACGTCCTTGGTATTTTCAGGAATTCCACCTTGGCCCCCATGCGTCTGGTCCGACATTGCGGCGAACTGACACCCGACCTTCAAGGCTGCGTGGTGGCGCTTGGCAATTTCGACGGCGTCCATAAGGGCCATCAGGCGGTGATCCTGACCGCCAAGCGCATCGCCCAGGATTTGGGCGTCGCCTGCGGGGTGATGACCTTCGAGCCGCATCCGCGCGCCTTTTTCAACCCGGCGCAGCCGCCGTTCCGCCTGACTCCGTTCCGGGTCAAGGCGCGGCTGATCGAGGCGCTCGGCATCGATCTTCTGTTCATGCAGCATTTCGACCAGGCCTTCGCCGACATGACGGCGCTGGAATTCGTCGGCGGCGTGCTGGCCACCTGCCTGGGCGCCCGTCATGTGGTGGTGGGCTATGATTATGTCTTCGGTAAGGGCCGCAAGGGCACCGGAGCGTTGTTGCAGAAGGCCGCCGATGAAGGTGCCTTCGGCTTTACCGCCGTGCCGCCGGAAATGGCCAAGGGCGGTGAAACCTATTCCTCGACCCGGGTGCGCGAGGCGCTGGTGGCCGGCCAGCCCAGTGTTGCCGCCCGCCTGCTCGGCCATTACTGGGAAATCGAGGGCCGGGTCGAACACGGCGACCAGCGCGGCCGCACCATCGGCTTTCCCACCGCCAACATCCATCTGGGCGAGTACCAGCACCCGGCGGCGGGCGTCTATGCCGTGCGCGCCGGCATCGATCTGGGCGGCGCCACCCAATGGCTGGACGGCGTCGCCAATTTCGGCAACCGCCCCACCTTCGACAAGCAAGACCAGATTCTGGAAGTGCATCTGCTCGACCACAACATCGACCTTTATGGCCGCCATCTGCGCGTCGCCCTGGTCGATTTCATCCGCCCCGAACGCAAGTTCGCTGGCCTGGACGAGCTGAAAACCCAGATCGCGGCGGATGCCCAGCAGGCCCGGGCCATCCTGGCCGCCCGTCACTTTCCCCAAAGCCCCGGCCCCATGGTGGCCGTGTCCGATTTTTAGAAGAGACCCGACATGAGCGCGGACTACAAGAACACCGTCTTCCTGCCCAAGACTGACTTTCCCATGAAGGCCGGTCTGCCTGACCTGGAACCCAAGCTGTTGGCCCGCTGGGCCGAGATCGGCCTGTTCCAGCGCATGCGCGCGGTGGCCAAGGGCCGGGAAAAGTTCATGCTGCATGACGGCCCGCCCTATGCCAACGGCCATTTGCATATCGGTCACGCGCTCAACAAGATTCTCAAGGACGTCATCAACCGCACCCAGTTCATGCTGGGCCACGACGTTCATTACATCCCCGGCTGGGATTGCCACGGCCTGCCCATCGAATGGAAGATCGAGGAAAAGTACCGCGAAGCCGGCCAGGACAAGGACCAAGTGCCGGTGGTGCAGTTCCGCGAGGAATGCCGCCAGTTCGCCCGCCAATGGATCGACATCCAGCGGGCCGAGTTCAAGCGCCTGGGCGTGGAAGGCGACTGGGATCACCCCTACACCACCATGACCAACGCGGCGGAAGCCACCATCGCCGCCGAGTTGGGCAAGTTCCTGCTGGACGGTTCGCTTTACAAGGGCGTCAAGCCGGTGATGTGGTCGGTGGTGGAAAAGACCGCCCTGGCCGAGGCCGAGATCGAGTATCACGACCACACCTCCGTCACCATCTGGATCAAGTTCCCCGTCGTCACCGCCAGCCATCCGGCGCTGGACGGCGCCAATGTGGTGATCTGGACCACCACGCCGTGGACCATGCCGGGCAACCGCGCCCTGGCCTATGGCCCCGAGTTCGACTACGTGGTGGTGGAGGTCACCGAAGTGGCCGAGGGGTCGCTGGCCCGCGTCGGCGACAAGCTGGTGCTGATCAAGGATCAGGCCGAGCAGGTGGCCAAGGATGCTAAGTGCACCTTCAAGGTGGTGGCGACCCTGAAAGGCGAGCAACTGGCTGGCACCATCTGCCATCACCCCTTGAAGCACCACCCCGAAGCCAAGGGCGGCTATGATTTCGCCGTCCCCGCCCTGGCCGGTGATTTCGTCACCACCGATACCGGCACCGGCTTTGTCCACATCGCGCCCGGTCATGGCGAGGACGACTTCCATCTCGGTCGTGCCAACGGCATCGCTGTGCCCGACACCGTGCAGCCCGACGGCACCTATTATCCGTCGGTGGCCCTCTTCGCCGGCCTCAGCGTCTTGGAAAAGGGCAAGAACGGCAAGTATTACAGCCCCGTCGCCAAGCCGGTGATGGAGGCGATGAAGGCCTGCGGCAATCTGCTGGCCAACGGCAAGATCGAGCATTCCTACCCGCATTCGTGGCGGTCGAAGGCGCCGTTGATCTTCCGCACCACGCCGCAATGGTTCGTGTCCATGGAAACCAACGGCTTGCGCGCCAAGGCGCTGAAAGCCATCGACGACACCCGCTTCGTCCCCGCCCAGGGCAAGAACCGCATCGGCGCCATGATCGAGACCCGGCCCGATTGGTGCCTGTCGCGCCAGCGCGCCTGGGGCGTGCCGATCACCGTTTTCGTCGACAAGCATACCGGCCAGCCCCTGCGCGATGCGGCGGTGATGGAGCGCATCGTCAGCGCCTTCAAGGAACAGGGCTCGGATGCCTGGTACACCACCGACCCGGCACTCTTCCTGGGCGAGGGCCGCGACCCCAAGGATTACGAGCAGATTTTCGACGTGCTCGACGTCTGGTTCGATTCGGGCTGCACCCACGCCTTCGTGCTGGAGGGCGAGGAATGGTCCGACACCAAGTGGCCGGCCAGCTTGTATCTGGAAGGATCGGACCAGCATCGCGGCTGGTTCCATTCGTCGTTGCTGGAAAGCTGCGGCACCCGTGGCCGCGCCCCCTATGACGCGGTGCTGACCCACGGCTTCGTCCTGGATGAAGACGGACGTAAGATGTCCAAGTCGCTGGGCAACGTGGTGTCGCCGCAAGAAGTGGTCGGCACCCAGGGCGCCGACATTCTGCGTTTGTGGGTGGTGGGCTCGGATTATTCCGACGATCTGCGCATCGGCCCGGAAATCCTGAAAACCCAGGTCGACGTCTATCGCCGCCTGCGCAACACGCTGCGCTATCTGCTGGGCGCCGTCGACGGCATCAGCGACGGCGAAAAGCTGGCATTCGCCGACATGCCCGAGCTGGAACGCTGGGTGCTGCACCGCCTGACCGAGATCGATGCCGGCCTGCGCGGCGCCTGCCACAGCTTCGAGTTCCATTCCTGGTTCAACGAGCTGCACAATTTCTGCGCCATCGATCTGTCGGCGTTCTATTTCGACATCAGGAAGGACGCGCTTTACTGCGACCATCCCGACAGCCTGCGCCGCCGCGCGGCGCGCACGGTGATGGACATCCTGCTCGACGCGCTGTGCAAGTGGCTGGCGCCCTTCGCCTGCTTCACGGCGGAAGAAGCCTGGCTGGCCCGCCATCCGTCGGCAGATGATTCCGTCCACCTGCACACCTTCCCCGACATTGCCGCCCAGTGGCGCGACGACGCCCTGGCCGCCAAGTGGCAACAGGTGCGCGCCGTCCGCCGCGTCGTCACCGGCGCCTTGGAAGGCGAGCGGGTGGCCAAGCGCATCGGCTCCAGCCTGCAGGCCAATCCGGCGCTTTACGTCAGCGGTGAAGCCATGGCCGCCATCGCCGATCTGGACATGGCGGAAATCTGCATCACCTCGGGCCTGTTGGTGGTGGAAGGCCCCGCCCCCGACAGCGCCTTCACCCTGGCCGACGTGCCCGGCATCGGCGTGGTGCCGCGCGGGGCCGAGGGCGACAAGTGCCAACGCTGCTGGAAGGTGCTGCCGGAAGTGGGCCACCACGCCCACGACGGCGTCTGTGGCCGGTGCTCGGATGCGGTGGCCAAGCTGTGATGAAGAATATGCGGCTTTATGGCCTGATCCTGGCCGTCATTCTGATCATCGCCGACCAGATCAGCAAATGGTGGGTGGTGGAAAAGGTCATGCGCCCCGACGGCGTCACCGACACCCCGTTCTTTTCCCCCGTCTTCATCGAGGTGACGCCGTTCTTCAATCTGGTGATGACCTGGAATCGCGGTGTTTCCTTTGGTATCTTCAACAATGGCGGGCCGTGGAATGCCGTCGCCCTGTCGGTGCTGTCCATCGTCATCGTCGCCGGCTTGTTGGTGTGGCTGAAGCGTGCCGATAACGGCTTGATGGCCTTGGCCCTGGGCTCCATCATCGGCGGTGCGCTGGGCAATGTCATCGATCGGGCCCGCTGGGGGGCGGTGGCCGACTTTCTTGACGTCCATGCCTTCGGCTGGCACTGGCCCGCCTTTAATCTGGCGGATTCGGCCATTACCATCGGCGCTATCTTGTTGGTGTTGGATTCCTTGTTTACACGGCGGAACTCGGATAAGAATTAGGGCCATGAAGCGCATGATCACCACCCAAAAGTCTTCGTTGCGTGCCGCCGCCTTGATGGCCGTGGCCGCGCTCGCCTTGTCCGGCTGCGCCGAAACCAAGCGCGCCATGGGCTACGACAAGGCGCCGCCGGATGAATTCCAGGTGGTGTCACGCGCCCCCTTGACCATGCCGCCCGATTTCACCTTGCGGCCGCCGACCCCAGGCATGGAACGCCCGCAGGAAGGCAATGTGCGCGATCAGGCGCGGCGGGCCTTGACCGGCAATCCCCGCGCCAATACCCCCATCGCTACCCAGGGTCGCACCCAGGGCGACGTTGCCTTGCTGAAAAAGGCCGGGGCCGAGCAGATCAACCCGGAGATCCGCCTGCTGGTGAACAAGGAAACCCAGTCGCTGGCCGATGCCGACAAGTCGTTCACCGACAAGCTGGTATTCTGGCGCAAGCCCGAGGGTGTCGGCGCCGGCGAGCAGTTGAATGCCGGCCAGGAAGCCCAGCGCCTGCGTGAAAATCAGGCATTGGGCAATGCGTTGTCCACCGGCGACACCCCGCGCATCGAACGCCGCCGCAAGGGCATGCTGGAAGGTATCTGGTAACCAAACCAACAGCTTCCGGTCCTGTTTGCACCCCCGGGTCACCCCTGGGGGTTTTTCTTTGCCCGCTTCCCCCATTATACCAAGTCCCGATGAGCTCGACTCATCGGGACTTGGTTAGAGCATTTTCACATCGAGCGTCCATATCCGTCGTGGGCGAAGAAATTGGCGCATTCCTCGGGCGGAAACAGGTCGATGAGTTTTCCGATCACGTCCCATAAGGTGTTGATGGTGCGGGCTTGCGCCTTTCGCAGCAGGCTCTTGAGCTTGGCGAAGGCGAGCTCGATGGGATTGAGGTCTGGGGAGTAGGGCGGCAGATACCGCAGGGTGGCCCCTCGGGCTTCGATGAGTTGCTTGACCCCTGCCACCTTGTGGGCGGGCAGATTGTCCATTACGACGATGTCGCCGGGCCGCAAGGTCGGAGCCAGGACCTGCTCGACATAGGCCAGGAAGATCGCGCCATTCATCGCCTTGTCGATGACGAAGGGGGCGGAGATTCCGTCATGCCGGAGCGCCCCGACGAAGGTGGTCATTTTCCAATGACCGTGCGGCACCGCAGCCAGCAGCCGCTGACCGCGCGGCGCCCGTCCGTAGCGCCGGGTCATGTTGGTCGATGCCCCGGTTTCATCAAGGAAGACCAAGCGGGTTGGGTCCAGCGCCGGCTGCTCGGCTCGCCAGGCGATGCGTCCTTCGGCTACGTCGGGACGTTCCTGCTCGGCAGCATGCGCACTCTTTTTTTCAGACTGAGGTCGAGCCGCTCAAGCGTGTTCCACAGGCCGCCGACGCTGATCGACACGCCCAATTCGGCCAGAACCCAGGCGCGCAACTCAGCCAGCGTGGCATCGGGCTCGACCTTGATCTGCGCCTGCAACGCCTCAAGGTGAGCCGCCAGCTTCTGTCCTGGCCGCCCAGGCCGTGGCTTCACCGTCGTCTCGCCGGTGGCCCGGCGGCGGCCTTGGGCCTTGTAGATGTACGAAACGCTCACCCGGAACAGCGGCGCCACCTCGTAGGCGCTCATGCCGCTGTCCACAGCCGCCAAAACTCTATCGCGCAAGTCCTGAGAATAGGACTGCCCTGAGCGCCACGTCATCGCATCATCCTCGGGAGCGTTGTTACCGAAGATGTTGAATCACAAAATGACCTCAGGGGGAATCCTCTACCGATTCCGCTCGGCGTGAAACCGCTCTAGGCGCAAAGCGCCGCGCGGCTCATGCCGCGTGAGGCAAGCATCCCGGAGGGATGCGCCCGCCGCATGAGGGCGTCGGTGATCGGTTCCGATCACCGGGATATGGCATTACATCTTGGTGACAGTGCGGCCCATGCCCATCTGTAGAAAAGCCGACATTCGACGAGGTTTCCCATAGCCCATTGCCCCGAAGGAGAATCCGCCATGCCCATCACCGCCCTGGTCATCGCCTGCGTTGGCCCCATGTGCGCCTATAGCGCCCCCGCGACCTCCTTCGACACCCTGGCCCAATGCGAAAGAGCGGCGCCGATGATCGCCGGCCTCAGCCGCGCCGGCATGGTCAACGCCCTGTGGCAACCCACGTCCGACCGCCAGCGCACCGCCTTTCAGTGCATCGACGGCACCACCGGCGCCGTGCTGCTGAGTTTCGACAGCGACGAGCCGGGGCATTACAAATCGCTCACGGATTGATCGTGGCCTTGCCGGTCATGGGGCATGGGCCTATATCCGGTGGACCATAACCACGACAGGCGGATTGACGATGCGGATGTGGCGCGATTGGGCGGCCATGGCCACCGTGGCGATCACGGTGAGTTTGCCGGCCCAGGCCCAGGTGTTCAACCCGGTGACCAAAACCTTGGACAACGGCCTGCAGGTGGTGGTGGTGGAAAACCATCGCGCCCCCATCGTCAGCCACATGGTCTGGTACCGGGTCGGGGCCGCCGACGAGAGTGCCGGCAAGTCGGGCATCGCCCATTTTCTTGAACACCTGATGTTCAAGGGCACCCCCAGCGTGCCGCCCGGCGAGTTTTCCAAGATCGTCGCCCGGAATGGCGGGCGCGACAACGCCTTCACCTCATCCGATTACACCGCCTATTTCCAGAACATCGCCACCGACCGGCTGGACATGGTGATGAAGATGGAAGCCGACCGCATGCGCAACCTGACCCTGGCCGAGGCGGATGTCGTCTCCGAGCTTGAGGTGGTCAAGGAAGAACGCCGCTCGCGCACCGACAACGACCCCGCCGCGCTGATGCAGGAACGGCTCGAGGCCCTGCTGTTCGTCAACCACCCCTATCGCCGTCCGATCATCGGCTGGCCGGACGAATTGGCCGGGCTGACCCGCACCGATGCGCTCGACTATTACCAGCGCTGGTACGCCCCCAACAACGCCATCCTGATCGTCGCCGGCGACGTCGACCCGGCCAAGGTCATCGCCATGGCCGAAACCCATTATGGGCCGCTGAAACCGGAGAAACTGCCGCCGCGCCTGCGCGCCGCCGAGCCGCCGCCGGTGGGGGCGCGCCAGATCACCTTGACCGATGCCCGCGTCAAACAGCCGTCATGGACCCGGCTTTACCTGGCCCCCAGCCAGCATTCCGCCACCGACAAGACCCAGATCCAGGCCTTGGAAGTGCTGGGCGAGATTCTGTCCGGCGGTGCCACCAGCCGGCTTTACAAGGCCCTGGTGGTCGATCAGGGCATCGCCGCCTCGGCCCAGGCCTGGTACGATGCCGGGGCGCTGGATCATTCCACCTTCGGCTTCCACGCCTCGCCCCGACCGGGCGTGGCCATGGACACGCTGGACACTGCCCTTAAGGCGGAAATCGCCCGCCTGCTCAAGGACGGGGTGACGGAGGATGAGGTGCGCCGGGCCAAGACCCGGCTGAAGGCGGAAGTGGTCTATGCCCGCGATTCCCTGCACACCGCCGCCCGCGTACTGGGCGAGGCGCTGACCACCGGCCAAACCGTCGCCGACGTGGAAGACTGGCCCAACCGCATCGCCCAAGTCACCGCCGCCCAGGTCAATGCCGCCGCCCGCGCCGTGCTGGTGGACAACGCCTCGGCCACCGGCCTGTTGCTGCCCGCCGTCAACCAGGAAGCCCGCCGATGATCCGTCCTATCCTGTTCGCCCTCATGCTGGTCCTGCCGGTTCCGGCCCTGGCCGTCACCGTGGAAAAAGTCACCAGCCCCAGCGGCATCGAGGCGTGGCTGGTGCAGGACCACGCCAACCCGATCATCGCCTTGGAAGCGACCTTCGCCGGCGGCTCGTCGGTGGAGGTCAAACCCGGTCTGGCCCATATGATGGCCGGCCTGCTGGACGAAGGCGCCGGCCCTTACGATTCCCAGGCCTTCCAGGGCCGGCTGGAAGACCTGTCCATCGGCCTGTCGTTCAAGGCCGGCAAGGACGAACTGGCCGGCTCGCTGAAGACGTTGACGGAAAACCGCGACGCCGCCTTCGATATGTTCCGCCTCGCCCTGACCCAGCCGCGTTTCGACAAGGAGCCGGTGGAACGCATCCGCAGCCAGATCATCGCCGGTCTGACGCGGGAATTGCAGAATCCCAACGCCGTGGCCAGCCGCGCCTGGTACAAGGCGGCCTTCGGCGACCACGCCTATGCCCGTCCCGGTAACGGCACCCCCGACAGCATCAAGGCGATCAAGAGTACCGAGTTGAAGGCGCATGCCAAAACCTGGCTGTCGCGCCAGGGCCTGATCGTCGGCGTCGTCGGCGACATCACCCCGGAACAATTGGCGCCGCTGCTGGATCGTACCTTCGGCGCCCTGCCGGCCAGTCACCCCGCCATCACCGTGGCGGAAACCACCATCGCCACCGGGCGCATCATCGTCGAGCCGCGCGACATCCCGCAAAGCGTCGCCGTATTCGGCGCGCCCGGCATCAAGCGCAACGATCCCGACTGGTTCGCCGCTTACGTGATGAACTATATCCTGGGCGGCGGCGGCTTTTCCTCGCGCCTGACCGAGGAGGTGCGGGAAAAACGCGGCCTCGCCTATTCCGTCTACTCCTACCTGCTGCCCATGGATCATGCCGGCATCCTCATGGGCGGCGTCGCCACCCAGAACGCCCGGGTCAAGCAATCGCTGGACATCATCCGCCAGGAACTGGCGCGCATGGCCGAGCACGGGCCGGATGAAAGCGAACTGGCCGATGCCAAGACCTATTTGACCGGCTCGTTCCCGCTGTCCTTGGATTCCACCGCCGCCATCGCCGGCCTGCTGGTGGCCATGCAAGCCGACAAACTGGGCATCGACTACCTGGACCGCCGCAACGCCCTGATCGAGGCGGTGGGCATGGATCAGGTCAAGGCGGTGGCCAAGCGCCTGCTTGATCCCGATAATCTGCTGATCGTGGTGGTCGGCAAGCCGGAAGGGGTCAACGGCACGCCCTAACCCGAAAAGACGGCGGCGGCAAAAATCAACGCCGCCCAGTGATCCGTTTCTCCCGTGACACCGTAGAAGGGTCATAAGGAGAAACGCGATGCCTCGGATCATCAAGATTGTTGCCGGCGCTTTGGCCACCTGTCTGGCGGCGACGGCCCCGGCCAAGGCCAGTGGTGCTGTCTTGGACTGGCGGGGCGTGCCGCTTCCCGCCATCGACGGCGGCAGCCATGCCGCCCAACAGTTTCTTGGCCATGTGGTGCTGGTGGTCAACACAGCGTCGCGCTGCGGCTTCACCGGACAGTATCAAGGCTTGCAAACCTTGTGGCGGGAAAACCGCGATCGCGGCCTGGTCGTCCTGGGGATACCGTCCAACGATTTCGGCGCCCAGGAACCGGGCAACAGCGCCCAGGTCCAGGAATTCTGCCAAATCAATTACGGCGTCGACTTCCCGCTGCTGGAAAAGCAGACGGTGGTCGGCAATGCGGCCCACCCGCTGTATCGCTGGGCCGCCGCCCAGACCGGTCCGCTCGGTGTGCCGCGATGGAACTTCCATAAGCTGCTGATCGGCCGCGATGGCCGGCTGGTGGATTGGTTCGCCAGCACGACGGCCCCCGATTCCGAGCGGCTACGCCACGCCATCGACAGCGCCCTGGCGGAGAAATAAACCATGCACGTCTTATCCTTGCGCCATGGCGACGGCACCGCCCGCGCCTTGTCCTATCTGGGCCTGATCCCCTTCATCGCCGGTATCCTGGTGGCCTGGGCCCCGTTCCCCGAATTGCGGGCGCAGGCATTGACCGCCGTCGCCATCTATGGCGCGGTGATCCTGTCCTTCATCGGCGCGGTGCATTGGGGGCGGGTCATCACCGCCCCCGCCGAAGACCCGCTGGGCAGCCTGTGGCTGATCTGGGCGGTCGCGCCGTCGCTGCTGGGCTGGTTCGCCACCTTGCTGCCATCGACCGGGACCATGCCGGTGCTGATCATCGGCTTCGTCCTGGCCTGGTTCGGCGACCGCCGTGCCGTCCAAGCCGGATTGCTGCCCCTCTGGTACGGCCATATGCGCGACCGCCTGACCGTGGTGGTCTGTACGACGCTGACCGCCAGCCTCCCCCTTGTCTTTTGAACAATCCCTTCGGAGAACGCCCATGAACGCTACCCCCGGCCTTATCGTGCCCGCCCCTTGCCAGATTTCCGGCCGCCCCAGCCGCGCCGAAGCTGAATCCGCTGTCCGTACCCTGATCCAATGGGCCGGCGACGACCCGGACCGCGAAGGTCTGGTCGCCACCCCCGACCGGGTGGTGCGCTCTTACGAGGAGTTCTTCGCCGGCTACGACCAAGACCCGGTGGAAATGTTGCAGCGGACCTTCGAGGAAACCGACGGCTACGACGAGATGGTGATCCTGCGCGACATCACCTTGGAAAGCCATTGCGAGCACCACATGGTGCCAATCGTCGGCAAGGCCCATGTGGCCTATCTGCCCGACCGCCGGGTGGTGGGCATCAGCAAGCTGGCCCGCGTCGTCGAGGTGTTTTCCAAGCGTCTGCAAATCCAGGAAAAGCTGACCGCCCAGATCGCCAACACCATCAACGATGTGTTGCAACCAAAAGGCGTTGCGGTGATCATCGAGGCGGCGCACCAATGCATGACCACACGGGGCGTCCACAAGCCGGGTGTGACCATGGTCACCAGTCGCATGCTCGGCGTGTTCCGCGAGAACGCCGCCACCCGCAAGGAATTCATGTCGCTGATCCGCTGACCCACGCCATTCCCGGCTCTTCCGCTCCCCTCTCTTATACCAGGAAAAACCCATGACCCACATGACCCCCATGCCGCCCATCCGTCGTCGCATCGCCGTGATCGGCAGCGGCGCCGCGGCCCTGGGTGCGGCCTGGATGCTGAACCGTCACCACGACGTGACGATTTTCGAGAAGAACGCCCATGTGGGTGGACATGCCAACACCGTCGAGGTGATCAGGCAAGATGGTGGTGCGGTCGCGGTGGATACCGGGTTCATCGTCTACAATGAACGCAATTATCCCAACCTGATCAGCATGTTCGATCAATTGCAGGTGCCGACCCAGGCCACCGACATGTCCTTCGCGGTATCGCTGGATGGCGGTGGCCTGGAATATTCCGGCGGCAGCCTGACCGGCCTGTTCGGGCAATGGAGAAATCTGGTCAGCCCGCGTTTTTGGGGTATGGTCGCCGACATCCTGCGCTTTTACCGCGAAGCGCCGGAGCTGCTGACAGACCCCGATCCGGGGCTGAGCCTGGGCGAGTATTTGCACCGTGGCGCCTATGGCCAAGCCTTCATCGACGACCACCTGCTGCCCATGGCGGCGGCCATCTGGTCGGCCCCCAGCGTCACCATGCTGCGCTTTCCCGCCTCAAGCTTCGTGCGCTTTTGCGCCAATCACGGCCTGCTGCAGCTGACCGACCGACCGCGCTGGCGGACGGTGACCGGCGGCAGTCGGCAATATGTGCGGCGCATCACCGCTGATTTGCTCGACCGCATCCGCCTGAACCGGCCCGTACTCGCCATCACCCGCCTGACCGATGGCGTGGTCGTCACCACCGCCGAGGGGTCCGAGACCTTCGACGACGTGGTCATCGGCGCCCATGCCGACGAGGCCCTGGCCTTGCTGAGCGACCCATCGCCCGACGAGCGCACGGTGCTCGGGGCTTTCGCCTACCAGGAAAATCTGGCGGTGCTGCATTCCGACCCTCTGCTGATGCCGACCCGCAAGCGTGTCTGGGCCGCCTGGAATTATCTGGCCCGGACCAGCACCGAAGGCGCCCGTCATCTGTGCGTCACCTACTGGATGAACCGGCTTCAGGATTTGCCCGACGATCTGCCGTTGTTCGTCACCTTGAATCCCGTCGTCGCCGCCAATCCCGATCTGGTTCATCGCAGCATCAGCTACCACCATCCGGTCTTCGACACCGCCGCCATGACGGCGCAAAAGCAGCTGCCGTCGCTGCAAGGCAGCAACCACACCTGGTATTGCGGATCCTATTTCGGTTACGGCTTCCACGAGGACGCCTTCAGTTCGGGTCTGGCGGTGGCCACTGCCTTGGGCTGCCCCAATCCCGTCGCGGCGGCGTGACGGCCATGGGCGTCTCATGCCTCTATCGCGGTCAGGTCATGCACCATCGGCTTGATCCGGTCGGCCACCGCTTCGCCTACAGCGTGGTATCGCTGCTGGTGGACCTGGACGAATTGCCGCATCTGGGTCTGCGCCTGCTGTCGCACAACCGGGCCAATCTGTTTTCGCTCCATGATCGCGATCTGGGCGACGGCGGCGATCCCAAGGCCTGGATTGCCCGCCAATTGGCCGCCCACGGGCTGAAAGCCGACGGACCTATCCGGGTTCACCTGTTCCCGCGGGTGCTGGGCATGGGCTTCACCCCACTGACCACATGGTTCTGCCACCATTCCGACGGCGCCTTGGCGGCGGTGGTTTACGAGGTTCACAACACCTTCGGCGAGCGTCACGCCTATCTGGTGCCGGTTCAGCCGAGCGATAGCGGGCGCACCCTGACCCACCGGGCCGAGAAGTGCTTTCATGTCTCGCCGTTCATGGACCTGGGCGGAACCTATCGCTTCGCCCTGAAGCCGCCGGGCGACACCTATGCCCAGACCATCCGCGAAACCGCCGCCGGCGATGACCACACCATCATGGTGGCGAGCCATATGGGGCGGCGGCAGGAATTGACCGATTCCGCCCTGTTCCGCGCCGCTCTGGCGTATCCATTGCTGCCGGTGAAAATCGTCGGCGGCATCCATTTCGAGGCGCTGCGGCTGTGGCTGAAAGGGGTGCCGTTCTTCCGCAAGCCGGCCCCGCCCGTGGCCTCGGTGTCCATCTGCCAACAAGGGGATGCGTGATGAGTGCTCAAACCTTGCTCTTGCCGGTGCTGGCCGGCTCTGCCCACCTTTCCGAATCGGTGATTCTCGGCCTGCTTCGGCAACGCCTGCGCCAGGGGCGGCTGACCCTGACCCTGCCCTCGGGGCGGACGCATGTGCTTGAAGGCCCTGCCGCCGGTCCGCAGGCCGCCATGCACGTCCGCCGCCCGCGCATGGTGCGCCGGCTGCTGACCGGTGGGGCGGTCGGGCTGGGGGAATCCTACATGGATGGCGATTGGGACAGCCCCGACCTGACCGCCTTGCTGGAATTGGCCGACCTCAACGACCGCGCCCACGGCCAGACGCTGGACGGTCACCCGCTGGCCCGCCTGCTGCTGCGACTGTGGCATCACCGCCGCGACAACAGCCGGCGCGGCAGCCGCCGCAACATCGCCGCCCATTACGACCTGGGCAACGCCTTTTACGCCCCCTGGCTGGATGCCGGCATGACCTATTCGGCCGCCTTGTTCGCCACCCCGGATGACAGTCTGGAAGCGGCCCAGACCCGGAAATACCGGGCCCTGGCCGACGACATCGGCTTAAGGCCGGGCATGAGCGTGCTGGAGATCGGCTGCGGCTGGGGCGGTTTCGCCGAGATCGCCGCCCGTGACTATGGGGCCCGGGTGGTCGGACTGACCTTGTCGCGCGAACAGCACGACTGGGCCAATCGCCGCCTGAAGCAGGCCGGGCTGGCCGAGACGGTGGACATCCGCCTACAGGATTACCGCGACGTCCAGGGGCAATTCGACCGCATCGTCTCCATCGAGATGATCGAGGCGGTGGGGGAACGCTGGTGGCCCACCTACTTCTCGACCCTGCGCGAACGACTGAAAAGCGGCGGTAAGGCCGGCTTGCAGGCCATCACCATCGCCGACGACCGCTTCGACGATTATCGCGCTGGCTGCGACTTTATCCAGCGCCACGTCTTCCCCGGCGGCATGTTGCCCAGCCCGGCGGCGCTGCGACGCCAGGCCGAGATGGCCGGACTGGGCCTGACCACCACACGCTGCTTCGGCGCCGATTACGACCGCACCCTGGCACTGTGGCACCAGGCGTTCCAGGAGGCCTGGCCCGGCTTGCAGCCCTTGGGCTTCGACACCCGCTTCAAGCGTCTGTGGGAATTCTACATGGCCTATTGCCGGGCCGGCTTTCGCACCGACGCCATCGATGTGCGCCATCTGGTGCTGGACCGGCCATGAGCCCAGCCCGGCGCCACCTGCTCATCTATGGCCTGCCGGCGCTGCCGCTGGCGGCGCTGGGCATTCCGGTACACGTGCATCTGCCGACCTTTTATGCCGAACAGGTGGGGCTGGGACTGGCGGCCACCGGCTTGGCGTTGCTGGCGGCCCGGTTGTTCGACGCCGTCGCCGATCCGCTGGTCGGGTTGCTCAGCGACCACGGACGCCACCGCCGCAAGCTGTGGCTGGCCGCCAGCCTGCCCTTGCTGGCGGTGGCCGGCTGGCATCTGTTCCGGCCCGACGAGGGCGTCGGCTTCGGCTATCTGGCCCTGTGGTCGGGCCTGTTCCACCTGGGCCTGACCATGGCCCTGGTCGCCTATCAGGCTTGGGGCACCGAATTGTCGGACGATTATCATCAGCGCAGCGTGGTCGCCGGCTGGCGCGAGGCCTTCGCCCTGATCGGGGTGGTGACCGCCATCGCCTTGCCGGCCTTGCTGGCGTGGAGCAACGCCGACATTCTGGCCAAGCTGTTCCCGCCCGCCATGATCGTGTTGGTGCTGGCGGTGGCCGCCGCCGCGCTGTGGCTGCCGGAACAGCCGCCGCGTCCCGGTATCGGGTTCGGCGCCCTGGTGCCGCTGCTGGCCAACCGTCCGTTCCGCCGACTGATCGCGGCACAGACCATCAACGCCTTGGCCAACGCCCTGCCGGCCACCTTGTTCCTGCTTTTTGTCGGCGACCGCCTGGGCCGCGCCGACTTGGCCGGAGGACTGTTGATGGGCTATCTGCTGGCGGCGATCATCTCGGTGGCGCCGTGGCTGGCGGCGGCGCGGCGCTGGGGAAAACACCGGGCCTGGGCCGCGTCCCTGGCCTTGACCGCCCTGGCCTTCCTGCCCGCCCTGGCGCTGGGTTCGGGGGACTGGATGGTATTTGCCGTGATCTGCCTGTTGACCGGTTTCGGCCTGGGGGCGGATCTAGCCCTGCCGGCGTCCATGCTGGCCGACGTCATCGACGAACACGCGGCGGTCAGCGGCCAAGGCCATGCCGGCCTTTACGTGGCGCTGTGGAGTCTGGCCGCCAAACTGGCCCTGGCCGTCGCCGTGGGCCTGGCCTTTCCGCTGCTGCAATTGTCCGCTTTCGTCCCCGGATCGGGACAGGCCCCCTTTGCCCTGGCCCTGCTTTACGCCGGTGTGCCGGTCGCCTTGAAGCTGGCCGCCGCCGCCATGATCCATCGCTTTCCCCTCGATCGAGCCCGCCAGATCGAGTTGCGCCGGCGAATCACCCTGCTGCCGGAGGCCGCGCCATGACCAGATTTTTCGCCGTCACCTTGTCCGCCCTGTTGTTCCTGACCGGATGCTCGACCATGAAACCAGCCGACTTCGCGCAACGACAGCCGCCTTTGGTGCTGGAACAGTATTTCGCCGGCACCACCAAGGCATGGGGCCTGTTCGAGGATCGCTTCGGCACCGTCCGCCGCCAGTTCAGCGTCGATATCACCGGCGAATGGAACGGGCAGACGCTGGTTCTGGACGAGTTCTTCCGCTACGACGACGGCGAAACCGACCGCCGGATCTGGACCATCGACAAGCGGGCCGACGGAACCTATGCCGGACGGGCCGGGGACGTGGTCGGCACCGCCGACGGTCAAGCCGCCGGCAATGCCCTGAATTGGCGCTATGTCATGGATCTGAAGGTGGGCGACGGCACCTGGCGGGTGGCGTTCGACGATTGGATGTTCCTGCAAGGCGACGGGGTGATGATCAACCGTGCCCGCGTCAACAAATGGGGGGTGGAACTGGGGCAGGTGACGCTGTTCTTCGTCAAACCGGGGGTAACGCCAGGCGTGCCTTGACCAGCCGCAGCGCCGCACCCAGAACCGGCACCTGACCATAGACCTGGGCGCCGGCATCCCAATGGTCGCGATGCAGGGCAACGCGGCCATCGGCGGCGAAAGCCACCTCGCTCATCCCGGTCAGGTGGACGGCGCGGCCTCGGATCAGGGCGCTGAAATCCCAGCGCAAATAGCCGGCATGGCGGCCCAGGGCGCGGTCGGTGACGATGAAGCGAGGATTGCCGGTGGTGGCGAACATATGGGCCAACAACCGCTCCAACGCCTCCACCCCGATCAAGTCATTGAAGGGGTCGACGAAGCGGATGGTGGGAACGCACAAATCCCGCACCCGGTTGATACCGTCGGGGGTCAGTTCCTGCCAGAAATCGGCCCAGGCGTTCAGCATCCGGTCACCTTGCGCATCAAGGGAAAATACACCCGATCGGGCAGAATCCTTAACAGCTTCATGGCCAAGGCGAAGCGGCGGGGAAAGGCGATCTCGAAGCCGTTGCCGTCCAAGCCCCGCAAGACGTGATCGGCGGCGGTAGCGGGCGAGATGATGTCGGGCATGGCGAAGCTGTTGCGCCGTGTCAGCGGCGTGTCGACGAAGCCGGGATTGACCAGAGTGACCCGCACACCGCTGCCGGCGAGGTCCAATCGCAGCGATTCGGCCAGGGCGATGACCGCTGCCTTGCTTGCCGAATAGCCGGCGGCGGTGGGCAGGCCGCGATATCCGGCGACCGAGGCGACCAGGACCAGATGCCCGCGCCGGCGCTCCAGCATGGCTGGCAGCAAGGCCTCGAGGCAATGCACCGTTCCCATCAGGTTCACCTCCAGCAAGTGGCGGACGGTTTCTGCGTCGAAGGCCTGGGCCGGTGTCGGGCGGTGATCGCCGGCGCACAACACCGCCATGTCCACCGCCCCCATGGCCTTTACCGTCCTGGCCACCGCGTCGCGATCGGTCACGTCCACCGGCATGGGGCGGATGCGCCCCGGATACGACGCCGCCAAAGCAGCCAAGGGTTGCGGGCGGCGCCCGCTGGCCACCACGTCATTGCCCGTGGCGGCAAGCCGCTGCGCCAGGGCAGCGCCGATGCCTGATCCGGCGCCGGTGATCCATACACGCGCGGTCATGGCTTGCCCCCGATGACGGGACTGGGTTGGTAGGCGAAATTCGATCCCTTGTGGCGGAACCAAAGACCCGACCAGCGACCGCCGGCATCATAGTCGATGTCCAAATTCAGTTCCCCGGCCAGTCGCCACCGACCAAGGGCCAGCTTCTGGCGGTCGATGTCGAGCAGACGGCCGTACTGGCTATCCAAGAGCGGCCGGTCGGCGACCAGGGCGGGGTTCCAATAGCTGGTGGGCACCGTGTCCGGCGGCAGCAGGTGGCGGCCATCGGGGCCGTCCACCATCAGCCCGTCGGCGGTGGCACGGACGGTCACCGCCATGGCCTCACCGTCGTCATCGGTGCGACTGTCGAGCGCGATCAGCCGGTCGCCGCGCCAAACCTCGTTGGCATGATGGCGATAGGAATAAAGCGGGACGAAACCGAACGAGACATCCAGGGCAATGGATACGGTCACCGTGGTGTCCTCGCCCTGGCGCTGCACCTGGACGCGATGATGACCAATGGGCGTGCCGTCCCGCAACACGGTGAAAGACACGTCCTGGCTCGCCCACGCGGGTGGGGTCAGCGCCAGGATCAGAAACAGGACAGACATCGCCAATCTGGGCATGGGGGGTTCCTTCGCCGTTACACCCCCTGTTTACGTGGCACGCCCCGCTTTGGATCACCTAAAGGTTCAAGAATGGTGAGACCAGCCGCCCCACCAACCCGGTCAGCCGCAACGGCGCGTCGGTGACCGCCAGGCAGAGGCAATATCCGTCCCGGTCGGCGGTGGGGCGATGCACCACGCCATCGTCGGCACAGGCGATGTCGCCGGCCAGATAGTGACCGTTAAGGTCGCTGAACCCCCCTTGCAGCACCAAGGTCAGTTCGGTGCCGTCGTGGCCGTGTTCGGGTATGCGCAAACCGGGGGCGATGCGGTACAGCCGCGCCCGCGATCGCCCGCTTTGCAACACCAGCGCCTGTTCCAGCCCCTGGCCCAGCCGCTTCCACCGGACCCGGTCCAGGTCGCCACCCAGGCTTTGGCGCAAGGGCTGCGGCAGGATCGACCCCGGCGCGGGCGGCGGCAGGCTGACCGGAACGGCGGGTGCGGGCTCGTCAAGCCGGGCCAGCACCGCGTCAAGCAGGCCGAGGGCAGTGTCCGTGGGCGGCAAGTCGTCGAGCAAGACGCCGCCCACCGCCTCGGCCCGCGCCACCTCGTCGCGGCAGCGGGGGCACAGGGTCAGATGGCTGGCCACCAGCAATGCCATGGCCTGATCCAGCGAGCCCGCGGCATAAGCCAGCAACACGTCGTCGATGGGGTGGAAACTGGCACTCATCTGACATCGTCTCCCAATGCCGCGCGCAGGCGGCTCATGGCCAAACGCAGACGCGACTTCACGGTCCCAAGCGGAATGCCCAGCCGGTCGGCGATCTCGACATGGGGGCATTCTTCATAAAAAGACAATTCCACCACCTTTGCCTGATCCCCCGGCAGGGTATGCAAGGCCTGGCGCAGTCGCTCCCCCGATTGGCGGGTCGCCAAAGCGTCATCGGCGCCGGCGCGATCATCCACCACCAAAAGCGGGTCGGCGGGATCGACTTCAGGCCGCCCCTCGCGCCGAAAGCGGTCGATGCGCAGGTTGCGGGCGATGGTGAAAATCCATGTTCCCGCCGACGCCTTGGCCGGATCGAAAACCTCGGCCTTGCGCCACACCGTCAGCATGGCTTCCTGCACCAGATCGTCAGCCACGGCACCGTCGCTGCCCAGCTTGCGCATATAGGTCTTCAGCCTGGGGGCGTAATACTGGAACAGTTTGGCGAAGGCCTGACGGTCGCGGTCACGCCCGACGCAGAGCAGCCAATGGGACAGGACGTGGTTTTCGGGCGTTATCGCTTCGTCCTGCACCATTCCTCCTGCCCACTTCCCCGCAATGCCCGCCCGATCCCAAGCAGTGGGCCAATCATCAGCGGGATGGGGCCGGAAATCCAGCGCCGATTACCCTCGGGCGTCTCGATGCCAGCGATCGGCCAGCACGCTGCCGGTGGCGGCGATTTCATAATCTTCGGCCATGCGGCGAAGCGCCGAGGCCGCCCCTTTGCGATCGTGGGCAATGGCCCGCAGGATGGCCGACAATTCACTGAGTTGGCGGGGAGAATCCGAGAACGAATGGGTCGCGGTAGCCATAAAATGTCTCCATTGCACGAGTATCTGAATGCAATACGCGTCCATCCCCGCCTTGGATCACCACAAAAGCAGATTTTAAAAAAAAGACACCCCCAGCCCCCAACCCAGCCCCGCCAGGACCGCCACGGACACCAGGGCCAGGGCGTGACCCAGGGCCGCGCCAACACCGTCGTGGCGGATCAGGGCCACCGACAAGACGATCACCGCCACGCCCGGCAACACGTTGCCGAAGGGGATGGGCAAGGCCATGATCACGCCCTGGACGATGATGGTCAACCAGGCGGCCAGGGGGACGGTCAGCACCGCCAGACGGGGCCGCGCCAGCTTTTCAAGCTTGCGCAAGAGGGGCAGAACCAGACGCAGGCCGACCCGCAACACTTTCGGCGGAATGCGACGGTGCGCCAACCCTTTGGGCAACGGGCGCAACGGGCGATCGAACACGCAATCCACGGCCAGCCAGACGATCAGTCCGCCACACACCGCACCCAGGGGTAGGCCGGGCGACGGTGCCATGCCCAGCACCGCCAGCAACGGAAACACCGCCAGCCTGCCGGTGTGGTGCAGGCGGGCGGCGGCTTCGGCGATGGTGGGGCCGTCCTGGCCGCCCATGCGGCGCAGGGCGGCCAGAGCCAAAGCCAAAGAGGCGGGCCGGGACGAAATCATGCCCCCGCCTTGGCCCGCGTCTTCCACAAGGACAAGGCGATGCCGGTGGCGATCAGGCTGAAGGTGACGCCCAAGGTGATGGCCGGGTCGGGCTTGCCCACCAACTGGGTCCAGAAAATCTTGCCGCCGATGAACACCAGGATCAGCGACAGGGCCAGCTTCAGATAGGCGAAGCGATGCACCATGGCGGCCAAGGCGAAGTAAAGCGCCCGCAGACCGAGAACGGCGAAGATGTTCGAGGTGTAAACCAGATAGGGATCGGTGGTGATGGCGAAGATGGCCGGCACGCTATCGACGGCGAACACCAGATCGGCCATTTCCACCAGAACCAGGGCCAGAAACAAGGGCGTCGCCCGCCATTCGTCCTGGTCGCGGGTAAAAAAGCGGTTGCCGGCCAAGGCGGGGCTGACATTCAGGCGGCGACGCAGCCAGCCCATCACCGGGCCGTGGGTGGGGTCGGCGTGGCCGTCGCTCTTGACCACCAGCATCTTGAGGCCGGTGAACACCAGGAACGCGCCGAACAGGTACAAAACCCAGGCGAAATTGGACACCAAGGCGGTGCCGAAGCCGATCATGATGCCGCGCAGCACGATGACGCCCAAGATACCCCAGAACAGCACGCGGTGCTGATAGGCGCGCGGAATGGCCAGACTGGCGAAGATCAGGGAAATGACGAAGACGTTGTCCAGCGACAAGGTCTTTTCCACCATGTACCCGGTCATCCAGGCCAGGCCGGACTCACGCCCCTGGGACTGCCATATCCAGGTGCCGAAAGCCAAGGCGACGGCGATATAGCCGGCGGACAGGGCCAGGCTTTCGGCGATGCCGATCTCGCGTTCCTTGCGGTGCAACACCCCCAGGTCCAAGGCCAGCAACACCACGACGATGCCAAGAAACAAAAGCCACAGCCAGGCATCAACGCCCAGCAACGGGGTGAACAGCAGAGCGTCCATGGGCTTGGCCTCCGCTTACTGGACCGAGGCCTGCTCGACGCAGGCGATCAGACGGTCGACCAGTTCGGCCCGGCCGATCCCCAGCGGCTCCAAGTCCGCCAGCAGCTTGCGCAGGATATCCTCGTCGCCCGCTTCCTCGAAATCGATGGTGACCAGGGCGCGGGCATAGGTGTCGGCGGCCTCGGCTTCAAGCCCCAGCTTGGTCGCGGCCCACAGGCCCAGCAGCTTGACGCCCTTGGTGCGGATCTTGAAGGCGCGTTCGTGGTCAAAAGCGATCCTGTCTTCACTGATCTTGCCAATGCAGTTCATGGTCCACTCCTGTTGCCTGGCCACAATGGCCGCTGAGCAGGAAATGGGGCGGAAACCGACCAGGAAAAGACGGATCAATATGATCGTATTGATAATTTATTTTTATCAATACCTGTGAAGGATCGGACAGCCGGCCCCCCTCTACCGTCGGCGATACAATCCCACACCGAACAGGCCCAGCCCGAGAACAAGAGCCACCCCGCTGACCATGGTCGGGATGGTGTAAGACGTGCTTTCCTGGGCCTGGACCGTTAAGCCGCCGATCTGGGCGACGTCGTGGGTCTGCTGGGTGGAAAACCTGGGAATCACCAGGAAAATTGCGCCGAGTACCGCCAGAAACAGCCCGAAAAGCGACAGCTTGTTCATCATCGGAGTCTCCCTCCCCCGCCGACGGATCGGGTGGGGTTTTTCAAGATGTGGCTGGCTGGGTTCCATCCCGATCGACTGCCGCCAGACGGGCAGCGTCCTGGTCATAATCGACGGCGAGCCGCTCCAGTTCGGTGGCGATCCCGTGGGAGGCCGACTCGCGGGCGAATTGGCGGCATTTCTCGGCCCGCTCTCGCAGGCGGGCGGCGCTCGCTCTGATCTGACTCATAGCCCCCCCTCGCGCCTTCCATGTCGGGCAACAGTACCGCCCCCGCCCGGTGCGGCGGCAGCATCGGAAACTACCTGTCTCGGCCACTCCGTTACTGGAGCAGCCGCGCCCGGATGCCCTGTAATTGCCGCCGGCGTTCGGCATCGGATTGCGGGTAGCTCATCTTCAGCCCCTTCAGGGTCTCGACGATGATCTTCGACACGATCAGCCGACTGGTCTGCTTGTCGTCGGCGGGGACCACGTACCACGGCGCCTCACGCGTGCTGGTCGCCTCCAGGCAGGCCTCGTAAGCGTTCATATAGGCGGGCCAGAACTTGCGTTCCTCGATATCGGCGACATTGAATTTCCAATGCTTGCGCGGATCATCAATGCGCTCGAGAAAGCGCTTGCGTTGTTCGTCCTGAGAAAGATGCAGGAATATCTTGATGATCTTGGTCCGGTTCAGGCCCAGATGCTTTTCCAGGTTCACGATCGAATGGTAACGGTCCCGCCAGACCGCCGCCTCGTCCTGTTTTCGACGGGGTGTGCCTTCGCCGTGCAGGATTTCCGGGTGAACCCGGGCAATCAGGACTTCCTCGTAATAGGAGCGGTTGAATATGCCGATCCGGCCCCGTTCCGGCAGGTCGCGCGTAGTCCGCCACAAAAAGTCGTGCTGTAATTCGGCCGGACTGGGATGCTTGAAGCTGAACACTTGGCAGCCCTGCGGATTGACGCCGGACATCACATGCTTGATGGCGCCGTCCTTGCCCGCTGCATCCATGGCCTGGAAGATCACCAGCAGGGCATGCTGATTGGCGGCGAACAGAAGCTGCTGCAACGCGCTTAGATGCGTCACGTGCTTTTCCAGGCGGGCCTGGTAATCGTCGGTGGAACCGCAGACCGGGTCGATACGGGTCGGCCATTGGTTCAGGTCGACACGGGTGCCGCCGGCCACGCGAAAGTCCTTGGGACTGATCTTCATCGCCACCCCTGAAAAAGGGCGCACGGAGCATACCGCGCCCCGTGCGCCTGTATACCATATTCCGGTGATCGGAACCGATCACCGACGCCCTCATGCGGCGGGCGCATCCCTCCGGGATGCTTGCCTCACGCGGCATAAGCCGCGCGGCGCTTTGCGCCTAACCAAGTCCCGATGAGTCGAGCTCATCGGGACTTGGTATTACCGGTTCATTTGCGGTCGTAACGACCGCGATATTCGCCGTCCTGGTGCTTGGTCAGCAATTGATCGGCCTGCTTTTTCTGCTCGGGGGTGAGGACGGCGTAAAGCGCCTCGACCTGCGGGATCAGTTGCTTCAAGCCGCTGGAATGCTGGTCGACCATGCATTGCATGAACTTCAGGTTTTCCACCACGTTCATGGTCTTGCCGCGCGCCATCATGTCGGCGCGGCTGACGCGCTCGGCCTGGGAGCCGGTGCGCAGATAGTCGAGACCGGCATCGAAGGTGGTGCCATCGTCAAGAATCAGCGTCAGTTCGCAACTGTGCTTGCCGCCATGCTTGAAGGCGTGATGAAGCTGCATCTGCCACCTGACCTGGTCCTTGGGCGCGACGAAGCGGGCGAATTGCGCCAACAGCAAATCCCGGCGCTCGGTCTTCAGCAAGGTGGCGGTGGTCAGGCTCAGTTCTTCGATCACCCCTGACTTGGCCAAGGTGACGTAGCCGACCGGAGCGAAATCGTAAAGGTCCAGATAACGGTCGCGGGACTGCACCAAGGCGGCCTGGGTCTGCCGCAGGGCGTCGTTCTGCATTTCCAGTTCGACCTGATGCACCTGGAGTTCATGCAGCAACTGCTCGGGCGACAAGGCGGGGGGCTTGGCCGATGCCCGGGCCAACGCCGTTTCCGCCTCGGCCCTCAGCCTCGGCATTGGGCCACCGGTTGCGGATGATTTCGGACGGGAGCTGGGGGCGGACGAAATCGATTTGTGCATGGTGCGCTGCTTTCCGGAAAGTTCACCCGATCCGCGACCAGGGCACGGATACAGCTCCTTATGCACAGAGCGCGCCGAACTCATAACCACTTGAAAGTAATTGATTTACCCGAGGCGCATCCATGAGGCTGTCAAATTTTCCGACAGTGCCGCCGGAACGGCTAACGGACGCGGAAGCGTGCCAGTTCAGCCCTCAGCCATTGGCTGCTGGTGACCAGCGGAGCATCGGTACAGCGCACTTGGTATGGTTGGCCGCTATCGGCGCTTTCGCTGGCGACAGTGCGGATGAAGTCCTCGGCGCTGCTGATCAGGACTTCCGCCTGCATCTGCTGGTACTTGTCGCTCAAATGGAAATGCGCCATGCCCGAGCTGTACCATGTGCCATCGCTGTTGAACTCGCATGAGGATTGGGCGATCCGGTCAAGCAGATGACTGATTTCCAACTGGGTTGTTGTCGTCATTCCGGCCCGGCCCACATGGCTCAGGCAAGGCAGCGCCAACAGCGTAGCGACCACAAGCGATAGTGTTTTCATGGCGGATCATCCGGCGACCGGTATGGCGTTCGGCGGCCGTGGCACCAGCTTGGGGGGAGTGCCATGGCCGCCGAACCGACGAAGCCGTAAACAGAGGTAGGGCGGGACTTCAGTTCACGGTCGACGTCTTAGTCTTCAGTCTCCGGTCTTGATCGCGTGCGTACGGGTGACCGGGGAGACGACTAATGCTTGAAGGATAAAAGCTTTCACCGGTGCCGAGACAGCATCGGAAACTACTCACCATCAACGGCCTGCGTGAGATCGTCGAACAGGTCGTCGACCGCCTCGACCCCCACCGACAACCGCAGCAGGTCGTCGGGAACCGGCGAGGATGGGCCTTCGATGCTGGCGCGGTGCTCGACCAAGCTTTCCACCCCGCCCAGCGACGTGGCCCGCTTCCACACCTTCAGCCGCCCAGTCACGGCCAGGGCGGCATCGCGACCACCAGCGATGCGGATCGACAGCATACCGCCGAAGCCGCCGCGCATCTGCCGCCGCGCCAGATCGTGGCCGGGGAAAGTGGGCAGGCCGGGATACAGCACATCGGTGATTTGGGGCAAGGCTTGCAGCCGCTCGGCCAGACTTTGGGCGCTGGCGCATTGCCAGCGGACACGGGGGAACAAGGTGCGCAGGCCGCGTTGCAGCAACCACGCCTCGAAGGTGCCAAGGATGCCGCCATTCTGCCCCAGCACCGTCTTGACGCGGGTCCAGTATTCATCGACCTGGGCCGTGGTCAGGGTTCCGGCGACCACGTCGGAATGGCCGTTCAGGTATTTGGTCGCCGAATGCATGACCAGATCGGCCCCCAATTCCAGCGGACGGGTCAGCACCGGGGTGGCGATGGTGGAATCCACCGCCAGCCGGGCGCCGGCGGCATGGGCCAGTTCGGCCATGGCGGCGATGTCGGTCACCGACCACAGCGGGTTGGCCGGACTTTCCACCCACACCAATTTGGTCTTGCCGGGGCGCAGGGCGGTGGCGACGGCCCCCAGATCGGTGGTGTCGACCAGTTCCACCACCAGCCCCCAATCGCTGGCGAAGCCCAACAACCACGACCGCAGCGCCCAGTACATCACCTTGGGCGCCAGCACGTGATCACCAGGCTGCAAGGCCAGGAAAGCAGCGGTGGCGGCGGCCATGCCGGAGGCGAACAGCAAGGTGGCGGCGCCGCCTTCCAGCGCGTTCAGGGTGTGGGCGGCGCTGTCGTAGGTGGGGTTGTCGGCGCGGGCATAGACGCGGCCACGGGGATAGCCGCCGTCGGCCTCGCGTTCATAGGTGGTGGAGGGATGGAGCGGCGGGATCAACGCCCCCGTCGCCGCATCCACCACGCCCAAGGCTTGGGCGGCCAGGGTTTCCGGCCGCCCGTGTTTGACCTCAGCCATTGGTCTTGACCGTCAGCTCCAGCTTGGGCGGTTTGGCCAGGGTCTGGAACACCACGCAATAGCGTTCGGTCAGCTTGGTCAGGCTGTCGATGCGGTCCTGCGGCTCGCTGGTTTCCAGGGCGAAGGTCAGGCGGATATCGCGAAAGCCGACGGGGGCGTCCTTGGCCACCCCCAAGGTGCCGCGGAAATCCAGATCGCCCTCGGCCGAGACGGTGCCGCCCTTGAGCTCGAAACCGATGGCGGTGGCCACCGCCTTCAAGGTGACGCCGGCACAGGCCACCAGGGCTTCCAGCAGCATGTCGCCGGAACAGGCCTGCATGCCGTTGCCGCCGGTGGCCGGGTGCAGACCGGCCTCGACCAGGGCGCGACCGGTGTCGACCTTGCAGGCGATACCTTCGCCGTCCAGTTCGCCCTTGGCCTTCAAGGTGATCACCGCGGTTTCCGGATCGACCTTGTAGCGGTCCTTGATGGGGGTTTGCAGGGCGCGCAATTCGTCGGCGTTCATGGATTAGGACCTCCAGTTGGGTTCAGCTGTTGTCGCGGCGACGTTGGACGATGTCGTCCACCACTTGTGGATCGGCCAGGGTGGATGTGTCACCGAAATTATCATAATCCCCCGCCGCCACCTTGGTCAGGATACGGCGCAGGATTTTGCCGGCCCGGTTCTTGGGCAGGGCCGGCGCCCATTGAATGGCGTCCGGGGTGGCGATGGGACCGATGCGGGTGCGCACCGCTTCGATGATTTCCCGGCGCAGTGCGTCGCTTTCGGCGAAACCTTCCTTCAAGGTGACATAGGCGAACACGCCCTGGCCCTTGATGTCGTGCGGATAGCCGACCACCGCCGATTCGGCCACCGCCGGATGGGACGAGATGGCGCTTTCCAGTTCCACCGTGCCCAGGCGATGGCCCGAGACGTTGATGACGTCGTCGACGCGGCCCATGATGCGGTAATAGCCGTCCTCGTCGCGACTGCCGCCGTCGCCGGTAAAATAGCGACCGGGATAGGGGGCGAAATAGGTCCGCACGAAGCGGTCGTGATCATGCAAGATGGTGCGCGCCTGCCCCGGCCACGACCCGGCGAAGCACATATTGCCTTGGCCCGGCCCATCCAGCGTGTTGCCGTGGGCATCGACCAACTCGGGCCGAATGCCGAAATAGGGCTTGGCGGCATGGCCGGGTTTGTTGGGTGTGGCGCCGGGGATGGGCACCAGCAGCACGGCCCCGGTCTCGGTCTGCCAATAGGTATCGACGATGGGGCAGCGTCCGCCGCCGATGACCCGGTGGAACCACAGCCAGGCTTCCGGGTTGATGGGTTCGCCCACCGAGCCCAGCACCCGCAGGGACGACAGATCATGGCGGGAAACCGGGGCCTCGCCCTCGCGCATCAGCGAGCGGATGGCGGTGGGGGCGGTATAGAAGATGTTGACCTTATGCTTGGCGATGATCGACCACCAGCGCGACACGTCGGGCCAGGTGGGCACCCCCTCGAACAGCACGCTGGTGGCGCCGTTGAGCAGCGGACCATAGACCTTGTAGGTGTGGGCGGTGACCCAACCCACATCGGCGGTGCACCAGAAGACATCGTTTTCGTGCCAGTCGAAGATCGTCCGCCACGACGTGCCGGCATGGACCAGATAGCCGCCGGTGGTGTGCACCAAACCCTTGGGCTTGCCGGTGGAGCCCGAGGTGTAAAGGATGAACAGCGGGTCTTCGGCCCCCACCTCCACCGGCTCGCACCAGGGGGCGGCGGCGTCCAGCACCGCGTCGTACCAATGGTCGCGACCGGGGGTGAAGGGAACATCGGCGCCGCTGCGCCGCACCACCACCACCGAATGCACCTGTTTCTGACTGTTCAAGGCCCGATCGGCATTGACCTTCAACGGCACGGCGCGCCCGCCGCGCTTGCCCTCGTCGGCGGTGATCAGCACCTTGGCCCCGGCATCATGGATGCGATCGGCCAGAGCCTCGGCGGAAAAGCCGCTGAACACCACCGAATGCACCGCCCCCAGACGCACGCAGGCCAGCATGGCGACGAAGGCCTCGGGGATCACCGGCAGATAGATGGTAACCACGTCGCCCTTGGCCACCCCCAGCCCCTTCAGCACGTTGGCCAACCGGTTGACGCGGTCGGACAACTCGCCCCAGGTCACTACCCGGCTTTCTTCGACGCCGTCGCCTTCCCACAAGAGAGCCGGCTGGTCGGCCTTGGCCGGCAGATGGCGATCCAGGGCGTTGACCGAGGCGTTCAAGCTGCCGTCGGCGAACCAGCGGATGCGCAGGTCGTCAGGGTCGAACTTGGTGTCGCTGACTTGGCTGAACGGACGCATCCAATCGAGGAAGCCGGCCTGATCACGCCAGAATTCGTCAGGATTCTCGATGGAGCGGGCGTAGACGCGGGCATAGGTGTCGGCGTCCACATGGGCGTGTTCGGCAAAACCGGCGGGAACGGGAAAGACCTGGGACATGGGGAACTCGGGTGAAAATGTACGGTCCAACAAGTGTATCCCGCCGCCAATTTAACACAACAGCAGCAGACATGCGCTGAATGCAGGCGCTTATTCACGCACAATATGTGTTCTATATGGCAGCGGCGGGGAAGGTCTCGTCGCCGGTGGGCTTACGGCTGGCATGGTCCAGTTCGGCCAACAGCTTGTATTTCCACGCCAGGAACTCGGGGTCCAGGCGGTCGCGCGGGCGGGCCAGGGGCGGCGTCACCTCGGCCCGGATACGTCCCGGATTAGGTTGCATGACGACGATGCGGTCGGCCAGGAACAGCGCTTCCTCGATGTCGTGGGTCACCAGGATCATGGTCGGGCGGTCATAGGCCCACAAATCCAGCAGGTGTTCCTGCAAATCGCCGCGAGTCAGGGCGTCCAGGGCCGAGAACGGCTCATCCAGCAGCAGCACCTTGGGCCGACCGACCAAGGCGCGGGCCAGGGCGACGCGCTGGGCTTGGCCGCCCGACAACTCGCGCGGCCAATGCCCGGCATGGGAGGCCAGACCGACCCGGGCCAAAGCCTCGGACACCCGAACCTTGCGTTCGGCGACGGGCAGATGGCGGATGCCGAAGGAAACGTTGTCATCGATGGACAGCCACGGCATCAGCCTGGGTTCCTGGAACACCATGCCGATTTCTTCCCGCGGCGCGGCGATGGCGGTGCCGTCCAAAGAGATCGTGCCCGAACTGGGACTGTCCAGGCCCGAGATCAGCCGCAAGGCCGTGCTTTTGCCACAGCCCGAACCGCCGACGATGGCCAGGATCTCGCCCTGGGCCACGTGCAGATCCAGGCCGGCCAGGGCCAGCAGGCCGTTGGGATAGCGCTTGGAGGCGCCGGAAATATCGAGCATAGGGGGCTACTCCGCCGGCTTGAAGCCGTCTTGCCAGGTCAGGAAACGCGCCGACACCGAAGCCAGCAGCCAGTCGGTCAGCTTGCCCAGGATGGCGAAGGCGGTGATGGAGGCCAAGATGGTGGCCGGGCGACCGGTCTGTTGACCATCGACCAGCAAGAAGCCCAAGCCCTGCTCGGCCCCCATGAACTCGGCGGCGACCACGAACATCCAGCCCAGACCAAGGCCCGAGCGCAGGGCGATGACATAGGTGGGCAGAGTGGCCGGCAGCAGGATGCGGGTGATCATCTCTTGGTGGCTGAAACGGAAGATGCGCCCGACCTCGACCAGCTTGCGATCGACCCCCAGGATGGCCCCGGACAGCGCCAGATAAATGGGAAAGAACACCCCCACCGCGATCAGGATCACTTTGGAAGTCTCGAAGATGCCGAACCACAGGATGAACATGGGCACCCAGGCGATGGACGGAATGTTGCGCAACGCCTGCAACGACGGGTCGATCAGCCGGCGGACGCTGGTCCAATAACCGCTGACCGCGCCCAACAAGGTGCCGGCGGCAACGCCGAAGACAAAGCCCAGGCCGACCCGTTGCAAGGTGGCGAGGATGTGGCCGGTCAATTCGCCCGATTTGGCCAGATCGGCCAGGGTCAGGAAAATCCTGGACGGCGTCGGCAGCAGCCGACCGTCCGACCACTTCAGCGCCACCGCCACTTCCCAGGCCAAAGCCAGGGTCAGCGGCAGGATGAAGCCGATCAGCCACTTGCCGCCCGAACCGGTGGAGGTTCGGGCGGCGTTTTCGACGGTTTGCTCTGTGCTCACTTGATCCCCAACTTGGTGACGAAAGAAGAATCCACCAGACCAGCGGCGACGGCGGCGACGTTGACATCGGCGGCGATCACCCCAGCCTGCTGCAAGGCGATACCGGCGCCCTCGATGGTCTTCTTCTGCGTGTCGCCGATGGCGGCGGTGGACAGGTCGGTCCGCTCCAACTGGCGGGCGGCAACGGCGTCGGTCAGCTTGGCCTGGGTGGCGATGATCTGCTTCAACTCGCCCGGATTGTTGATGGCGAAGGCGCGGGCCTTCTCATACACCTGCAACACCTTGGACACCAGTTCCGGATGATCGGCGGCGAAATCCTCGCGGGTATTGAGCACACCCCAGGTGTTGATGTCGGCATTGCGGTAGAACAGCTTGGCGCCGTCATCCAACTCGGCTTGCGCCATCAGCGGATCCAGACCGGCCCAGGCATCGACGTCACCCTTGGACAGGGCCAGACGACCGTCCTGATGCTGCAACAGCACCACCTTGACGTCCTTTTCGGTCAGGCCGTTTTCCGCCAGGGTGCGGATCAGGAAGATGTGCGGGTCGGTGCCACGGGTGGCGGCGATGCGCTTGCCCTTGAGGTCGGCGACCTTGCTGATGGCGGACGAGCCCTGGGTCACCAGCGCCGTCCATTCCGGCTTGGAATAGACATAGACCGACTTCACCGGGTTGCCGTTGATGCGGGCCAGCAAGGCGGCGGCACCGGCGGACGAACCGAAATCCAAGCCCTTGGCATTCAAGAATTCCAACGCCTTATTGGAGCCCAGCGACTGCACCCAGCGGACCTTGATGCCGTCCTTCTTCAACTCTTCTTCCAGCCAGCCCTTTTCCTTCAGCACCAGGCTGACCGGGTTGTAATAGGCGAAATCGATCTTCAACTCGTCGATCTTGTCGGCGGCATGGGCCTGGGCCGACAAGCCCAACAAGATGGCGGCGGCGGTACCGGCACGGCGCAGGAAGGAAGTCAGGGCCATCGGGCTCTCCTATATAACATATATTAATGGTTAATTTCTCTGAATTCACACTGACACTGCGTGTTTGCGTTGTCAATAGTATACAGAGCGAGTGGTTTTATGTGCTGATGGTCTGGAGCGACGGACCACCGACGGCACCCTTCCACCCTGCCCTGGTCGAGGGCCATCGCCACGCGCTATCATCGCGTTCTCGGCTGGCGCCACAGCGCCGTCATGGAAAGACACGATGGCCCGTAATATCCTCATCCTCGGCGGCAGCACCGAAGCCTATGCCCTGGCCCGTGAACTGGCTGATCGGCCCGACATACGGGTCATCTCATCGCTGGCCGGACGTACCGGCACTCCCCGCCTGCCGGCGGGTGACGTCCGCATCGGCGGCTTCGGTGGGGCAGATGGGCTGGCGGCCTACCTCCGCGACAACCACATCGACGCGGTCGTGGATTGCACCCATCCCTTCGCCGCCCGCATGGGATGGAATGCGGCCCAAGGCTGTGCGACAATGGATGTGCCGCTGCTGCGGCTGGAACGCCCGGCCTGGGTGCGTCAGCGCGGCGATTTATGGGACGAGGTGGCGGACTGGACCGAGGCCGCACCCCTGGTCGGAACACGCTCGAAACGGGTTCTGATGACGGTGGGCCGGCAGGAATTGGAGCCGTTCGCCGGTCTGGATCATGTGTGGTTTCTGATCCGCTCGGTCGAGATGCCCGATCCCATGCCCCCCTTCACTCAAGCCGAAATCCTGTTGGCGCGGGGACCGTTCGCCTATGAGGAAGAGCGTGAGCTGCTGATCACGCGAGGCATCGACACCATCGTCTGCAAGAACAGCGGCGGCCCCACCGACGCCAAACTGGCCGCCGCCCGCGCGTTAGGCATACGGGTCGTCATCAAAACCCGCCCGTGCCGCCCAGACACACCCAAGGCCGCCGACGTCGCCGAGGCTCTTTGCTGGCTAACCCCGATCTGCGCTTGAACGGGGATGGCGGCAATCAAATCGGCGTCGTGTGACTGCTGCCCGCCAGCCTCCCTTTACGGTCGAACACCAGCACGTCCACCTGGACCGGAGCGCCATCCAGAACGCCTTGGGCCACTCGGACAGCTTCGGCAGCGATGGCGTCGCCCAGCGGCAGCCCGACCGCTTGCGCCAGTTCCAGCACCTCCAAGGCGGTGTTGGCCATCTCGGCACGGCCAACGATATCCTCGGCCGCGCCCAGGACGCGCAGGTGACCGGACAACCAGGGCAAATCCACCTGAGACCGCTTGGAATGCAAGTCCATGGCCCCCGCCGCCAGCTTGGACACCTTGGCGAAACCGCCGGCGACGGTAACGCGGGCGACGGGGTGGCGCCGCAGGTATTTCAGCATGCCGCCGACAAAATCGCCCATGTCGATCACCGCTTCCGGGGACAGGCCGGTCAATGCCAGGGCCGCCTTTTCCGAGGTGTTGCCGACGCTGGCCACCACATGGGTCACCCCGGTGGCCCGCGCCACGTCGATGCCACGCTGGATGGAGTGAATCCAGGCCGAGCAGGAATACGGCACCACCACCCCGGTGGTCCCCAATATGGAAATACCGCCCAGGATGCCCAGGCGCGGGTTCCAGGTGGCCAGGGCCAGCTTGTCGCCACCCGGCACGGAAATCTCGATCTCGATATCGGCGGACTGACCCAGGTTTTTGGCGATCGCCACCACTTCGGCGCTCATCAAGCGGCGCGGCACCGGGTTGATGGCCGGTTCGCCCGGCGACAGCGGCAGCCCCGGCTTGGTGACGGTGCCGATTCCGAACCCGGCGCGGAAGACGATGCCGCTGCCCGGTTCTCCCCGCCGCAAGGTGGCGATGATGGTGGCGCCGTGGGTGACGTCGGGATCGTCGCCGGCATCCTTGATCACCCCCGCCCGCGCCCAGCCATCGCCTTGTTCCGCCAAGGCCAGGGCGAAGCTGGGCGTTTCGCCGCGCGGCAAGGTAATGGTCACCTGTTGCGGGAACGCCTCGCCGAACAGGGCCAGGCACGCGGCTTTGGCGGCAGCGGTGGCGCAGGCGCCGGTGGTCCAGCCGGATCGCAGGTTTTTGCCGTCTTCGATATCGCTCATCGTACCACCGCCATCACCCCGGAATGGCGTAGGTGGCGGTGGCATGCGCCACCATCTCGTCGCTGTCGGCGGCAATCAGTTCGATGGCCGACACCGCCAGCCGTCGCCCCATCTTCAGGATTTTGGCCTCGGCGAGGATCGCCGATGATCCCGGCATGCGCAAAAAATTCATGTTGAGGCTGGTGGTCACCGCCATTTCCTGGCGCCCGATCACCGTCAGCACCACCGCCCAGGCGGCGACGTCGGCCAAGGTCATCAGCGCCGGGCCGCTGACCGTGTCCACCGGACGGGCCAAAGCCGCGGAAAACGGCATCAACAGCCGCGCCTCGCCCTTGGACAGCATGGTGGCATGAATGCCGATATTGGCGGCCATGGGTACCTTGATGATGAAGTCCTGGTTGAATTCCTCGACGCTGATGGCGGTCATGAAACCCTCTTGCTTATTGAACGACTGATCGTTTCCGGGTCACACTGTGCCCCCGAATGAGTGACGAAAACAAGGGAGCCCCGATGTCCACCGCCAGCGAAGCCATGGTCCTGCTGTCCACCGAAGACGGTATCGCCACCCTGACCCTGAACCGTCCGCAGGCCCGCAACGCCTTGTCGGTGGCGATGATGACCGAGATCGAGGCCGCCCTGGACCGGCTGGCCGGCGATGCCTCGGTCAAGGTGGTGGTGCTGGCCGCCAACGGCCCGGCCTTTTGCGCCGGCCACGACCTCAAGGAAATGCGCTCGCTGCAAGGGCGTGAGCCGGTGGCGGCGGTGTTCGCCCAATGCTCGCGCATGATGAAGGCGATCGTGCGTTTTCCCCGCCCGGTGATCGCCCGCGTCCACGCCATGGCCACCGCCGCCGGCTGCCAGATCGTCGCCTCGTGCGATCTGGCAGTGGCTGCCGACAATGCCCAATTCGCCACGCCCGGCGTCAATATAGGCCTGTTCTGCTCGACCCCCATGGTGGCGCTGTCGCGCAATGTGGGGCGCAAGCAGGCCATGGAAATGCTGCTGACCGGCCATGCGGTGAATGCGGCCACCGCCGCCGCCTGGGGGCTGATCAACCGTGCCGTGCCGGCTGAGAAGCTGGACGAGACGGTGGATGGCTTCGCCCGCCTGATCGCGTCGAAATCACCGCACACCTTGAAGGTCGGCAAAGAGGCCTTCTATGCCCAGGTTGAAATGGGCCTGGACGATGCCTATGACTATGCCGCCCAGGTGATGACCGAGAACATGCTGGCCCGTGACGCCGCCGAAGGGATCGACGCCTTTCTCGGCAAGCGTCATCCGGTCTGGCAGGGCTGCTGATACCGTGATGGTTGCCTGAGGGCGCCAGTCTTTGTAAAACGGTTCCCATCCCCGCCAAGACGGGGGCAGTGCGTCCATGGGGGGCGGCAACCGGGGTGAGTGTCGCCCCACGGCAACAGGAACGATCCATCGTGTCCACGACCACGCCAGACGAGACTTCGGAAACGCCTGCGCCCTTGCCGCAAAGCGTCGGCGCCACCTTGCGTCATGCCCGCAGCCAGACCGGCAAGAGCTTGGCCGAGGTCGCCTCCATGCTGCGTATCCGCCAGCCTTATCTGTTGGCCCTGGAAGAGGGACGGCACAAGGATCTGCCCGGCGGCGCCTATGCCATCGGCTTCTTGCGCACCTATTCCGAATTCCTCGACCTGGACGGCGAGGAAATGCTGCGCCGGTTCCGGGCCGAGGCCTCGGGCGATTTGCACCCGCGCTCGGAACTGGTGTTCCCGTCGCCGGTCTCCGAGGGCCGCATCCCCGGCGGTGCCGTGCTGTTCGTCGGCCTGCTGCTGGCCGGAATCGCCTATGGCGGCTGGTACCTGCTGTCGTCGCGCGACACCTCGGTGGCCGAAATGGTCCCGGCCCTGCCCGATCGCCTGACCTCGGTGCTGAACCGCCCGGCCAATGTCACCGCCGAGCCGCAACCGGCGAAAAAGGCGCCTGAGCCGGTCAAACTGAACGAACCGGCAAACCTGACCCCGGCCAAGGAAACCGAAGTGGTGCCGCCGGCTGAGGAGGAAGAGGCCAAGCCCAAGCCTGTCGAACCAAGTCCGCCCCCGGTCACCCCCCCGGCCCCCGCGAAGGTCGAGCCCGTGAAGGCGGAACCCGTGAAAGCGGAACCCGCCAAACCGGAACCCCCTAAGCCGGAACCCGTGAAGGCGGAACCCGTGAAGGTCGAAACACCCAAGCCGGTCGAACCGACCAAAGTGGAACCGGCCAAGGTCGAACCGCCTAAGGCCGAGCCGCCCAAGGCCGAAGCCACCAAGCCGTCGGTCGATCATGGCGATTCCCGCGTGGTCCTGACCGCTGCCGGCGACGATTGCTGGATTCAGGTGCGCGAGATGGACGGCCAATTGCTGATGAGCCGACTTTTGCGCAAGGGCGACGCCTATGCCGTCCCCAATCGCCCCGGGCTAACCCTGATGGTTGGCAATGCCGGTGCCCTGGACGTGGCGGTGGACGGCAGGAAGGCCCCGGCCCTGGGCGCCGCCGGTCAGGTTCGTCGCGACATCCGCCTGGACCCGGACAAGCTGTCCGGCGGCTGATCAGCGAGTCCAGCGCCGGGCCGCGTCGTCGTCCTCATCCTTGGCCGCCACCCATTGGTCGCCCTGGTCGGTGTGCTCGATCTTCCAGAACGGCGCCTTGGTCTTCAGCCAGTCCATCAGGAAGTGGCAGGACTGGAACGCCGCCTCGCGGTGGGACGAGGCGGTGGCGACCAGGACGATGCGCTCGCCCGGTTCCAACCGGCCATGGCGATGGATGATCAGCACCTCGTGCAGCGGCCAGCGGTCGCGAGCCTCGGCCTCGATGGCCGCCAATTGACGTTCGGTCATGCCGGGATAATGTTCCAGGGTCATGGCGCTGACCCCCGCCCCCTGGCCCGGATGGTCGCCGAGATAATCGCGCACCAGCCCGAGGAACATGCAGATGCCGCCGACCTTGCCGTTACCGGCACTAAAGGCGGCCAGTTCGGCGCCGGGGTCGAAATCCTCGGCCTGGACCCGGATCATGACCTCAGCCTCCGGTCACGGGCGGGAAGAAAGCCACCTCGTCGGCGGGTTTGATCGGATGATCCCAACCGACATAATCCTGGTTGACGGCGACGCGCACCAGCTTCAGGTCGGCGAAGGCCTGGGCATGGCCGTCCGAACGGGTCTTCAGCCATTCCACCAGGGCGCCGGTGGTGGTGACGTTTTCCGGCACCACCAGAATTTCCTCACCCACACCGACCTTGGCCCGCAGCCAGGCGAAATACAGCACGTTCATCGCAGCACCTCGGCGAAGGAAACGAAATCCAAAAGGGCACCGGGGGCGACGTCGCCCATATCTTCCGGCACCGCCACCAGACCTTCGGCCCAGACCATGGACGACAACACGCCCGAACTTTCCACCGGGAATTTCTCGGCCCACAACTGACCGTCGCGGTTGACCACGCGGGCACGCAGCCATTCGCGCCGCCCCGGCTTGCGGCGGAAACTGAAATCGGCGCGCACCGGCACCATCAGCGGGGCGCACTGGCGCAAGCCCATCAGCCGCAGCAGCAGGGGCCGAGCCAACAGCATGAAACAGACCATCACCGCCACCGGATTGCCGGGCAGGCCGATGAAGGTGCGGCCCTTGATCTCGCCCAAAGCCACCGGCTTGCCCGGCTTGATGGCCAGACGCCAGAAATGCAAGGCCCCCAGAGTTTCTACCGCCGCCTTGACGTGGTCTTCGTCGCCCACCGACACCCCGCCCGAGGTCAGGATGACGTCATGGTCCAGTGCCGCCTTGTCCAGGGCGGCGATGATCGCCGCGCGGTCGTCGGCCAGGATGCCCAGATCGGTGACCTCGATGCCCAGCGCACGCAGCAAGGCGCCGGCGGTGAAGCGGTTGGAATCATAGATGCCGCCCGGCGGCAATGGGCTGCCCGGCGGATTGATCTCGTCACCGGTGGAAAACACGGCGGCGCGCAGCGGGCGATAGACACGAAGGGCGGTGCGACCCACCGCCGCCGCCAGACCGATCTCTTGCGGGCGCAGACGGCTGCCGGTGTAGAGCACGGTGGCGCCATGAGCCACGTCCTCGCCGGCATGGCGCCAATTAGCGCCCGGCTTCAGGCTGGTCGGCACGGTCACCACATCGCCGTCGACACTGCAATCCTCCTGCATGGCGACGCAATCGGCGCCCTGGGGCATCATCGCCCCGGTGAGGATACGGATGCACTCCCCCGCGCCCACCACGCCGTCGAAGGGATGGCCGGCGGCGGAGCGCCCGACCCGGCGCAGGCGCCCATCGGCGGGCAGCCCCGCCAGGGCGAAGGCATAACCGTCCATGGCCGAATTGGCGAAGGCCGGCACATCCAGCGGCGACACCACATCCTCGGCCAGCACCCGGCCCAGGGCATCGGGCAAAGCCACCACCTCGGTCAGGCCCAGGGGCTGGACCCGGCTTTCCAACAAGGCAAGGGCCTGTTCGACCGAAATCATCGTGTCGCCGGCATCATAGGCCATGGCTAGAATCCTAGGTTTTTCAGGATGAAACGGGTAATCGCCCCGGCATCGTCCAGATCCAGCAAAGGCCGGTCCAGGCCGTCGGGCTGGTCGGGGGAGGCCACCGCCACCACCTGCGGGTCATCGGGGAAGAACGGCGGCTTGCCGACGGCCTGCCGCCACACTTCGATGCGCGGATGTGGCCATTGGCGGAAGCCTTCGACCAGCACCAGATCGACCGCGCTCATGCGCGCCAACAGCTGGTCCATGGTGAATTCCGGCTCGTCGCGGTATTCGTGCATCAAGGCCCAGCGCTTGGCCGAGGCCACCAGCACTTCCTTGGCCCCGGCCTCGCGGTGCAGGTACGAATCCTTGCCCGGCTTATCGGCGTCGAAACCGGCATTGGCCTGCTTGATGGTCGACACCGTCAGGCCCTTGGCCGTCAACAGCGGCACCAGCTTGACCATCAGCGTGGTCTTGCCGCTGCCCGAATGGCCCGAAAGGCCGAAAATCTTCATTTCGTCGGCCCGGTCAGGTGTTTGAGACCGGAGCGCAGATAATCCCAGCCGGTGATCATGGTCAGGGCGGCGGCCACCCACAAAAAGCCCTCGCCGATTGCCTGCACCGGGATCATGGCCGGACCGGCTTGGCCCACCAGCAGCACCGGCAGCGCCACCATCTGGAAGCCGGTCTTCCACTTGGCCAGCCGGGTCACCGGCATGCCGACACGGATTTCCGCCAGAAACTCACGCAGGCCCGACACCAATATCTCGCGCAACAAGATGACCAGGGCCGGCAGTTCGCTCCACTGGCTGACCCGGTCGAAGGCCACCAGCATGAACAAAACGGCGGCGACCAGCAGCTTGTCGGCGATGGGGTCGAGGAAGCGGCCGAAGGCCGACACCTGATTCCACGACCGCGCCAACCAGCCGTCGAACCAATCGGTGATGGCGGCGGCGACGAACAGGGCGCAGGCGGCCCAATGGGTCCAGGCGCCTTCGATGTAGAAGGTCAGGATGACCAGGGGGATCACCACGATCCGCGACAAGGTCAAGAGGTTGGGCAGACTGGTCAGCATGGGCGGGATATTAGCCCTGCGGATGGAAATGGTCATAGATTTTTTTGGCCATGGATTTCGAGATTCCGGGCACCGCCTCCAGATCGGCCAGCCCTGCCGCCGCCGCCTCGCGGGCCGAGCCGAAATGATGCAGCAGCGCCTTCTTGCGGGCGGCGCCGATGCCGTCGATTTCATCGAGCGGCGAGCGCACCATGTCGCCGGCCCGGCGCGTGCGGTGAGCGCCGATGGCGAAGCGATGGGCCTCGTCGCGCAGCCGTTGCAGGAAATACAGCACCGGGTCTTTCATCGGCAGCGAGAACGGCTCCTTGCCGGGCATGAAAAAGCGTTCGCGCCCGGCATTGCGGTCCGGCCCCTTGGCGATGGAGACCAAGGCGACGTCCTCGATACCCAGATCGGCCAGCACTTCCACCGTGGCATTCAGTTGGCCCAGACCGCCGTCGATCAGCACCAGATCAGGCCATTGGCCGCGATCGCGGTCGGGGTCTTCCTTTTGCGCCCGCTGGAAGCGCCGGGTCAGCACCTCGCGCATCATGGCGAAATCGTCGCCGGGGGTCAGCTCGGTCGAGCGGATGTTGAACTTGCGATAGGCCGCCTTCATCAACCCGTCGGGGCCGGCGACGATCATGCCGCCCACGGCGTTGGTGCCCTGGATATGGCTGTTGTCGTAGACCTCGATGCGCGTGGGGCGGGCATCGAGGCCGAACAGTTCCGCCACCCCGTCCAGCAATGTACCCTGGGCCGAGCTTTCGGCCATGCGCCGGCCCAAGGCCTCGCGCGCATTGTCATAGGCATGCTCGATCAGGCGCTTGCGGTCACCGCGCTTGGGCACGCTTACAATCACCTTGCGCCCGGCCTTGGCCGACAAGGCGGCGGCGACGATCTCCGCCTCGGCCGGCTCCTGGCTCAGCAGGATTTCCCGCGGGGGCTGTTTGTCGGCGTAGAACTGGCCCAGGAATGCCGCCATCACCTCGGACGCCTCGGCCTCGGCGGCGTGCTGGGGAAAATAGGCGCGGTTGCCGTAATTGCAGCCCGAGCGGAAGAAGAACACCTGCACACAGGTTTGACCGCCGGCCTGGTGCAGCGCTACCACATCGGCCTCGGCCACGTCGGCGGGGTTGATATCCTGGTGCGCCTGAATGCGCGACAACGCCCGGATACGGTCGCGGTAGACCGCCGCCTGTTCGTATTCCATGGCTTCGGCACTGGCTTCCATGCGCTTGGCCAGATCGCGCTGGATGACCTGGGACTGGCCGGACAGAAAAGCGCGGGCCTGGGCCACCAGATCCATGTATTCGGCATGGTCGATGCGGTCGACGCACGGCGCCGAACAACGCTTGATCTGGAACAAAAGACACGGGCGCGTGCGGCTGGAAAACACCGAATCGGTGCATGAACGCAGCAAAAACGCCCGCTGCAAGGCCGACAGCGTCTGGTTGACCGCCCCGGCGGAAGCAAACGGGCCGAAATATTCCCCCCGCCGCGAGCGGGCGCCCCGGTGCTTGACCACCTGCGGCCAGTCATGATCGCCGGTCAGCAGGATATGGGGAAAGGTCTTGTCGTCCTTGAGCAGAATGTTATAGCGCGGCCCCAAGGTCTTGATCAGGTTGCTTTCCAGCAACAAGGCTTCCACCTCGGTATGGGTGGTGATCACTTCCATGAACGCGGTTTCGGCGATCATGCGCTGGATGCGCAAGGTCTGGCGCTCGGGCTTGGTATAGGCCACCACCCGCTTCTTCAGGCTTTTGGCCTTGCCCACATAAAGCACATCGCCACGCTGGTTGAGCATGCGATACACGCCGGGCGTCGCCGGCAAGGTGGCGAGAAAGCGTTCGATCACCGTCACCCCCACCGCCAGCGGGCGGTCGGAAAGGTCGGATTCAGCCCTGTGCGCATTATCGGTTGTCATGATCCGGCGATCAGCATTTTATGAACAACGGAAGAAACCCAGGGAATCCGGGCTTCTAGCGGGATATCCACGATTCCTGTGGATAAGTCTGTTGGCAAATTGTGGGAGGCAGCGTCCGCCCCTTGGGACTCCTAGGAGTCCTCGGCATTGCCCATTTTCTATGCAGAAATGTGAAATACAATAAAATCAAACACTTATTGTATGTCAAGGGTAAACGATATGTAAAAAATAAGCTTTTCCTCTGGACTCTGTCGCCCGGATCGGGCAAACACCCCGTCCCCCGGCACCTGTGCAAAACTTGACACCCAAAATGGGTTTCGTCAGCCGCCACAAGCCCCTAGCCCCCAGCCTTTAGATTGTAGGTGCGCCGCACCATCCTAAAGCCCACGTCACTCGATACCGGCAAAACCGGCGGCAGCCGGCGCCCATTGCAGATGCTGCCCGCCATCCAAGGCCACCATCTGACCGGTGTACGAGCGGCTGGATAAAATAAAGCGCAGCGCCGCCGCCACTTCGTCCGGCGACGTGCCCACCGCCAGCGGCGTGCCCGCGCATTGGGCATCGAATTGCGCTTGCGTCTGTCGCACCGAGGGCAGAGCCGGTCCCGGCCCGATCCCAGCGACGCGGATGCGCGGTGCCAGGGCCAGGGCCAGGGTCTGGGTCAGGGTCCATAAGCCCGCCTTGGACAGGGTGTAGGTGGTGAAATGGGGCGTCAGGTTCCACACCCGCTGATCGATCAGATTGACGATCACCCCATGGGCATCGTCGGGCAGCGCCGCGGCCATGGCCTGGGACAGGACAAAGGGGGCGCGCAGATTGACTTCCATATGAAAGTCCCAACTGGCCCGACTGGCGCTGTCCACCTCATCGCGCTCGAAGGTCGAAGCGTTGTTGACCAGCACGCCGATGGGGCCCAACGCCGCCACCGCCTGCGGCATCAGCGCCTGCATGTCGGCCTCGACCGCCAGATCGCCGGCCACCAGGGCGGCCCGTCCACCATGGCCAACGATCTCGGCGGCCAGGCTTGCCGCCTCGTCGCGCGACCGGGAATAATGGATGGCAACGGCGAAACCAGCTTGGGCCAGTTCAAGCGCCATGGCCCGGCCCAAACGTCGGGCGGCGCCGGTAACCAGGGCGGTGCGGGGAATCAGGGAAGAGATGTCGGTCATGGCCCCAGCATGGCGAAGGCCCGCCGAGGGCGCAAATGTTATTACTCTCCCGCGATCGGGAGCGCCGCCTTGGTCGCTGCGGGTACCCTGCGCATGGGAACCACATGCACCTTGGGCTTGGCCGCCGCCTCGACCGGAACCTGCCCCAGCCCCTGTAGGAACGCCCCGGCATGGGCCGGACGCTTGGCCGGATCAGGGTCGGTGGCATCGCGCACCAGCTTGACCAGAAGCTCGGAGAACTTGCCCGGCAGTTCCACCGCCCCAGCCGACAAATCCGGCAACGTTCCGGTCAACAGCCGACAGGCCAACACCCCCAGCGAATAGACATCGGCGCGCGCATCGACGGTGGTGGCGCTTTCACGTTGTTCGGGGGCGCAATAATCGGTATCGCCCATCCAGTGGTCGGGCAGCGGCGGATTACGCTCCGGCAGTTTGACCATGCTGAAATCGGCCAGCTTGATCTGGCCGTTCTCACGCGCGGTCAACAAAAGGTTCCCCGGTTTGACCGCCCGATGGACCATGCCGCGCCGATGCAGGCTCATCAGTCCGGACGAGGTCTGCTTCAACAACGACAGCGCCCGGGCCAGGGGCAACCGGCGCGACTTTTCCTCGCCTTCGGTCACATTGTCCTTGCCGATCTCGAAACGCAGATTGGCGGCCATATAGGGCATGACGAAGAACGGGCGGCCACTGGTCCCGGTTTCCATGGACTTGACGGCAATGATGTGGGGATGATCGAAAGTGGCCAGGGCGCGGGCCTCGGCCTGGAAACGGGTCAGCCATTGCGGAACGCTGAGCGGATCGCTGTCACTGGCTTTGGCCGCGAAAACTTTCAAAGCCACCGGAATTTGCAAATCCGGATCGTGACAAAAGACGATCCTGGCATAGCCGGTCGTCTGCACGCTTTTGTGAACGACGTATTTGCCGATGCGTTCCATATTCCCCCGCTTCCCCTGTGCCGCCGCATGATGAACGGCACCTTGATTCTAAGCCTTCAATACACCCTGCGCCAGTCTGGCTGCCATCCGGATGGCCGGTGGACGCAATACCGGATCGGGGGCCAAGGCATCCCCCACCCAGTGATCCAACTCGGTCCCCACCCCCTCGACCAAGGTGGAGACCGGAGCGAATGCCCCGACCGGCAGCTTGCCGGTTAACAGCCGATATGCCAACACGCCGACCGCGTAGACGTCGGCGCGGTCGGTGGCGGCGGCGGCATTCTCGCGCTGCTCCGGCGCCAGATAATCTAAGGTGCCGATCCACACCCCAGCCCGCGACCGGCTCATATCGGCACCCTGCTTGGCCATACCCAGATCGCACAGCCTGATCATGCCGTCATGACGTTCGGTCAGCAGCAGATTGCTGGGCTTCACGTCACGGTGGACGATACCACGGCGGTGCAGCGCCGCCAGCCCCAAGCAGGTCTGCCGTAGAATCTCGATCGCCCGTTCCGGTGCTACCGCTCGCGGCCTTTGCTCGACCGGAACGGTCTTTTGCCGCTCCGGATCAAAAACGTCACGACCGATCTCTCGCCGCAGATTGGCCACGTGCCAGGGCATGACCATATAAGGCGCGCCGTCGGGCAGATGCCCCATGGCATCGACCCGGACCACATGCGGATGATCCATGGCCGCCAGGATACGGGCCTCGGCGACGAAGCGCCGCTGCCATTCTTGCCGTTCATAGGGCAGGCTGGCTTCTTTTTCCGGGCTAAGGTCGAACACCTTGATGGCGACCCACCGATCCAACAACGGATCATGGGCCCGATACAGGTGGGAAAACGAGCTGGTGACCACCAGCTCGCGGATTTCATAAATGCCCAGCCGGGCCGGAGCGGTCAAAACCGGGCCTGCCTTGGTAAACCAAGGCAGGCCCGTATCCGTGGGCAAGGCGCCCGCTTTGTCAGTTACCACTTGATCTGTTCGATATTGTCGAAATCGACCACCGTCTCGCCATTGGCGGTGTTGAGGTGGACTTCGCCGCTGGCATTGTCGCCGATATCCAAGGTGCCGTGGTTTTCGCCGTCCACCTGGATGGTCCAGCTTTCGCCGCTATCCGTGGTGATGACGAAGGTCTGGCCCACCGCATCCGAGAAGTCCAGGGTATCGGTCCAGCTGCCGCCGCCGCCATTGACGGTGTCGTGGCCAGAGCCGAAATCGAACAGGAAGGTGTCGCTACCGGCTTCACCATACAACTGGTCGTCGCCGGCGCCACCGATCAGGGTGTCGTCGCCATTGCCGGTCCAGATGGTATCGTTGCCGGCACCGCCGTCGACCGTGTCGGACTTGACCACCGACGACACTTCGGTGTTGTCGAAGGTGTCGTTGCCGGCGCCCAGATCGGCGACGCTGCCACTGGCCGAGCCATAGACGTAATCGTTATGGGCCGAGCCGACCACGTTTTCGATGCCGGAATAGGTGTCGCCCTGGGCATCGCCGCTGTTGCCGACACCGCCGGAACCGCTGTAGCCGTTGCCGTCGCCGGCGCCCAGATAGACGTTCACGCCGGTGGCGCTGTCGGAATAATCCACCGTATCGGTGCCCGCACCGCCGTGCATGGCATCGCTGCCCGAACCGCCGATGAAGGTATCGTTGCCGGCATTGCCCGACAGGTAGTTGGTGCCCGAGCCACCGATCAGCACATCGTCGCCGTCATTGGTGAAGATGGCGTCGTTGCCCGAACCGCCGTCGACGGTAAGGTCGCCATAGCTGGTACCGTCCGAGTAGTTCATGTCGACCACGTCGTTGCCGGCCCCGGCCTGGATGACCTCCACGCCCTGGACATTGCCGATCCAGATGGCGTCGTTGCCGTCGCTCATGGTCAGGGTATCGTGACCCGAACCACCGATATAGGTGTCCAGCGTGTCGTTGAGACCGTTGGAGTCAACCGTATGATCGGTGCCGTCGCGGGCGGCGCCACCCTGATCCTGATAATCGGCATCGTTGCGATCGCTGACCTGATCGGCGCTGTAGACCAAGACGTCGTCGCCGCCACCGCCGAACAAGGTGTCGGTGCCCGAACCACCCGACAGGGTGTCGTTGCCGTCACCGCTGCCCAGACCGGCGAAGTCGCTGACATCCATGGTGACGGTGTCGCTGGCCACCTGCTGGCCGTTGGCGTCCAACAGGCCGACGGTGAAGTCGATATCGGTCAACGAACCGTTATCGGGGATCTTCAGTTCCAGACCGGCGACGTCGTCGAGCGTATAGACGCCGTTGGCGTCGGCGCTCAGAACCACGCCGTCCTGAACCAGTTGCACCCCGGCTTCCAGACCGGCGATGGTGTAGGTGACCGACGAGCCGTCGGAAGCCCCGCCCGAGATATCCAGATCGGCGTAGAGATAGCCGCCCGAACCTTCGGTCGCGCCGTCGCCGTACAGCTTGTCATTGCCGCCGCCACCCGAGATGACGTCGTTGCCGGAACCGCCGAACATGGTGTCGTTGCTGCCGGTATTGGCGCTGGACCCACCCGACGAGCCGCCGCTGGAGCCATGGCCGTGACCATGACCGCCGCCGGAACCGCCATGCGAACCATGACCGCCGCCGGAACCGCCCGACGAACCGCCGGCCACCGCTTCGGTGCCGTCGCTCAGATGGTCGTTGCCGGAACCGCCATACAGGGTATCGGTACCGCTGCCGCCGATCACCGAGTCGTTGCCCGAGCCGCCATACAGCTTGTCGTTACCGGCCCCGCCGTCGACGGTGTCGTTACCGGCCCCGCCATACTTGCTGTCATTACCCGAGGTGCCGGTCACCGTGCTGCTGGAAGCCGAGCCGCTGCCGTCGTAATCGGTGCTGGTATTGGCCGCACCGGTGACGTCGCCGATATCGGCATCAATGGTGTAGGAGACGTTTTCGTTGATGCCGTCACTGTCCACCGTCAGGTTGACGGTGGCGGTGGAGGTGCCGCCCTGACCGTCGCTGACCGTGTAGGTGAAGCTGGTTTCGCCCTGATAATTGGCGTCGGGGACAAAGCTGATGGTGCCGTCGGGGTTCAGCGTCACCGAGCCATGCTCGGCGTCGCCGACGCTGACGATGGTCAGGGTATCGCCATCGGCATCACTGTCATTGGCCAGCAGGTTGCTGCCGTTGATGACGATGGAGCCGTCCTCGGCCACATGGATGCCTTCCTGTGCCGCTTCACCGGCATTGCTGCCCTCGCCCACCAAGGTGGTGGTGGCGGTGTCGCCGCCATTGGCCTCGGTCGAAGTCACCGAAGCGGTGACGCCCGACAGGTCCAGCGGGCCGTCGCTGACCACGGTCAGAGTAACGGTGCTGCCCGAAGTGACGTTGACGCTGTAGCTGCCGTCATTGCCCGCCGTCAGCACCTGATCGCCCAGCATGACGGTGGCGCCCGCAGGGATATTGGTCAAAGTCACCGCCGACAGGCTTTCGCTGCCATCGGTATCGGTCAGGGTGGCGGTCACCTCGATGGGATATTCGTAGGTGTCGCTTTCGCCGCCGCCATTGCCTTCAAAGGCCGAGGCGTCACCGATGACCCGACCGTCCGAGAACTTGATGTTCTCGAAGTCCTTGACGTAACCCTGGATGTTATTGGTGTTGGCATCCCACTGCGCCTTGGTCACACCGGTCAGTTCGATGGAATCGGTGCCCGAGCCGCCGGTCACCGTCGACCACAGATTCTGGCCGGTGATGGTCAGATGGTCGTTGCCCGCCCCCATGTCGACCTTGCCCGAGATATCGCCGCCGAGGGATACGGTATCGTCGCCGCTGCCGGCGTCGATGGTTGCCCAAACGTCGTCGGTCACCTGCAAGATGTCGTCACCGGCCCCCAAGGTGATGTTGGAGCTGACATCGTTACCGATGGTGACGATGTCGTTGCCACTGCCGGCATCGATGGTGGCATAGGCGCTGCCGTCGATATCCAAGGTGTCGTCGCCGCTGCCCAAAGTGGCCTGGCTGTTCAGGTTGCCACCGACCTTGACCTCATCCGCACCCGAACCGGTGGTGATGGAAGCATTGGCCGCACCGCCGATTTCCAGACGGTTGTCGCCGTTGCCCAGATCGATCCTACCGTTCAACTCGTCGCCGATGCGCACGGTATCGTTGCCGGAGCCGGTGGTGACCGAGGCGTTAACATCGCCGCCCACGTCCAGGGCGTTGGTGCCATTGCCCAGATCGACATTGGCATTGACGTCGCGACCGACGCTCAGTTGATCGTCGCCGTTGCCGATATTGATGCTGGCGTTGACGTCGCGACCGACGCTGACCAGATCGTCCACATTGCCGTTGTTGGTCAGCGACGAATTCAGGTCACTGCCGTAATTGGTGGTGGTGGCCCGCGAGGTCGGATCTTCCATGTCGGCAAGACCGGCCATGGGGTTTTCGCCCTCGATCACCGTGGCGTCACCGATGTTCAACCTCAGGGCCGGGCCCTGGGCCGACATATCGATGTTGTCGCCGTCGTCGCCCGCGACCGGGCCTTGGTTGTCGGACACATCGGCCAGATCCAATGTGGCGGTGCCGGAGGTGGTACCGCCCTGACCGTCGCTGACCGTGTAGGTGAAGGTCACGTCACCATGATAATCCGCCGCCGGGGTGAAGGTGATGGTGCCGTCGCCGTTATCGACGATGGTGCCGTGATCGGCGCTGATATTGGCCGCCGACAAGGTGTCGCCATCCACGTCGGTAGCATTGCCCAGCAGGTCTTCCTTGCTGATGATCACCGCTTGGTCTTCCAGGCTGTCGCCCAGATCGACGGTGCCGGACACCACCGGGCCGTCATTGACAGCGGTCACGTCCAAGGTAGCGGTGCCCGAGGCGGTGCCGCCCTGGCCATCGCTGACCGTGTAGCTGAAGGTCACGTCACCGTTGTAATTGGCATCGGGGACAAAGGTGATGGTGCCGTTGCCATTGTCGATGATGGTGCCGTGATCGGCGCTGATATTGGCCGCCGCCAGGGCATCACCGTCCACATCCGAGGCGTTTTCCACCAGATCGGACTTGCTGATGATGATCCGCTGATCCTCGGTGCCGGTGCCCAGATCGACACCCATGGTGACCACCGGGGCATCGTTGGTGGGATCGACGGTGATGGTCAGGCTTTGGGTATAGACGTTGCCTTCGCCGTCGGTCAGCTGCACCTGGAAGCTGTCGGTGCCGTTCCAGTTGGCATTGTCGGCGGTGAAGCTGAAGCTGCCGTCGGCATTGACGGTCAGGCTGCCATGATGATCGCCGCCGGCAACCACCGCGAACGAGACGATGCCGCCATCGGCGTCGCTGGCCTCGATCTGACCGGTGACCACGGTGGCCGCATTGGTGGTGCTTTCGTCGCCCTCGCCGCCGGTGACGCTGATTTCGGCGGCGTTGTCCACATCGGCGACCGAGACGGTGAACGGCTCGGTGGTGGCGGTGGCGCCGCTTTCGTCGGTGGCGGTCACCTGGATCTGGAAGGCGCCCACGTCGGAATTATCCGGGGTACCGGACAATTGACCGGTGGCGGCGTCGAACTCCACCCAATCGGGGGTGGGAATGACATTGCCGTCGGCATCCAGGAAGGTCAGGCCATAGGTCAGGCTGTCGCCCAAGGCGATGTCGGCGTCGGTAAAGAAGTCCGACACGTCCAGGGCAAAGGCCTGATCCTCGGTGGCGGCCTGGTCGACCACCGCCGCTTCCACCACGTCGGGCGGGCTGTTGAGGTTGATGGGGGTCCCGTTCACCTCGACCGACAGGCCTTCCATATTGGTGACCTGCAGGCCGCCCAGGCTGTCGAAGGTGAAGCTTTGACCGGCATTGGCCGGGTCCGAAGCGAAAGCGTTGAATTCCAGCAATTCGTCGCGCACCGCTTCGGTGTACTGACCGGCAGTCAGTTCCACCCGCAGGGTATCGGTGCCCGAACCGCCGTCGACCACGTCGCCCGCCGATTCGTCCTTGTCAACGATGATGGTGTCGTTGCCGTCGCCACCCAGCAGCACGTCGTCGCCGGCGCCCGCGTTCAGGGTGTCGTTGCCAGTGCCGCCGATCAGGGTGTCATCCCCCGCCGACGACCACAGCACGTCGTTGCCGGAACCGCCATCGATGGTGACGTTGCCGTAATCGAAGCGATCACTGGTCAGATCGACCACGTCATTGCCGGCCCCGGCATCGATCACTTCGATACCGTCCAGGCGGGCGCCGCCGCTGGCCGCGTCCAGGAAGATGGCGTCGTTACCGGACGAAGCCACCAGGGTGTCGACACCCTCGCCGCCGATGACGGTGTCATCCAGCTGGTTCATGCCGCCAACGCTGACCACATCCTGGGTGCCGCTGGTGGATTTGTCGCCCACATCCTTGGCCCCGGTTCCGCCGCCCCAGGTGCCGTCCTCGCCAGCCGCCATGGTGAAGACATCGTTGCCGGCGCCGCCATTCAGAACGTCGGTGCCCGCACCGCCGCTGATGGTGTCGTTGCCGCCACCGCCGAAGACGGTGTCGTCGCCGGTGCCGCCGGACAGCACGTCATTGCCGTCGGCTGCGCTGCCGGTGAAGGACACATGCAGGCTGTCGCTGGACAGTTCCACATCGGTGCCGTCGGTGGTGCTCACCGACACGCCCAGGTCGAAGCCGTCGGCATCCACCTGAGTCACGGTCAGTTGCAGGCCGTCCAGGTCTTCCACCGACAAGGTCCAGGTGCCGTCGCCATTATCGGTGCCCGCCGACAGGCTGGCCCCCTCGGGCACGCCCGAGATGGTGACCGACGACAGGGATTCCGAGGAATCCAGGGTGCTGATGTCGATATTAAGGTCGGTGGTGTAGCTGCCGGCACTGGCGCCGACGCTGTCACCATAGATGGTGTCGTTGCCGGCACCGCCATTGACCACGTCGTTACCGGAGCCGCCGATCAGGCTGTCGGCACCGCTGGTGCCGGTGATGGTGTCGTTGCTGCCATCGCCCAGATTGATGCTGGCATCCTGGGTGTCGATGGCGGCGCCATCGGCCTGAGCCGCCACATTCACCGTCACCTGCTGTTCGGTCACGCCGCCATTGGCGTCGGTGGTGCGCACGGTGAAGGTATCGGTACCGCTCCAATCGTTGTCGGCAGCGGTAAAGGTGTAGGTGCCATCAGCGTTGAGCACGACCGCGCCATGCTCGCCCTGACCGACCACTTCCATGCTGACCGCGCCATCCACATCGGTGGCGGTGATGGTACCGGTCACCACGCTGGCCGCGTCGGAAGTGCTTTCCAAGCCGCTGCCGCCGCTGGCGGTGATCACCGCTTCGTCTTCCACGGCGGTGACATCGATGCTGGCGGTCGCCGGGGTGGCGATGCCAGTGTCGGTGACCACGTCGTAGGTGACGTCGATGGTACCGTTGAAATCAGCCGGCGGGGTGTAGCTGTAGGTGCCGTCGCCGTTATCAACCAGCTCGACGCCGTTGATCTTGACGTTGTCCACCGAAAGCGCGTTGTCCACATCCGACGCATTGGCCAGCAAGTCGCTGGCGGCAATGGTGATGACGCCCGAATCCTCGGTCACGTCGCCCAGATCCACCGGGCCGCTGACAACTGTGGCGTCATCCACGGCGGTGACATCGATGCTGGCGGTCGCCGGGGTGGCGATGCCAGTATCGGTGACCACGTCGTAGGTGACGTCGATCTGACCGTTGAAATCAGCCGGCGGGGTGTAGCTGTAGGTGCCGTCGCCGTTATCAACCAGCTCGACGCCGTTGATCTTGACGTTGTCCACCGAAAGCGCGTTATCCACGTCGGACGCATTGGCCAGCAAGTCACTGGCGCTGATGGTGATGACGCCCGAATCCTCGTCCACGGCGCCCAGATCGACCGGAGCGCTGACCATCGTGGCGTCATCCACGGCGGTGACATCGATGCTGGCGGTCGCCGGGGTGGCGATGCCGTCATCGGTGACCACGTCGTAGGTGACGTCGATCTGACCGTTGAAATTGGCCGGCGGGGTGTAGCTGTAGGTGCCGTCGCCATTGTCAACCAGCTCGACGCCGTTGATCTTGACGTTGTCCACCGAAAGCGCGTTGTCCACATCCGACGCATTGGCCAGCAAGTCGCTGGCGGCAATGGTGATGACGCCCGAATCCTCGGTCACGTCGCCCAGATCCACCGGGCCACTGACAACTGTGGCGTCATCCACGGCGGTGACGTCGATGCTGGCGGTCGCCGGGGTGGCGATGCCGGTGTCGGTGACCACGTCGTAGGTGACGTCGATGGTACCGTTGAAATCAGCCGGCGGGGTGTAGCTGTAGGTGCCGTCGCCATTGTCAACCAGCTCGACGCCGTTGATCTTGACGTTGTCCACCGAAAGCGCGTTGTCCACGTCGGACGCATTGGCCAACAAGTCTTCGGCGCTGATGGTGATAACGCCCGAACCCTCGTCCACGGCGCCCAGATCGACCGGAGCGCTGACCATTGTGGCGTCATCCACGGCGGTGACATCGATGCTGGCGGTCGCCGGGGTGGCGATGCCGTCATCGGTGACCACGTCGTAGGTGACGTCGATGGTACCGTTGAAATTGGCCGGCGGGGTGTAGCTGTAGGTGCCGTCGCCGTTATCAACCAGCTCGACACCGTTGATCTTGACGTTGTCCACCGAAAGCGCGTTGTCCACGTCGGACGCCTTGGCCAGCAAGTCGTCGGCGCTGATGGTGATGACGCCCGTATCCTCGGTCACGTCGCCCAGATCGACCGAACCGGTCACCACGGTGGCGTCATCGCTGCCGTTGATGGTGACGCTGACATCCTGCGGCGCGCTGGCGGCAGTACCATCCCAGGCGACCACCTGGAAGCTGTCGGTGACGCTGTCGCCGTCATTGAGGCTGTTGAGGCCATCGGCGGCGGTGAAGGTGTACTGGCCGGTTTCGCTGTCGATGGTCACCGAGCCGTTCTCGGTCGCCAAGGTGGTGACGCGGTCGCCGTTCTCGTCCACCAGATAATAGCTGACCGTATCGCCGGCATCCACGTCCGAGCCGGCGATGGCGCCCTCGGCACTGCCGTCCTCGCTCATGGTCAGGCTGCTGGTGGCGGTTTCAACCACCGGGCCGTCATTGCTGCCGGTGATGGTCACCGACACATTCTGCGGCTCGCTGATGGACGTGCCGTCGCTGGCCGCCACCTGGAACGCATCGCTGGCGCTTTGATTGTCGTCCAGCGTCGCCGCGTTGTCGTTGGGGGTGAAGGTGTATTCGCCAGTGGCCGGATCGACCACCACGGTGCCGTAATCGGTTTCCAACTGGCCGACCAACTCGCCGGTGGCCGGGTCGACGATACCATAGGTCAGGGTGTCGCCATCGGCGTCGCTGGCATCCAGGTCGCCGGTGCCGATGCCATCCTGGCCGACGGTCAGGTCGACTTCGCTCGGGCTGTCCAGTTGGGCGGCATCTTCGACCGCATTCACATCGATGCTGGCGGTCGCCGGGGTGGCGATGCCGGCGTCGGTGACCACGTCGTAGGTGACGTCGATCTGACCGTTGAAATTGGCCGGCGGGGTGTAGCTGTAGGTGCCGTCGCCATTATCAACCAGCTCGACGCCGTTGATCTTGACGTTATCCACCGAAAGCGCGTTGTCCACGTCCGACGCATTGGCCAGCAAGTCGCTGGCGGCAATGGTGATGACGCCCGAATCCTCGTCCACGGCGCCCAGATCGACCGGAGCGCTGACCATCGTGGCGTCATCCACGGCGGTGACATCGATGCTGGCGGTCGCCGGGGTGGCGATGCCGGTATCGGTGACCACGTCGTAGGTGACGTCGATCTGACCGTTGAAATTGGCCGGCGGGGTGTAGCTGTAGGTGCCATCGCCATTGTCAACCAGCTCGACGCCGTTGATCTTGACGTTGTCCACCGAAAGCGCGTTGTCCACATCCGACGCATTGGCCAGCAAGTCGCTGGCGGCAATGGTGATGACGCCCGAATCCTCGGTCACGGCGCCCAGATCGACCGGAGCACTGACCATCGTGGCGTCATCCACGGCGGTGACATCGATGCTGGCGGTCGCCGGGGTGGCGATGCCGGTGTCGGTGACCACGTCGTAGGTGACGTCGATGGTACCGTTGAAATCAGCCGGCGGGGTGTAGCTGTAGGTGCCGTCGCCGTTATCAACCAGCTCGACGCCGTTGATCTTGACGTTGTCCACCGAAAGCGCGTTGTCCACGTCCGACGCATTGGCCAGCAAGTCGCTGGCGGCAATGGTGATGACGCCCGAATCCTCGGTCACGTCGCCCAGATCGACCGGAGCACTGACCATCGTGGCGTCGTCAACGGCGCCCACATTGACCTCGACCACCTGTTCGGTGACGGCGCCCTGGGCATCGGTGATACGCACGGTAAAGGTGTCGGTGCCGTTCCAATTGGCATCGGAGGCGACAAAGCTATAGGTGCCGTTGCTGTTCAACGTCACCGTGCCGTGCTGGGCATCGCCGACCAGTTCAAGGGTCGAAGCGGCGCCCTGATTGTCCACATCGTCCACACCGATGGAGCCGGTGATCACCGTATCTTCGTCGCCCGAACCGCCGGCAAGGGTGACTTGCGGGGCGTCATCCACATTGGCGACATTCAGATTCATGGTGTTGGTGAGGGTGGACCCATCGGCGCTGGTCACCGTGTAGGTGACGGTATCGCTGCCGAAATAGTTGTCACTCGGCTGATAGGTGAAGGTGCCGTCGCCATTGTCGATGACCGAACCATGGGCCGGCTGCTCGAAGCTGATGGTGACCGGGCTGCCGTCGGGATCGGTGGCGTCGATGGCGAAGCGCAGGCTGCTGTCTTCCTGCATTTCCACCGGATTGGGGACCGCCACCAAGGTGGGGTCGTTGTCGCCGGGCAGGTCGATCAGGATGCCATTGTCGACGACGGCATCGTCGGTGGCGTTGACGGTGATGGTCACCGGCACTTCGGTGGCGCCGCCCTGATCGTCATAGACCTTGACGGTGAAGGTTTCGCTGCCGTTCCAGTTGGGATTATCGGCAACGAAGGTGAAGGTGCCGTCGGCATTGACGGTCAAGCTGCCGGGATGATCGCCGGCCACCACTTCGTAGCCGATGATGGCGCCGTCCACGTCGGTGGCCGAGATGGAACCGGTCACCGTGGTCGCGGCACCAGTGGTGCTTTCATCACCGACACCGCCGGTGACGCTGACCACCGCCGCGTCGTCGACGTTGGCGATGTTCAGTTCGACCACTTGGCTGACCGTATTGCCCTCGTCGTCGGTGACGAAGACGGTGAAGCTGTCGGTGCCGAAATAATCGGCATCCGGGCGATATTCGTAGGTGCCGTCGCCGTTGACGATGATGACGCCGTTGGCGGGCTCGCTGAAATTGATCACCACGGCGCCGCCATCGGGATCGCTGGCATCGACGCCGAAGGTCAGGTTCTGATCTTCCGTCCAATCAATGGGGGTGGGAACCGGCACCAGCGAGGGATCGTTGTCGCCGGGGATGTCGATGCGGATACCGCCAATCGTCGGCTGGCTGTCGACAAAGGTCTCGTCCAGCACTGCCTCGGGCACGACCTCGATGATTTCTTCGGTGACGAGTTCGGGGGCGCCTTCATCGGCGACCACCGCGGCCTCAGAGTCCGTGATCGCCGCGACCCCCTCGCCAAAGATGATGTTCTGCGCGGACAGATCTTCTTGAATGTCCATATTGACGGAGGTGTCGATGATCTCGCCCGCCGGGGCGGTTCCTTCGGCAGCCATGGGCGCCACCTCAGGGGTTTCCACCGGAGCGGGCGGCGCCTGCTCGACGACGATTTCCTCGGTCTGGATCAGGCCGGCCTGAACCTGCAGGCCTTCCTGCACCTGGTTGCCCGAACCAGAGCCCTGGTGAATGGTGGCCAAGCCCCCCATGGCGGCATCGCTGACATCGACGTTGCGCACCAGATTAAGCCGGGATTCGCCCAGGCTTTGATTGCCGACGTCGGACAGGACCGTCAGATCGTCCAGTGCCTGCTGCGCATTCTCGGACGGAGCGGCGTTGGTATTCGCATTCTCTTCCGGGGCGTCGTTCAGGTTTTCGTCAGCCATGTCATGCTCCTGGGCAAAAAAAATCCCGGGCGCAATGCGCTCCGGGATCATTCACCTATCATATTGGATTAAATTTTATGCGGAATCCAGTGGATTCTATCGCCGCCGTCCCCGTCCTTTCGGCTGAGGTTTAGGGGCGGCGCCACGCGGCCCCGGAGCAGCGGGAACCCCCAGTTCCTGCGCCTCCAACCGGCGCAATTCGTCGCGCAGGCGGGCGGCCTCCTCGAATTCCAGATCGGCGGCGGCGGCCTTCATGCGCTTTTCGATGTCGGCCTTGACCGCCGCCAGATTGTGGCCGACACCATGGGCCAGGCCGGAATCGCCGGTATCGACGGTCAGGTAATCCTTTTCATAGACGCTTTCCAACACATCGCCCACCGCCTTCTTGATGCCTTCCGGGGTGATGCCGTGGGCGACATTGTAGGCCTGCTGCTTTTCGCGGCGGCGGTTGGTCTCATCGATGGCGTATTTCAAGGAATCGGTCATCTTGTCGGCATAAAGGATGACACGGCCGTCGATATTGCGCGCCGCCCGGCCGATGGTCTGGATCAGCGAGGTCTTGGACCTGAGGAAGCCTTCCTTGTCGGCGTCCAAGATGGCCACCAGCGCGCATTCGGGGATATCCAAGCCCTCGCGCAGCAGATTGATGCCGATCAGCACGTCGAAGGCGCCCAGGCGCAGATCGCGGATGATCTCGATCCGCTCCAGCGTGTCGATGTCGGAATGCAGGTAGCGTACGCGGATGCCGTGGTCGTGCAGATACTCGGTCAGATCCTCGGCCATGCGCTTGGTCAGCACGGTGACCAGGGTGCGATGGCCCTGGGCGGCCATCTGCCGCACCTCGGCCAGCAGATCATCCACCTGATGCTCGACCGGACGGATGATGCAGATGGGGTCGATCAGCCCGGTGGGGCGGATGACCTGCTCGGCGAAGACGCCGCCGGTACGGTCCATCTCCCACGGCCCCGGCGTGGCGGAAACGAACAAAGAGGACGGGCGCATGATGTCCCATTCCTCGAATTTCAAAGGCCGGTTGTCGATGCATGACGGCAGGCGAAAGCCGAACTCGGACAGCGTGCTTTTGCGGGCATAATCGCCCCGGTACATGCCGCCGATCTGCGGCACGGTGACGTGGGATTCATCGACGATCAACAGCGCGTCGGGCGGCAGGTACTCGAACAGGGTCGGCGGCGGCTCACCCGGTTTGCGACCGGTGAGGTAACGGGAATAATTCTCGATGCTCTTACAATGCCCGGTGGTTTCCAGCATCTCGATGTCGAAGGTGGTGCGCTCGCGGATGCGCTGGGCTTCCAGCAGCTTGCCTTCCGCCTCGAAATGGGCGACGGTCGCCTTCAGTTCCGCCTTGATGCCGGCCAGCGCGGCGGTGATGGTCGGGCGCGGCGTCACGTAGTGGCTAGACGGATAAACCACCACTTCCGACAGCCGCACGGTCTTTTCCCCCGTCAGCGGGTCGAACTCGGCGATGCCTTCGATCTCGTCGCCCCACAACGACACCTGCCAGGCGCGATCCTCGTAGTGGACCGGGAAGATTTCCACCGAATCGCCGCGCACGCGGAAGGTGCCGCGCTCGAACGCCGCGTCGTTGCGGGTGTATTGCAACTCCACCAGCCGCTTCAGCAGCTCGGTGCGGTCGATGCTTTCGCCCACCACCAGCTTCAGCGTCATACGGGCATAGGATTCCACCGAGCCGATACCATAGATGCACGACACCGAGGCGACGATGATGACGTCGCGCCGCTCCAGTAACGCCCGCGTCGCCGCATGGCGCATGCGGTCGATCTGCTCGTTGATCTGGGAATCCTTCTCGATATAGGTGTCGGTGCGCGGGATATAGGCTTCGGGCTGGTAATAATCGTAATAGGAAACGAAGTACTCCACCGCGTTGTCGGGGAAAAAGCTTTTCATTTCCGCGTAAAGCTGCGCCGCCAGCGTCTTGTTGTGGGCCAGCACCAGGGCCGGACGCTTGGTGGTGGCGATGACATGGGCCATGGTGAAGGTCTTGCCCGACCCGGTCACCCCCAACAGCACCTGATCACGTTCCTTGCTCTCCAGCCCGGCCACCAGGGTGGCGATGGCGGTGGGCTGGTCGCCGGCGGGCTGATAATCGGACACCAGCTTGAAATCCGCCGGCCCGGTGGGCAGATCGGGGCGATCGACGAAGGGGAGGGACAGGGGCGCGGTGCTCAACCGGCCAGTTCCTTGCCGCGTTTGGTCGCCGCCGCCACCGCATCGGTCATCAACGGCGCCATGCCCTTGGCCTCGTCCATCAGCACCGCCAGGGCGGCGGCGGTGGTACCGCCGGGGCTGGTGACATTGATGCGCAACTGGGCCGAACTGTCCAAGGATTGCCGCAGCAACTCGCCGCCACCCGACACCGTGGCCCGGGCCAGGCGGTCGGCCAGATCAGCCGGCAATCCAGCCGCCACACCCGCCGCCGCCATCACCTCGGCCAGCAGGAACACATAAGCGGGGCCGGAGCCGGAAACAGCGGTGACCGCATCCATCTGGCTTTCATCGTCGATCCAGGCCACCTCGCCCACCGCTTCCAGCAGCGATTGCGCCAGGGCGCGCGGCTCTTGCGCCACGCCGGGGCCGGCGAAGCAGACGGTGATACCGCGCTGCACCGCCGCCGGAGTATTGGGCATGGCGCGGATCACCGCCGCCGCCTCGCCCAGATGGCGGCGGAAAAATTCGACCGGCTTGCCGGCGGCGATGGACAGGAAAACCGTCTGGCCGGCCAGCCGGGCATAGGCCGGCAGCACCTCGGCCATCACCTGCGGCTTGACCGCCAGGATGGTGATGTCGGGGATAAAGGTCTTGGAGAGCAGATCGACATCGCCCAGTACGGTGACGCCGTCGGGCAGTCCCTGGGCATGGGGATCGATCACCACCACGTCGGCGGCGCGGATGCCGCGCTCCAGCCAGCCGGCCAGCATGGCCGACCCCATCTTGCCGCAACCCACCAGCAAAATCTTGGTCACGATCATCACCCCATCCAGATATCAAGGGCAACAGATGACCACAGGCAAGCCGGAACGATCAAGCCTCGCCGACAGTATCCAGCAGCGAACAGGCCACCGCATCCTTGGCCGACTTGCCGCCCCAGATGACAAACTGGAAGGCCGGATAGAAGCGCTCGCACTCGGTCAGCGCGATATCCATCAGGTCTTCCACCTGTTCCGGCGACAATCCCTCGGTGCCGCGCACCAAGGAGGTATGGCGGAACATGGGCACGCCCTCGTCGTCCCACAGGCCGAAATGACCCAGCCACAGCTTTTCATTGATGGCGGCCAAAAGCTCGCAGATGACCGGGTGCTTGCCCGATGGCACCTTCATGTCGAAGGCGCAGGTAAAATGCATGGCGCCCATATCCTCGCGCCAGGCGAAATAAAGCGAGTAATTGCACCACTTGCCCGGCATCTCGACGGCCAGTTCGTCATCGGAACGGCGGTCAAAGGCCCAGTCGTTGGCGGTAACGAATTGCTCGATCAAGTCCAAGGGATTGATGACGAAGTCTTCCTCGTGCGCGAGGGCCATGGACATACTCTCGTCCTCCGGGGATTGGCGTCGCGACAGGCCGGGGCGCCAATCCAAAAATAGTATGGAACGTGCTGCCAGCCACTAGGGCTAGGCTAGGCACAGGCGTCGCCGCGATGCAAGATAAAGCATGCGGCAGCGCATCAATTCTTGTGGATAAGCCGTTTATAGTGACGGTGTTGTTACGAGGACTTGTCGGCCAATTTGGCTTCCAGATCGGCCAGCCGCTTGGCCAGGGCGTCGTTTTCCTCGCGCGCCTTGATGGCCATGTCGCGCACCACCTCGAACTCCTCGCGCGGGACCATGTCGACACCGGCCATGAAGCGTTCCATCTGCTGACGGATCAGCCCCTCGATTTCCGCCCGCAGGCCCGACAACGCCCCCAGCGCACCGCCGGCCATGCGGGCGAGATCGTCGAAGAAGGGGTTCTGGGTCTGCATGGGTCATACTCGCGTTTTGGAAGTCTCCCTTCATTATGGGCGGTGGACGGCGAATTGCAATGGCGCCCGCCCCGTCCTATAACCAAGACGCTAAATTTATGGGAGCATGTGGCCATGATCGTCGTCACCGGAGGCGCCGGCTTTATCGGTTCCAACATCCTGGCCGCGCTGGAAGCGCGTGATGCCGGCAAGCTGGTGGTGTGCGACCGCCTGCGCTCCAACGACAAATGGAAGAACGTCGCCAAACGCGAGCTGGCCGACATCGTCCACCCCGAGCAATTGTTCGACTTCCTCGAGGCCAACCGCAAGCACGTCCAGGTCATCTTCCACATGGGGGCGATTTCCGCCACCACCGAGACCGACGGCGACAAGATCGCCGCCAACAATTTCTCGCTGTCGCTGGCTTTGTGGAAATGGTGCGCCCTGTCCAACGTACGCTTCATCTATGCGTCGAGCGCGGCCACCTATGGCGACGGCTCGTTCGGCTTCGACGACGATTGGTCCATCGACCATCTGGCCAAGCTGCAACCCTTGAACGCCTATGGCTGGTCCAAGCACCTGTTCGACCGCCGCGTCGCCCGCAAGATCCAGCAAGGGTCGAGGAAGCCGCCGCAATTCGCCGGCCTCAAGTTCTTCAACGTCTACGGCCCCAACGAATACCACAAGGGCGGGCAGCAAAGCGTGGTGTCGCAGATTTATCCGCACGCCAAGCAGGATGCCGCCTATCAGCTGTTCCGCTCGCACAATCCGCAATACAAGGATGGCGGGCAGATGCGCGACTTCATCTGGGTCGAAGATTGCGTCGACGTGATGATGTGGCTGCTGGACAACCCCCAGGTCAACGGCATCTTCAATGTCGGCACCGGCAAGGCCCGCTCGTTCATCGATCTGGCGTCGCAGGTGTACAAGGCGCTGGGCAAGGAACCCAAGATCAAGTTCCAAGACACCCCGGTCGCCATCCGCGACAAGTACCAGTACTTCACCCAGGCCAGTGAAAAGAACCTGCGGGCGGCGGGCTATACCCGCGCCTTCACCAGCCTGGAAGAAGGCGTCACCAAATACGTGCAGCACTTCCTGGACCGTCCCGACCGCTACAAGTAAGGCAAGACATGCTGACCTATCCGCATATCGATCCCATCGCCATCCAGTTGGGGCCGATCGCCATCCGCTGGTACGCCTTGGCCTATATCACCGGTCTGACCCTGGGCTGGCTGTACATCAAACGGCTGGTGCGCTTTCCGCCCCACGCCATGCGTGAAGCGGACGTGGACGATTTCCTGGTCTGGGCCACCTTGGGCGTGGTGTTCGGCGGGCGGCTGGGTTACGTGCTGTTCTACAAGCCGGGCTATTACCTGAGCCATCCGCTGGAAATCTTTCAGTTGTGGCAGGGCGGCATGGCCTTCCACGGCGGCGCCTTGGGCGTTATCCTCGCCATCATCCTGTTCGCGCGGCGCCGCGGCCTCAACCTGTTCGCCATCGGCGACGTGGTCTGTTGCGCCGTGCCCATCGGCCTGTTCTTCGGCCGCATCGCCAATTTCATCAACGGCGAGCTTTATGGCCGCGTCGCCCCCGACGCCCTGTTCGCCATGGTCTTCCCCGGCGGCGGGCCGGAACCGCGCCACCCCAGCCAGCTTTATCAGGCCGGGTTGGAAGGTCTGGCGCTGTTCCTGCTGTTGGCGGTGCTGTGGCGGATCAGGCCGTTCCGCGAAAAGCGCGGCGCCCTGGCCGGCACCTTCCTGATGGGCTATGGCGTTGCCCGCATCATCGGCGAGTTCTTCCGCCAGCCCGACGCCCATCTGGGCTTTTTGATCGGCGGCGCCACCATGGGGCAGTTGCTGTCCATCCCGCTGATCCTGGCCGGGGCCGGAGTGATCGCCTGGGCGTTCAAGCGCGGACATCGGCCCTGATGCGGTCGCTGGCGGAAAAGCTGGCGGCGCGCATCGCCCAGGGCGGACCGATCACCGTCGCCGATTTCATGCACGAGGCGGTGGGGCAGTATTACGCCACCCGCGATCCCTTCGGCCGTCAGGGCGATTTCACCACCGCCCCCGAGGTCAGCCAGATGTTCGGCGAGTTGATCGGGCTGTGGTGCGTCATGGTCTGGCAGATGATGGGGGCGCCCGACAAGGTGGTGCTGGCCGAATTGGGGCCGGGGCGCGGCACCTTGATGAACGACCTGCTGCGGGCCGCCGGCGTGGTACCGGCCTTCCTCAAGGCCGCCGACATCCGGCTGGTGGAAACCAGCCCGCGCCTGACCGCGCTGCAACGCCAGACCCTGAGCGGGCGTGACGTGCAGTGGTGCGAAAATGTCGATCAACTACCCGACGGACCGCTGATCGTCATCGCCAACGAATTGTTCGACGCCCTGCCCATCCGCCAGTTCGTCAAGCATGACGGCCAATGGTGCGAACGCATGGTCGGGCTGGACGGCGACGGCTTTTGCTTCGTCGCCGGACCGGCGGCGGACCCTGACCTGCCTGCGGAGGTGCTGGCAACTCCCGACGGCGCCATCGTCGAGACCTGCGATGGCGGGCGCGCTTTAGCCGCCAGCTTGGGCAAGCGGCTGAACCGTCAACCCGGCTTCGCCCTGATCATCGATTACGGCCATGGCCGCAGCGGCACCGGCGACACGCTTCAGGCGGTGCGCCATCACCGCTTTCATCCGGTGCTCGACCAACCCGGCTTGGCCGACATCACCGCCCATGTGGATTTTCAGGCCCTCGCCGGGGCGGCCGTTCCGGCGCGAGCCTGGGGGCCGGTGGATCAGGGCGGCTTCCTGCGCGCGCTCGGCATCGAAACCCGCGCTCATCTTCTGGCCCAGGCCGGGGGCGATAAAGTGGCCGCCGACATCATGGGACAGTTGCGGCGCTTGATCGATCCGGGGGAAATGGGCACCCTGTTCAAAGCCTTGGCCTTGGCTTCGCCCCACTTCCCGGCGCCGCCCGGCTTCGTCAGTTGAAGGTTTGTCCATGATCACCCTGTCCGCGCTCAATGAAATCATCCATATCCGTCACGGTTTCTTCACCCGTGAAGGCGGGGTGTCGACGGGGCTTTACACGTCGCTGAATTGCGGGCCGGGATCGGCCGACCAACCGGCTGCGGTGGCGGAAAACCGTGGCCGCGCCATGGCCATGATGGACCTGCCGGAAACCGCCCTGGTCACCGTGCATCAGGCCCATACAGCCGACGTGGTCACCGTCACCGGCCCGTGGGCCGAGGGCAGCCGCCCCACCGCCGATGCCATGGTCACCACCGTGCCCGGCCTGGCCCTAGGCATCCTGACCGCCGATTGTGCCCCGGTTTTGCTGGCCGACCGCAAGAACGGCATCGTCGCCGCCGCTCATGCCGGCTGGAAGGGCGCCATCGGCGGCGTCTTGGAAAACACCATCGCCCGCATGGTCGAATTGGGGGCCAAGCCCAAGAACATCGTCGGCGCCATCGGCCCGTGCATCGGCCAGCGTTCCTACGAGGTCGGCCCCGATTTCCCCGCCGCCTTCCTGGCCGAAAACGCCGACAACGCCGATTTCTTCGCGCCCAGCCGCCGCGATGGCCATTTCCTGTTTGACCTGCCCGGCTATGTGTCGCGCAAGTTGGCCCGGCTGGGTCTGATCGACGTCACCCGCGTTCCCGCCGACACCTGCCGTGACGGCGCCCGCTTCTTCAGCTACCGCCGCGCCACCTTGAACAACGAGCCCGATTACGGGCGGCAAGTGTCGGTGATCGTGCGGGAGCGTTAGGCCATGCCCCATCTCATGATGTTCGGCGCCTTCCTGCTGCTGGGCACCCTGGTCACCTGCGTCGCCATGGTCGCCGGCTGATGCGGATCATCACCGCCCTGGCCCTGCTGTTGGCCGTGGCAGCCTGCGAAACCGTTCCCCGCCCGTTCAAGCACGAGGACGGGGCGGTCAACGCCCTGGCCCGGCCCAAGCTGGGACGCGGCATCGCCTTGCATAGCGCCGGCGAAATCGCTGCGGGCGAGGCGCTTTCCGAGGCGGTGATCAAGGCCTTCGAGGACCGCGAAATCCCGGTCACCTTACGGCGCGGCCCCGGCTTCGGTCGGGTGATCGAGGTGGCACCCGAGGGCAACACCGTGCTGTGGCGGCTGCTGGCCGCCGATGGTGCCGAGATGTCCCGCCTGAGCACGTCGCCCACCATGTCCGGCAAGCTGGCCGCCGCCCAGGTGGCCGCGCAGTTCCACCCGTTTCTGGAAGACCCCGACGCCAAACCACAACTGGCCCCCGGTCGCGTCTTGCCGCAAATGCCGAAAATCCGCGTCGAACCGATGAAAGGCCTGCCCGGCGACGGCGACACCGCCCTGCCGCAGGCCTTGGCCAAGGCCTTGGCGCGCGAAGGGGTCGAAATCGCCGCCGACGCGGCCTTTACCGTGGTCGGCGTGGTCACTGTCGCTCAGGTCAACACCACCGACGACAACGTCACCATTTCCTGGCTGATCAAACAGGGCGATGCCGGCGGCACCCAATTGGCCCGCATCGACCAAAGCGGTGCCGTGCCGCGTGGACGGTTGAACCTGACCTGGGGCAGCATGGCCCGCGACATCGCCGAAGGCGGCGCCTCGGGCGTGGCCGAAGTGCTGCGCGCCGCCGAGCGCAACCGCAAGGAGCAAGAGGCCCAAGCCGGGTCAAGGCAGTTTACAGAACCAAGACCGGCTGATATAGGAAAGCCCGAATCAAGCGACCAGACCGATCCGGCGCGGACCAGCCCGCCGCCGCCTGTGGAACCGGCCCCGCCCGCGGCGGTCGCGTCCCCCCAGGCACCGCCCCAGGCGATGCCGGCCAAGCCCATCAAGGCCAAGCCGGTCAAGCCGAAGCCGGCGAAGGCGACGAAACCGGCCAAGTCCAGCGCCAGCAAAAAAGTTAAGCCGGCCCCGACCAAGACGGTCAAGGCGGCTCCCCGGACCAAGCCCGACAGGTAACCCAGCCATGAAAATCCTCGCCTGCAACAGCAATCGCCCGCTCGCGGAAGCGATCGCCGAATACATGACCATGTCCATCACCAAGGCCAGCGTGCGCCGGTTCTCGGACATGGAAGTGTTCGTCGAAGTGCACGAGAACGTGCGCGGCGAGGATGTTTTCGTCATCCAGTCCACCTGTTATCCGACCAACGATAACTTGATGGAATTGCTGATCACCCTGGACGCGTTGAAGCGCGGCTCGGCCCGGCGCATCACCGCCGTCATCCCCTATTTCGGCTATGCCCGCCAGGACCGCAAGTCCGGCCCGCGCACGCCCATTTCGGCCAAGCTGGTGGCCAATCTGATCACCACCGCCGGGGCCGACCGCGTGGTCACGCTGGACCTGCATTCGGGCCAGATCCAGGGCTTCTTCGACATCCCGCTCGACAATCTTTATGCCGCCCCGGTGTTCGTCAACGACATCCGCGCCCGCTATGACAACGTCATGATCGTGTCGCCCGACGTGGGCGGCGTGGTCCGGGCCCGCGCCATCGCCAGCCGCATCGACGCCGATCTGGCCATCATCGACAAGCGGCGCGAACGCGCCGGCGTGTCCGAGGTGATGAACATCATCGGCGACGTCAAGGGCCGCCGCTGCATCCTGGTCGACGACATCGTCGATTCCGCCGGCACTCTGTGCAACGCCGCCGAAGCCTTGATGAAGTCGGGCGCAGTGTCGGTTTCCGCCTACGTCACCCACGGCGTGCTGTCGGGCGGCGCGGTCGCCCGCGTCACCTCGAGCCCGCTGGAAGAACTGGTGATCACCGATTCGATCCCGGCGACCGAGGCGATGAAGCTAGCCCACAACATCCGCCAGAGCACAATCGCGCCGCTGATGGCCGAATCCATCCAACGCATCTCGGAAGAACGCTCGGTCTCCAGTCTGTTCGACTGAACCATGTCTCGGGTTCGTCTGTTCATGGCCGCCAGCGTCGATGGCTACATCGCCACCGCCGATGGCTGCCTCGACTGGCTGGAACCCTATGACGGCTCTGATTTCGGCTATGACCGGTTGATGGCCGAAGTCGAGGTCGTGGTGGTTGGCCGCACCACCTTCGACCTGATCGCCGGATTTCCGGCTTGGCCCTATCCAGGCAAACGGGTGGTGGTGCTGACCCATCGCCCGCTGTTGTCTCCGCCCGCCGGGGTGGAATGCCACGCCGGCGATGTTGCCGCGCTGACCGAGCGCCTGAGGCGCCAATGCAGCGCCGACATCTTCATCGATGGCGGCGCCCAGACGGTCCGCGCCTTCCTCGACGCCGACCTGATCGACCACCTCGATCTGTTCACCATCCCCATCCTGCTGGGCCAGGGTATTCCTCGCTTCCTGCCGTCACGGCGACGAACGTCGTTGCGACTGGCCGACAGTGAAACCATGGCGCAAGGGGTGGTGCGCAGCACCTATCTGCGCCCTTAACCTTTCCGCCGCGACACCCAACCGCCGAAGCAGAGCGCACGGAAATAGGGCTTGGGCGGTCCAAAGCCGGCTTGGTCCAGCAATTCAGCCAACCGTTCCTCGGTCACCGGATGGATGTCACGGTCCACGTGACGGAAGCCGCGGGCGATATCGTCTTCGCCGATACCCGCCGATTTCTGCAAATGGCCCCAGAAAGTCCGCAGTTCCGATTGCCACGGCTCGTCCCAGGACGGGCCGAACAGATCGGCTTGGACCAGGGGGGCGCCAGGCTTCAGGTGCTGGGCGATATCGGTCAGCAGGGCCAGCTTGGCCCCATCATCGGGCAGGAAGTGCAACACCAGCAACAGCGTGGCAGCGTCGAAGGGTTCGAATTTCGGCAGGTCCGACACCTTGGACGGATACAGCCGCACGCGGGCGTTCAACCCGTGCTCGGCCACCTTGCGTTCGGCATGGGCCAGCATGTCGGCCGCCGGGTCGACACCGACCACTTGCAGTCCGGGGCAGGCCTGGGCCAGGGCGATGCATTCGCCGCCGGTGCCGGCGCCGGCCACCAATGCCCGGCCGTGGCCGCCGGTCACTTCCGCCAGCACCATGCAGGATAATTGATGCAGCGCTTCATAGCCGGGAATGGCTTCCCGTACCCGGCGGTCGTAAGCCTGGGCCCGTTCGGCATCGAACATGGTCTTGGCATCGGCGCTCATGACAAATCCTCCGGCGGATAGGCATTCAACTGGCGCAACCCCTCGCCCACCGCCAAGGTGGCCGCCAAGGCCACGTTCAGGGAACGCAGACCCGGCGCCATGGGAATACGCACGGTGACATCGGCATCCGCCGCCACCTCGGGCGGAACACCGGCGCTTTCGCGCCCCATCATGATGACATCACCGGGCAGGAAGGAAAAGCGGTCCAAACGCGTCCCGCCGGCGGTGGTCAGCAACACCAGCCGTCCCCCCGGTTTTTGCCGGAATGCATTCCACGATGCGTGACGGGTGACGCGGGCGTGATCGACATAATCCATGCCGGCCCGACGCATGCGTTTTTCGTCCCACAAAAATCCGCACGGCTCGATAATTTCCAAAGGAATTCCAAGGCAGGCGGACAGCCGCAGCAAGGCCCCGGCATTTTGCGGAATATCGGGCTGAAACAGGGCTAAGCGCAACAAATCCATAGCGAATCCTCAATGCTCCACCCGAACAGGTAGGGTTCGGCCCAGCAACCTGGGGCCACCTTAATTAGTAAATACTTATGTTCGTTTGACTCCCCTGTTGAAAGACAAGGGGCAATGTGGTTAATAGGGCCGCTTCCGCGGGCCAACAAGAGGTTTAGTCATGGCTGATTCGGCTACGCATGCCCAGCCCTCGTCGACGGATGGGCAGTCTCGGCGGGATTTCCTGCTGTATACTACCATCGCCGTCGGCGCGGCCGGGACCGCCGCCGCCCTGTGGCCGTTCGTGCACAGCATGAACCCGGCCGCCGATACTTTGGCATTGTCCACCACCGACGTGGATCTTGCCGCCATCCAACCTGGACAGGCGATCACCGTCGTTTGGCAGGGCAAGCCGGTCTTCGTGCGTCACCGCACGGCTGAAGACATCGCTGCCGCCGCCAAGGACGATACCGCCGATCTGCGCGACAAGGCTGCCGACGGCACCCGCGTGCAGAAGCCGGAATGGCTGATCGTCATCGGCGTTTGCACCCATTTGGGTTGCGTGCCGCTGGGTCAGAAGGCTGCCGACCCCAAGGGTGATTTCGGCGGCTGGTTCTGTCCCTGCCACGGGTCGCATTACGATACGTCGGGACGCATCCGCAAGGGTCCGGCGCCGTTGAACCTTCCGGTGCCGAAGTATGCCTTTACTTCCGACACCACCATCCGCATCGGGTAAGGATCGGCCATGAGCGGTTTTCAGACCAATAACAAGGTGATCAGCTGGCTGGACGAGCGGCTGCCCATCTTCTCGATGATGCAGCACTCTGCCATCGATTACCCCACCCCGCGCAACCTGAACTACTGGTGGAACTTCGGCTCGCTCGCCGCGTTCGTGCTGGTGATCATGTTGCTGACCGGCATTTTCCTGGTCATGAACTATTCGTCGCACACCTCGCTGGCGTTTGACTCGGTCGAACGCATCATGCGTGACGTGAATTACGGATGGCTGATCCGGTATCTGCACATGAACGGCGCCTCGATGTTCTTCATCCTGGTGTACGTCCACATCTTCCGCAACATGTACTACGGGTCGTACAAGGCCCCGCGTGAAGTGCTGTGGTGGGTCGGTATCCTGATCTTCCTGGCGATGATGGCCACCGCCTTCATGGGCTATGTGCTGCCCTGGGGCCAGATGTCCTTCTGGGGCGCCACCGTCATCACCAACCTGTTCTCGGCCTTCCCGGTGGTGGGCGAGCACATCGTCACCCTGCTGTGGGGTGGTTTCGCCGTCGACAATCCGACGCTGAACCGCTTCTTCTCGCTGCACTATCTGCTGCCGTTCGTCATCGTCGGCCTGGTGGTGGTGCACGTGTGGGCGCTGCACACGGTGAAGTCCAACAACCCGTTGGGCGTGGAAATGAAGGGCGAAGCGGATTCCATCCCCTTCCACCCCTATTACACCATCAAGGACCTGTTCGGCATCGGCCTGTTCCTGATGTTCTTCCTGGGCTTCGTCTTCTGGGCTCCCAACTTCTTCGGCGAACCGGACAACTACATTCCGGCCAACCCGATGGTGACCCCGCCGCATATCGTGCCCGAATGGTACTTCCTGCCGTTCTACGCCATCTTGCGCGCCGTCCCCGACAAGCTTTTGGGCGTGCTGGCCATGTTCGCGGCCATCATCGTGCTGTTCTTCCTGCCCTGGCTGGACAGCTCCAAGGTCCGTTCGGCCAAGTTCCGTCCGATCTACCGCCAGTTCTTCTGGCTGTTCTTCGCCAATTGCATCTTCCTGGGTTACCTGGGCGGCAAGCCGGCGGAAGGATGGTACGTTCCGGCCAGCCAGATCGCCACCGTCTACTACTTCGCCCACTTCCTGATCCTGCTGCCCTTGTTGGGCAAGGTCGAGAAGCCCAAGGCTCTGCCGGCCAGCATCTCGGCCGCCGTGCTGAAGGAGAAGGCATAATGCGTAAGCTCATCCTTTCCGCCCTGACGGCCGCCGGCCTGTTCGCTTCCTCCGGCGCCGCCCTGGCGGCCGGTGGTGGCGAGCCCCTGATGAAGCCCGGTTTTTCCTGGGACGGCTTTTTCGGTCGTTACGACCAGGCCGAACTGAAGCGCGGCTTCGAGGTCTTCAATCAGGTCTGCTCGAACTGCCATGGTCTGCGTCTGGTTGCCTATCGCAACCTGTCCGCCGTCGGCCTGACCGCCGATCAGATCAAGGACGTGGCCGCCGCCCGCGAAGTGGCCGATGCCCCCAACGACGAAGGCATCGTGTCCATGCGCGCCGGTCGGGCTTCGGACAAGTACATCAACCCCTTCCCCAACGACAAGGCGGCGGCTGCCGCCAATGGTGGGGCGCTGCCGCCCGACCTGTCGTTGATGGCCAAGGCCCGCGTTGGCGGTCCGAACTACATCTACAGCCTGATGCTGGGCTTCAAGGAAGAAGCGCCGCATGGCGTGGTCATCCCCGAGGGCAAGTACTACAACACGTACTTCCCCGGTAATGCCATCGGCATGCCGCCGCAGCTGATGGAAGACCTGATCACCTATTCCGACGGCACCAAGGCGTCGCCGGAACAGCTGGCCCGCGACGTCACCGCCTTCCTCAACTGGGCCGCCGAGCCCGAGTTGAACGAGCGTAAGTCCATGGGCCTGAAGGTCATGATCTTCCTGGCGGTGTTCACCGCCTTGCTGTACGCGCTCAAGCGTCAGATCTGGAAGAACCTGCACTGATCCGGCTCATGCCGGACCGGCCCGCTCCGGCAGGCTATTGACAGATTGGCCGCCATCCCTGGGATGGCGGCCTTTTTGTTGCCTCGGGCGATGGACAGCCCTTGGCCAAACATGACACCCTGACCTTGGTATCGCCCCTCGCCCGGAATCCACATGCGCATTCTTTTGATCGAAGACGAAGCCGAGTTGGCCGAGTTGGTCCGCACCTACTTGCAGCAACTTCTGTTCGTCGTCGATCACACCGCCACGCTGGAAGATGCCCGATCGTTGCTGGAAACGGTGGTGTATGACGCCATCATCCTGGACCGTAGCCTGCCCGATGGTGATGGCCTGGAGTTGATCCCGCGTCTGCGCGCCCGCGGTATGGACATTCCGGTCCTGGCGGCCACCGCCCGCGATCAAGTGTGCGACCGGGTGCGCGGCCTGGATTCCGGCGTTGACGATTACCTGATCAAACCCTACAGCCTGCTGGAACTGGCCGCCCGCCTGCGCGCCTTGCTGCGCCGTCCGGGCAAGACGCTGAAAAACGAGCAGGTCATCGGCGACATCGTCCTTGACGCTTTTCAGGGCACGGCCACCATCGCCGGCGAGCCGCTGCTGCTGGCGCGGCGGCTGATCACCTTGCTGGATGTGCTGATGCGATCGGCGGGCCGGGTGGTGTCGCGTCCGGCCATCGAGACCCGTCTTTACAGCATCGATGACCAGATCGATTCCAACGCGCTCGAAGCCAGCATCTCGCGCCTGCGCCGGATTTTGGCCGACAAGGGCTCGTCGGTCACCATCCACACCATCCGCGGTGTCGGCTATATGCTGGCCGAAGGGGACAAGTCATGAGCGCAATTGCCCCTTATTCCCTGAGGTCGCGGCTGGTGTCGCGTCTGATTGCCGCCCACGCCGTCGTTCTCGCCGCCAACATTCCCTATTTCCTGTGGCGCGGCTACGTCAAACACGATGCCGAGGGCAATTTGGGAACAATGGGGGCGTGGCTGCTGCATGAACTGGTCACCGACGTCCTTCCCCTGGTTGTCCCGCTGTTTATCGCCACCACGTTGATCACCAAGCTGACCGTCCGCCGCAGCCTGGCCCAGATCGACGCCGCCACCCGCAAAGCCGCCGCCTTCGACCCGTCACATCTGGGCGTCCGTCTGCCCAGCACGGCAACCCCCAAGGAATTGCATCCGCTGGTCGACGCCATCAATGCTGGATTGGACCGGTTGGAGCGCGGCTTTGAAAGTCAAAAACGCTTTACCGCCAACGCCGCCCACGAACTGCGCACGCCGCTGGCGGTGCTGAAAGCCCGCTGTTCGCGTGAGACCGGACCGCAGGCGCGGGCGCTGCTGTCCGACATCGGTCGCATGACCAAAATCGTCGATCAATTACTGGGTATCGCCAGACTGGAGATGGGCCAAGTGCCGCTTGATGCCCGCGTTGACCTGGACATTATCTGTCGCCGGGTGGTGGCCGATCTGTTCCCGCTGGCCCTGGCCGCCGGCTGCGATCTTGGCTACAGCGCCGGTACGACGACGGTACTGGCTCGCGGCAACGAAGTGCTGCTGGAAGACGCCTTGCGCAACATCGTCGACAACGCCGTACACGTGGCACCGCCAGGAACCAGCGTCGAGGTGGTTTTGGACGACAGCGGCATCATCCATGTGCTGGATCGCGGCCCCGGTGTCGCCGACGGGCTGAAGACGGAAATCTTTCATCCCTTCCGCCGCCTGAACAACAGCAACCATCGCGGCGCCGGCCTGGGTCTGGGCATCGCCGCCGAGGCCATCGCCCTGCATGGCGGCACATTGTCCGTCCATGACCGCCCCGGCGGTGGGGCCGATTTCGTCGTCGACCTGTCGGCGGCGCCGACGCCGTCAGGTTGAGGTAAGGTTGGAGGCGCATATTTCCCTAAGAACAATATAGGGGGAAATGGACATGCGCATTCTCAACCTCATCCGCAACGCAACGCTGGCTCTGGCCTTGACCACGGCGGCGGTGACAACGGTGGCGCAGGCGGCGGAGGAAGCCTCTTCCATCTCGCGCGGCGGACGCCTTTACGACAAGTTCTGGGTCGAAACCAAGGCCGACGCCCCCAAGACCCCGCACGCGGCCTATCCGGACAAGGCCGGAAAATACGCGCAGGATTCGTCCTGGCGTTGCAAGGAATGTCACGGCTGGGATTACAAGGGCAAGGACGGCGCCTATGCCAAGGGTGGCCATGCCACCGGCATCATCGGCATCACCGGCGCCGCCGGCAAGGATCCGGCGGCCATCGTCGCCATTCTGCGCAACCCGGCCCACGGCTACGACGAGCAGAAACTGTCGGCCAAGGATGCCCAGGATCTGGCCCTGTTCGTGTCCAAGGGACAGATCGACATGAGCCAGTATATCGACTACGCGGCCAAGAAGGCCAAGGGCGACGCCGCCAAGGGCGAGGGCTATTTCAACACCCTGTGCGCCGGCTGCCATGGCACCGACGGTAAGAAGATCACCAACGCGCCGCCGCTGGGATCGCTGCAAAACCCGCAGGAAATGCTGCATAAGGTCTTGAATGGCCAGCCCAATCAGCCGATGCCGTCGCTGCGTCTGCTTGATCCGCAGATCGCCGTCGATCTGGTCAGCCATATGATGACGCTGCCGCAGCAATAGGAAACCATGCCCGACCGCCCCATCGGAGCGGTCGGGTCTTCCTACTTTTATTCCGTGCACGAGACCCTGCCATGACAAGACATCGTTCCGACGGCAAGCACTGGCTTGCCGGTTTGTGGCGCGCTTTTACGTCGCCTTCGGCCCGCTGGTCCTTTGGCGCCATCCTGATTGCCGGCGGTATCGGTGGTGTTTTGCTGTGGGGGGGCTTCAACACCTTCATGGAATACACCAACACCTTGGAATTCTGCGTCTCGTGTCACGAGATGGAGACCACCGTGTACCAGGAATACAAAAAGTCGCCGCATTACGAGAATGCCTCTGGCGTGCGCGCCGTTTGTGCCGACTGCCATGTGCCCAAGGATTGGGGAGCCAAAGTGCTGCGCAAGATCCAAGCCAGCAGCGAAATCTTCCACAAGCTGGCCGGCACCGTCGACACCCCCGAGAAATTCGAGGCCAAGCGCCGCCAACTGGCCGAGCGCGTCTGGGCGACGATGAAAGCCAACAACTCGCGCGAATGTCGCAATTGCCACGAATACCAGGCGATGGCATTCCACAAGCAACGCACCGAATCGCAGCAGAAGATGCAGTTGGAGGCCGCCCCCAAGAACATGGCCTGCGTCGAGTGCCACAAGGGCATCGCCCACAAATTTCCCCTGCCCCCCCGCGACGACGAATAAGCAAGCCGCCGCCACCCGCCATCCTTGCGATGGCGGGCTTTTTGTTTTATGGCATGGGCACCACTTGCAAGGGGCGAAGACATGAGCAAACCCGTTCTCGGCATCATCGGCGGTTCCGGCGTCTACGACATCGACGGCCTGACCAACACCCAATGGCGCCGCGTCGACAGCCCCTTCGGCCAACCGTCCGACGACTTGCTGTTCGGCGAATTGAACGGCCAACAATTGGTCTTCCTGCCCCGTCACGGTCGCGGCCACCGTATCCCGCCGTCAGAGCTTAATTATCGCGCCAATATCGACGCCCTGAAGCGGGCCGGCGTCACCGAGATCGTCTCGGTCTCGGCGGTGGGCTCGCTGAAGGAGGAATTGCCGCCCGGCACCTTCGTCATCGTCGACCAGTTCATCGACCGCACCTTCGCCCGCACCAAATCATTCTTTGAAACCGGCTTGGTCGCCCATGTGTCCATGGCCCATCCGGTGTGCGGACGCCTGGGCGACATCATCGAGCAGGCGGCCAAGGATGCCGGCATCGTCGCCGTGCGCGGCGGCACCTATCTGGTGATGGAGGGACCGCAATTCTCGACGCAGGCGGAAAGCAACCTGTACCGCCAATGGGGCTGCGACGTCATCGGCATGACCAACATGCCCGAGGCCAAGTTGGCGCGCGAAGCCGAGATGTGCTACGCCACCGTCGCCATGGTCACCGATTATGATTGCTGGCACCCCGATCACGACGCCGTGACGGTGGAACAGGTGGTCAAGGTGTTGCTGGAAAATGCCGACCGTGCCCGCGCCCTGGTCAAGGCCATCGTCCCCCAGGTGGGCGGACGGTCGGGCAATTGCGCCAAGGGCTGCCATACCGCGCTGGAACACGCCATCATCACCCATGGCGACAAGCGTGATCCTAACGTGGTCAGCAAGCTCGACGCCGTCGCCGGTCGTCTGTTGAAGCGTTAATCAGGAAACATCCTCGTCGCCACATTCATGGCGGATTTGCGCGCGCGTAGCACTGAGCACCAGCTCCAGGGCCCGTTCGCTGCATTCCACGCTACCATCGCAACCACGCCGGGTGGCGCACAGCAATATATCATGCAGACCATCCAAATCGTTGGCCTGCCCTCGTCCCAAGACCCAACCGCAATGCGGGCGTTGCGTATTCATTATTCCGCCCCCCAGACAAAAAAGGACGCCAACCCCGTTGGGGCGCGTCCTGTAATACTAACTTTATACCCGGATTTTATTTGTTGGTATGGTGGCAAAGGGATATGCACCATCCGAACCACGCCATGACCTTTAGGATGGTCCGGCCCTGGCGCCCCATTGCGCCCACGTCGAGGTTTTCGTAAGGTCGCTCAGACTTTCCCCCAGGATGACGCAGCATGAAGATCAACGGCACCCCCACCCGCACCATCTGGCCGGCAAAAGATGGCTGGGCGGTGGAAATCATCGACCAGACCCGCCTGCCGCATGAATTGGTGAATGTGCGGCTGGAAAGTCTGGCTGATGCCGCCCATGCCATCAAGGCCATGCTGGTGCGCGGCGCCCCCCTGATCGGCGCCACCGCCGCCTATGGCATGGCTTTGGCCGCGCGGGCCAACAGCTCTGATCTGGCGTTGACGGTGGCCTACAACATCCTGCATGCCACCCGCCCCACCGCCATCAATCTGAAATGGGCGCTGGATCAAATGATCACCGCCCTGGGCAAGGTGCCGGAAGATCAACGCATGGCCGCCGCCTATGCACGGGCCGCCGAAATCTGCGACGAGGATGTCGCCATCAATTCCGCCATCGGCGATAATGGCGCCACCCTGATCCAGGCCGCCTGGGAAAGCGCCCGCCGCGCCCGCGGCGCCGACCGTGTCAACGTGCTGACCCATTGCAATGCCGGCTGGCTGGCCACGGTGGATTGGGGCACCGCCATCGCCCCTATCTACAAGGCTCACGATGCCGGCATCCCGGTGCATGTGTGGGTGGATGAAACCCGCCCGCGCAACCAGGGCGCATCCCTGACCGCGCGCGAACTGAACTGGCACGGCGTGCCGCATACGGTGATCGCCGACAATACCGGCGGCCATCTGATGCAGCATGGCATGGTCGATCTGTGCATCGTCGGCACCGACCGGGTCACCAGCAACGGCGACGTCTGCAACAAGATCGGTACCTATCTGAAGGCGCTGGCGGCCAAGGATAATGCCGTACCGTTCTATGTCGCCCTGCCCAGCCCGACCATCGACTGGAGTGTCGCCGACGGCATCAAGGAAATCCCCATCGAGGAACGCGATGCCGCCGAGCAAACCCACATGACCGGCAAGGCCGCCGACGGCAGCATCGTCAGCGTCCAGGTCACTCCCGACGGCAGCCCGGCGGGCAATTGGGGTTTCGACGTCACTCCGGCCCGACTGGTCAGCGGCCTGATCACCGAACGCGGAATTTGCGCCGCCAGCCCCGAAGGCCTGCGCGGCCTGTTCCCGGAACGGAACGGCTGACATGCAAAGCATCGTCGATGCCGTCCGTCTGCTGGCCGAGCGCGGTCTGAACCAGGGCGCCTCGGGCAATGTTTCGCTGCGCGGCGAGGGCTGCTTCACCATCACCCCGTCCGGGGTTTCGGCGGATGTGCTGCGCCCCGACCAACTGGTCAGCATGGATATGGATGGCGCTTGGTCGGGGGCGTGGAAGCCGTCGAGCGAATGGCGGTTCCACCGCGACATCTATGCCGCCCGCGCCGATGCCCATGCCGTGGTCCATTGCCATTCCCCCGCCGCCACCGCCCTGGCGGTCTTGGGCAAGACCTTGCCTGCCTTCCATTACATGGTGGCCATCGCCGGCGGCGTCGACGTGCGCTGCGCCCCTTACGCCACCTTCGGCACCCAGGAATTGTCGGATGCGGCGCTCGCCGCCTTGACCGATCGCCGCGCCTGCCTGCTGGGCCATCATGGCATGATCAGTATCGGCAAGGATTTGGCCCAGGCGGTGGACATCGCGGTGGAAGTGGAGTTCCTGGCCGATCTCTATCTGCGTCTGCTGCCCCTGGGCGAACCGCCGGTGCTGCCGGCGGCAGAGATGGCGGTGGTGCTGGAAAAATTCAAATCCTATGGCGCCAACGCGCAAGCCCCTATAACGGCAGCCTGACCCGCGCCCGCAATCCGCCCAGGGGACTGTCTTCCAGCAGCACGTCGCCGCCATGGCCGCGAACAATATCGCGGGCGATGGTCAGACCCAGGCCGACTCCGCCGGTGGCCAGATTGCGCGACCGTTCCAGCCGGAAAAATGGTTTGAACACCTGTTCCCGGCTTTCCACCGGGATGCCGGGTCCATCGTCGTCGACGATGATTTCAGCCGCCTCGGCCCGCTTGCCCACCCGTACCCAGACATGACCACCATAGCGATGGGCGTTGCCGATCAGGTTGGAAATCACCCGGGCCATGGCTTGCGGCTTCAGCGGCATGACCAGACTGTCCTCGACATGCAAATCCAGCTCACGCCCCTCACGGCGATAGCGCGACACCACCTCGTCGACCAGGGCGGCCAGATCGGTGGGAGTGGTCGCCTCGCCGCCTTCGCCGCGGACAAAGGCCAGATAGCCCTCGACCATCTGTTCCATTTCCGCCACGTCTTCTTCCAACTCGGCCCGACCGTCCACCTCGCCCAGCATGGCCAATTGCAGCTTCATCCGGGTGAGCGGCGTCCGCAAATCGTGCGACACCCCGGCCAGCATTTCGGTGCGCTGCTGCATCTGCCGCTTGATGCGATCCTGCATCAGGTTGAAGGCCTGGGCCGCTTGGCGCACCTCGGTGGCGCCCTCGGGCTTGAAATGGGGGATATCGCGGCCCTTGCCGAAGGCGTCGGCGGCCACCGCCAGCTTGCGCACCGAGCGCACCTGATTGCGCATGAACACCGTGGCGATGCCCAACAACAGCATGGAGGTGCCGACCATCCACAGCACAAAAATATAGGTGGTGGAACTGAACAGGCGCTTGCGCGGCACGAAGACTTCCAACAATCCATCGGACAATTGCACCCGCACCGCCACCTCGCGCTCGAACGAGCGGGCGTCGACCATGAAGGGGCGCTGCACCCGATCGTTCAGCGCGTCGTGCAGGGCCTGTTCCATCAAACCGCGCGGCGGTTCCGGCGGCGTGTTGGGCAGGATGCCGCCGGTCTGGAAACGCATGTCCAGATCCATCTTGTTGGCGGCGATGCCGAACACCCGCAAGCGGTCTTCCGGTGCGGGGAAAGCCCGCACGCTTTCAATCACCGCGCCAATATCGCCGGCCAGCCCAGCCGACAACCGCCGCGCCACCGTGTCCCAGTGGCTGGCATAGAAGATGTAGGTGGACACCAACTGCACCACGATCAGCGGGGTGACGATGATCAGCAGCGAGCGCCCCAGCAGACCTTGCGGCAGGATGCGTTTGAACCAGCGTTCGGGCTGCGCCATCCTAGTCGGGCCTCAACATATAGCCTTGGCCGCGCACGGTTTGCAGATAGCGCGGCAGACGGGGATCGTCTTCCAGTTTTTTGCGCAGGCGGGTGACCTGGACGTCAACGGCGCGGGGATTGGCATCGTTGCCGGTGCGGTTGGCCAAATCGTCGCGGCTGACCGCCTGACCGGCGGCCTCGGCCAGGATACCCAGCAATTCCCGCTCGCCGGTGGTCAGATGCACCACCTCGTCGCCTTGGCGCAGTTCGGCCCGCACCGGATCCCAGACGAAAGCGCCCAAACCCAAGAGCTTGACCGCAATCCCCTCGACCTTGGGAGTGCGGCGCAGGATCGAGGCGATGCGCAGCAGCAACTCCCTGGGCTCGAACGGTTTGGTCAGATAATCGTCGGCCCCCGATTCCAGCCCCGAGATGCGGTCCTCGGACTCGCCCATGGCGGTCAGCAGCAGAATGGGAAGGGCGCTTTGGCCGCGCAAATCGCGGGTCAGGCTCAGGCCGTCCTCGCCCGGCATCATCACGTCCAACACCATCAGATCGGCTTCGACCACCGCCAGCTTGGCCCTGGCCTCGGCGGCGGAGGCGGCGGTGGTCACCAGATAACCGTTATCGGACAGGTATTTGCGCAGCAATTGCCGCAGCCGGTCATCGTCGTCGACCACCAGGATATGCGGCTTGTCGTCCATGATCGCCCCCTGTTAGCGCCAGCCGGGACCGCGCGACGGAAAGCGGGGGCGGTCGGCCTCATCGATCAGCCCCAGCATGACCTTGCGGAACCCCTCCACCGCCTCGGCCCCGGCCTCGCGGTAGGCGCGGGCGAAGCGGGCGCGCTGGCGTTCGGTCAATTGCCGTTCAAGCTCGGTGCCTTTTTCCGTCAATTCCAGCAGACGTTGGCGGCGGTCGTGCACGCCGGGACGCTGGGTGATGAAGCCCTCGTCCACCAATTGCCCCAAAACGCGGGACAGGGATTGCTTGGTGATGCGTAAAATGGCCAGCAAATCCGACACCGTCATGCCCGGATTGCGCCCGACGAAATAGATGACGCGGTGGTGCGCCCGCCCGAAGCCGTATTCGGCCAGGATGGCGTCGGGCTCGGCGGTGAAGTCGCGATAGGCGAAAAACAGCAATTCGATGCCCTGGCGCAATTCTTCTTCGCGCAGGAACAACGGATTGATGGGCGTCTTTACGTCAGTCATGTTGACATATATCTCTCAAAATGTTACGCGTGGCAAGAGCAAAGGGTAATTTTCTGACGTTTCACTCCTATCGGACGGAATATCATGGCTGACCTAGTCCCCTTCCACGATCGCGACGGCTTCATCTGGTTCGACGGCAAACTGACCCCCTGGCGCGACGCCAAGGTGCATGTTCTCACCCACGGCCTGCATTACGGCTCGGCGGTATTCGAGGGCGAGCGGGTTTACGGCGGCAAGGTGTTCAAGCTGACCGAGCACTCGGAGCGACTGGTCAAGTCGGGCGAAATCCTGGGCATGAAGGTTCCCTTCAGCGCCGCCGAAATCGACGCCGCCACCAATGAGACGGTCAAGGCCAACAATATCGTCGACGGCTATGTCCGCCCCATCGCCTGGCGCGGCTCGGAAATGATGGGTGTCGCCGCCCAGGCCAACAAGATCCATCTGGCCATCGCCTGCTGGGTGTGGCCCAGCTATTGGTCGCCCGAGGCCCGCATGCGCGGCATCCGCCTCAACATCAGTGAATGGCGTCGCCCGCATCCCCAGACCGCGCCGACCGCATCGAAGGCTGCCGGCCTTTACATGATCTGCACCATGAGCAAGCACAAGGCCGAGGCCGACGGCTATGAGGACTCGCTGATGCTGGATTATCGCGGTCAGGTGGCCGAAGCCACCGGCGCCAACGTTTTCTTCGTCTTCGATGGCGAGTTGCACACCCCCACCCCCGATTGCTTCCTGGACGGCATCACCCGGCGTACGGTCATCGACATCGCCAAAAAGCGCGGTCTGAAGGTGATCGAACGGGCCATCATGCCCGAGGACATGAGCAAGGCGACGGAATGCTTCCTGACCGGCACCGCCGCCGAAGTCACGCCTGTGCGCGAAATTGGACCCTACACATTCACGCCAGGGGAAATCAGCAAGACGCTCATTAGTGATTACGATGCTTTAGTGCGTTCTTAATTATCCCAAAGCATCAGAGAAAATTATCAGTTTTGCGAAAGGCCGGTGTTTGCAACGCCGGCCTTTCATAATACTATCAGTCAGGGGATTCGTCATCCGCGCCTACCGGTACGGGGTTTTGCACCGGTTGCGCCTGAACAGGTGATATTGCGTGAAAGCCTGGCAGAACCTGCGGCTGTCCAGCCGTTTCATGATCATCGTCGGCGTCGGCGTGATCGCCCTTATCCTAAGCGTTGTCGTGGTCATTGGTCGGTTCGAGCGGGCCGAGATGGAGCGCCAGTTACAGCGCCTGTCCGCCAATGAAATGACCTCGCTGCATGCCCTGATCCTCAACGTCATGGCCAAACGGCCCGAGGACGGCGACAATATCGGCATCCAGGTCTTCAACAGCTGGTTCGACAGCCGCAACATCCACTATCCCGGCAAGGTGTGGAGCGCCTGGGGCGACAAGGTCGTCGCCCACATGGCCGACACCGCACCCGACCACAAGCCCAAACTGCCGGTGGACGACATCGACCGCGAGGCCTTCGCCACCAAACAGCCGGTGGGCCGTTTCATCGATGGCGCCTATCGCTACGCCTATCCCATCGTCCTTGGCGTCACCGACGGCGCCGACCAGGAAGTCTGTTACGCCTGTCACGGCGGCATGGGCATGGAAAAGGGCGACGTCATCGCCGTGCTGTCGTCGTCGCTGTCCACCGCCGAGGCCGAGGCCAAGATGCAGCGCATCCTCACCTTCCTGGTGGTCGGCGGCGTTCTCGCCACCATCTTGGCGGTCATGGGCATTCGCTGGGGCTTGGCCCGCATCATCACCACCCCCATCCACGACATGACCGAACGCATGGGGGCGCTGTCCAAGGGCGACATCAGCATCGACGTGCCGGCCCTGGATCGCGGCGACGAGGTGGGCGACATCGCCCGCGCCGTCCAGGTGTTCAAGGACAACACCATCGCCAAACAGGCCATGGAACAGGAAGCCCGTCAGGCCGCCGCCGCCCGCGAAGCCCGCATGCGCCGGTTGGAAGAACTGATCCGCGGCTTTGAAGCCACTGTCGCCACCGTGCTGGAAACCGTGGCACAGTCCTCGGACATGATGGCGCAGACGGCACGGCGCATGGTGTCGTCCGCCGACACCGCCGCCGAGCGGGCCAAATCGGTGGCCCAGCACGCCAACGAAGCCAATCAGAACGTGCGCATGGTGGCCGAGGCGGCCGAGGAGCTGTCCAACTCGATCACCGAAATCGCCCAGCAGGTGGCCATGTCCAACGACGTCGCCGCCAACGCCACCACCGAGGCTCAGGGCGTCAATGCCCGTGTCACCGGTCTGGCCGGGGCCGCCGACAAGATCGGCGAGATCATCGAGATGATCACCGGCATCGCCGAACAGACCAACCTTTTGGCCCTTAACGCCACCGTCGAGGCGGCGCGTGCCGGTGACGCCGGCAAAGGCTTTGCCGTGGTCGCCTCGGAAGTCAAGAACCTGGCGCGCCAGACCGTGCGGGCCACCGAGGACATCTCGACCCAGGTCTCCACCATCCAGCGCGAAACCCACCAGACGGTGGGCGCCATCCAGGGTATCGGCACCACCATTTCCTCCATGGATGGCATCACCACCGCCATCGCCGCCGCCATCGAGGAACAGGGCGCCGCCACCCAGGAAATCGCCCGCAACATCGACCATGCCGCCAGCGGCACCAATCAGGTCTACGAGAACATCAACGAAGTCAGCCGTACCATCCACGAAACCGACGAAGCGGCCAAGGAAGTGCTGGCGGCGGTGGAAGACCTGCAGGTCCAGGCCAAGACTCTGCGGCACGAGGTAGACAGCTTCCTGACCGGCATCCGCGAAGTTTAGACATTTTCCGGAACACCTCTGAACGGGCCGCCCGGCTTTGGCTGGGCGGCCCGTTGCTTTGGTATTACCCCTCGTCAATGGGGTGGACGGCGGCGGCAAAACGGTTTAATTGGCATAAACATACCGATTCACCGCCCATTCGGGCGGGGGCCAAGCCACCATCTGGGGGAGGTTCTTCAGCGTTGCGCGATCATTTGCTGCATATGGCCGAGGCGGACCGCCGGCTGCGCCAGCAACTGGCTCTGTCGGGGGAATTGTTTGCCGGCTATCACCCGGACATGCGCACCTTGCACGAAGCCAACGCGCGTGAGCTGGAACTGGCCGTCGATGACGAGGGCTGGCCCAATATCCACGAGACCGGCGAAGATGGTGTCGAGGCGGCTTTCCTGATCGCACTCCACGCCATCTCGCGCCCGGCCTTTCAGCGCCGCTGCCTGACCTTGATGAAATCGGCGGCCAATCGCGGCGATATTCCCGCCCGTCACCCGGCCATGTTGGAAGACCGCATCCGCGCTTTCGAGGGTCGTCCCCAGCTTTACGGCACCCAACTGGACTGGGATGATGACGGCCATCTGATGCCGCTGCCCATCGAAAACGAAGGCGACGTCGATAGCCGCCGGGCCAAGGTCGGCCTGCCGCCCTTGTCGCAGACGGTGGCGGAAAGTGAAGCTCAGGCTCGCCAACAGGGCCAACACCCACCGGCGGAATGGCTGCACCGTCAGCACGCCATGGCGGCTTTCGCGCACGAGGTCGGCTGGAGGTAGCTGTCCGTGAACGGCCCCGTGCGGCTGGCGGCAGCGAAAAAACCTGAACCAAAGCCTCAAACAAAAAACCCGTTGCCCAAAGGCAACGGGTTTTTGTTGGTGCGACCAGGGAGACTCGAACTCCCACGACTTACGTCACACGCACCTCAAGCGTGCGCGTCTACCAGTTCCGCCATGGTCGCACGCTGGTAGAACCCCAAAAGACCTTGCTAATGGGGAGACAGGGGAATACCAAATCGCCCCTGGTTAATCAAGTGGACTTTCCCAAAGGCGACAAAGCAATGGAATGGCGGATCAGCGAGCAATTGGTGCCCTACCCGGAAGCCCTGGCCTTCATGGAGGAGCGGGTGGCCGCCATCCGGGCCGGCACCGCGCCCGAATGCGTGTGGCTGCTGGAACATCCGCCGCTTTATACCGCCGGCACCAGCGCCGATCCCAAGGACTTGCTGGCGCCCGACCGTTTCCCCGTCTACCAGACCGGGCGCGGCGGCCAATACACCTATCACGGCCCCGGCCAGCGGGTGGCTTATGTCATGCTGGACCTGAAGGCCCGGGGTGGCGACGTGCGCGGCTATGTGCACGATCTGGAGGAATGGGTGATCCGGGCGCTGGATCGTTTTCTGGTCAAGGGCGAGCGCCGCGATGGCCGCGTCGGCATCTGGGTCAATCGCGGCATGGGGCGCGAAGACAAGGTCGCCGCCATCGGCGTACGGGTCCGCCACTGGGTGACTTTTCACGGCATCGCCATCAACGTCGAGCCCGACCTGTCGCACTTTTCCGGCATCGTGCCCTGCGGCATCAGTCAGTACGGCGTCACCTCGCTGTGGGATCTGGGCCTGACACCGACCCTGGAGGACGTGGATTCCGCCCTGATCGGCGCCTGGGACGAAGTATTCGTCAGGCCTGAAACGCCTTGACGGCGTTGATCAGGCCCGCGGTGGAACAATCATGGGCCCCCGGCTGATCGGCACCGGTCAGTTGCGGCAGGATTTTCTTGGCCAATTGCTTGCCCAGTTCAACCCCCCATTGGTCGAAGGAATTGATGTCCCAGAGAATGCCCTGGACGAACACCTTGTGTTCATAAAGAGCGATCAGCATGCCCAGGGTATAGGGGTCCAACAGCTTGTAGAGCAGGGTGTTGGTCGGGTGGTTGCCGGCAAACACCCGGTGCGCCGCCTGAGCGTCGGCGAGATCGGGGTTTTCCGCCTTGACCTCGTCCAGGGTCTTGCCGCGCATCAGCGCCTCGGGCTGGGCCAGGAAGTTGGACAGCAGCAAGGTGTGATGCTCACCCACCGGATTGTGGGTGTTGGCGGCGGCCAGGAAGTCGCAGGGGATCAGCTTGGTGCCCTGGTGGATCAGCTGGTAGAAGGCGTGTTGGCCGTTGGTGCCCGGTTCGCCGAAGATGATCGTGCCGGTTTGCCAGCTGACCGTGCTGCCGTCGCGGGCCACGCTTTTGCCGTTTGATTCCATGTCCAATTGCTGCAAATAGGCGGGCAGCCGGTGCAGGTACTGGTCATAGGGCAGCACCGCATGAGCGTGGGCGTCCATGAAATTGTTGTACCAAACCCCCAAAAGCCCCATGACCACCGGCATGTTGGCGGCAAGCGGTGCGCTGCGGAAATGCTCGTCCATGGCGGCGGCGCCGTCGAGCAGGCGGCGGAAATCGTTAAAACCGATGGCGACCGCGATGGACAGGCCGATGGCCGACCACAGCGAATAGCGTCCGCCCACCCAATCCCAGAACTCGAACATATGATCGGTATCGATGCCGAACGCGGCCACCGCCGGGGCATTGGTGGACAGGGCGACGAAATGGCTGGCCACCGCGCCCGGCCCCAATCTGTCCACCAACCAGCCCTTGGCGGTATGGGCGTTGGCCATGGTTTCCTGGGTGGTGAAGGTCTTGGAGGCGACGATGAACAAGGTGCTTTCCGGGTCGCACAGCTTCAGCGTCTCGGCCATGTGGGTACCGTCGACGTTGGAGACGAAGCGCACCCGCAATCCGTCCTTGTGATAGGGCCGCAACGCTTCCGACACCATCACCGGCCCCAAATCGGAGCCGCCGATGCCGATATTGACCACGTCGGTGATGACCTTACCGGTGGCGCCGCGCCAGTCGCCGTTGCGCACCGCCTGGGCGAAATGGCCCATCTTGTCCAAGACGGCGGCCACCTCCGGGCGACCACCGCCACGCAAGGCGGTGTGCAGGACAGCGCGACCCTCGGTGGTGTTGATCTTGGCGCCGCTGAACATGGCATCGCGGGCGGTTTCCAACCCAGCCTGCTCGGCCAGGCGGATCAGCAAGTCCATGGTGTGGCCCGTGATGCGGTTCTTGGAATAATCCAAGAGCACGTCGCCCAGGCGAAGGGAAAAGCGGTCGAAACGGCCAGGATCGTCAGCGAACAATGTCCGCATGTGGCTTGCCGCCATCTCTCCGGCATGCACGCTCAAGTCCCGCCATGCCGGCAGGTCGATCGGATGCGCCATGTTGGACCCCTTCCCACCCATTGTTATTGGTCCAATGGTAGCAGAGCCGCCCCACCCGGACCATCCCCCCCTGCCCCTGCGTTTTTGCGTTGGCAGCATGGCGCGGGCGGTCTATGCTGATCGGCAACACAAAGTCGCATAATATTTTGGGGCTGACCGATGCTTCGCTTACACGCCGCCTTGGCCGTTTTCTGTCTGCTGCCGTATTCGGCCCAGGCGCATTTTCAGGAGTTGATCCCCAACGCCGACATCGTCGCCGAGAGTGGTGATCGCAGCGTCAGCCTGGACATCACCTTCACCCACCCCATGGAAGGCGGCCCGGTGATGGAGATGGGGGCGCCGGTGCGCATGGGCGTGGTATCGCCCGCCGGCAAGGAGGATCTGAAAAAGGCCCTGGTGCCGGTGACGAAGGGGGCGGGCAAGACCGCCTATACCCTGTCGCATAAGCTGAAGGCGCCGGGCGATTACGTCTATTTCATCGAACCCGCCCCCTATTGGGAACCGGCGGAAGGCAAGCAGATCATCCACTACACCAAAGTGGTCGTCGATCTCGGCTCGGGCGAGGGCTGGGATAGTCTGGTCGGCCTGCCGGTGGAGATCGAGCCCCTGGTCCGCCCCTATGGCCTGTGGACCGGCAATCTGTTCCGCGGCATCGTCCGTCACAACGGCAAACCGGTGCCCTTCGCCGAGATCGAGGTGGAATGGAAGAATGACGGCAGCGTCAAGGCGCCGTCCGACCCCTTCATCACCCAGGTGATCAAGGCTGACAGCCAAGGCGCCTTCGCCTATGCCGTGCCGCGCGCCGGCTGGTGGGGCTTCGCCGCCCTGATCGACGGCAAGCCGATGAAGGGCCCCGACGGCAAGTCGGCTCCCACCGAATTGGGTGGGCTGATGTGGGTCAAAGCGGTGGACATGAAGTAATGGCTCATATCCCCGATGGCATCGTTTCCACCCCTGTGTTGCTGGCAGGCGCCGTCATCGCCGCCGCCGGCATCGGACTGGGCCTGCGCCGGCTGACCCCGGAGCGGCTGCCCAAGGTGGCGGTACTGTCGGCCTTATTCTTCGTCGCCTCACTGGTGCATTTCCCCGTCGGCCTGACCAGCGTGCATCTGATGCTGGGCGGACTGGCCGGAGTGCTGTTGGGCCTCGCCGCCTTTCCCGCCATCGCCGTCGGCCTGATTTTGCAAGCCGTGCTGTTCGGTTTCGGCGGCTTGCTGGTGCTCGGGGTCAATATCGCCAATATCGCCCTGCCCGCCGTGGTGCTGGGCCTAGCCGGACGCACCATGCTGGCGCGCCCGGCTTTGGCCGGTCTGGTGGCCGGCGGTGGCGCGGTGGCCGGCACCGCCCTGATGGTGGCCCTGTCCCTGGCCATGTCGGGACGCGAATTCCAGGTCGGTGCTCAGGCGCTGGCCGTCACCTATGTGCCGCTGCTGGCGGTCGAGGCGGTGTTCACCGCCGCTCTTTTGGGTTTGTTGGTCAAGGTCAAGCCCGAGGCATTGCGATGAGACATATCCTATGCGCCCTGTGCCTGCTGCTGGCCTGCACCGGCCCGGCCCTGGCCCATAAGCTCAAACTGTTCGTCACCAGCGAGGGCGGACAGGTGAGCGGCAGCCTGTATTTCGCCGGCGGCGGCAAGGCTGGCCAACTGGACGGCCACGTGTTGGACGCCGCCGGACAGGTGGTGGCGCAGCTACGCACCGGCGATGACGGCTCGTTCAGTTTCACCCCGCCCGACGGGGCCGCCTATCGCATCCGCTTCGAAAGCGCCGACGGCCACATGGCCGAAGCCGGCATCGGCGCCGCTCCAACCGTGATTCCCCCTACCATCACCAGTACGGCCCCCGATCTCGACGCGGCCCTGGCCAGCCAGTTGCGGCCCTTGCGCGAACAGATCGATGCCCTGGAAAACCGTACCCGCTTATCCGACATCATCGGCGGCATCGGCATCATTTTCGGGCTGTTCGGCTGTTATGCCTGGATCGCGGCGCGGCGAAAGGAACGGACATGAGCAGCATCGCCCTGACCGCTGCCGGCTCGCCCCTGGACCCGCCGGCCCAGGCCCGCCCGCTGCTGGCCCGGCTTGATCCGCGCAGCCGGGTGCTGGCGGCCCTGGCCTTCGCCGTCGGCGTGGTGTGCTGCCAGTCGGTCCCCGCCTTGCTGTTCGCCGGCGCCCTGGCGGTGGGATTGGCCATCCTCGCCCGACTGGCGCCCGCCACCACCCTGCGCCGGGTGCTGGCGGTGGAAGGCTTCATGCTGCTGACCCTGGCCAGTTTGCCTTTCACCATGGGCGGCGAGCCGGCCTTGACCCTGTTGGGCTTCACCGCCGGTTGGGACGGCTTCCACCGCGCCGGCATCATCATGCTGAAATCCAGCGCCGTGTTGTTGGCCACCCTGGCCCTGCTTGGCACCTTGGACATGCCGGCCCTGGGCCATGCCCTGGCCCGGCTGGGGCTGCCGCTGCGCTTCGTCGCCCTGTTTTTGTTCACCGTGCGCTATATCGACGTGCTGTACCGCGAATATGCCCGCCTGCGTCTGGCCATGCGGGCGCGCGGCTTCCGCCCACACGCGTCGCTGCATTGCTGGCGCTCGCTCGGCCATCTGTTCGGCATGCTGCTGGTGGGCAGCCTGGAACGGTCGGAACGCATTCATGCCGCCATGCGCTGCCGTGGTTTCGACGGGCGCTTTCATTTGCTTGACGAACATCGTCCGGGCAGGCTGGATTGGGGCTTCGGCGCGGTGCAGACCGCGTCCTTGCTGCTTCTGGCCGTATTGGATGTCTGGTGACCCCACCCTTGTTTCAGCTTCAGGATATTCGCTTCGGCTATGACCCGGATCATCCGGTGCTGGCTGGGGTCGATTTCACCCTGGCGGCGGCGGAGCGGGTGGCCCTGTGCGGCGCCAATGGTTCGGGCAAGACCACGCTGCTGCATGTCATGGTCGGCCTGCTGACCCCGTCATCGGGAAGCGTCACCGCCTTTGGCCGCGAGCGCCGCCGCGAAAGCGATTTCCACGAGGTCCGCGCCCAGGCCGGCTTGTTGTTCCAGGATTCCGACGACCAGCTTTTTTGTCCCACCGTGGCCGAGGATGTCGCCTTCGGCCCGCTGAACCTGGGCCAAAGCCGGGCCGAGGCGCGGCAAGCGGCGGAAGACGCCCTGGCCCAAGTGGGATTGGATGGGTTCGGCCATCGGGTCACCCACAAATTGTCGGGCGGACAGAAGCGGCTGGTGGCCTTGGCCTCGGTGCTGGCCATGCGACCACAGGTGCTGCTGCTGGACGAACCCACCAACGGTCTGGACCGCGATTCCCGCGCCCGTCTGCTCGCCGTGTTGGCCGGGCTACCGCAAGCCATGGTGATCATCGCTCATGACGACGATGCCCTGGCGGTACTGACCCGCCGCCGGGTGGTTCTGGAAGCCGGGCGCCTGTTGGGCTAAACTTGGCGAAACCGTACCGCCCGGAGGTTACCATGCACGATTCCCATCACGGCCCGCACAGCCATGGCCACAAACACGCCCATGGTCATGAGCACAGCCACGTGCATGCGCATGAACACACCCATGGCGAGGTCAGCCACACTCATCCGCACGCCCATGCCCACAGCCACGAGCATCTGCACCAGCACAGCCACCCCCATGCGCATGAGGGCGATGAAGCCCATGCCCATGGTCACGACGATGCCAAGCATGCCTGGAAGCCGCACGACCACCAGCACGCGGCGGATGAACTCCCCGATCACGACCATCAGCATTAAGCCGACCACACCAGCGGCTCGAACGGGCGCAGATTATCCAGGAATTGATTGGTGCTGGCGGCCCAACTGAAGCTCAGCGCATGGTCGCGGCAGAGCTCTGGGTCGATGGTCACCGCCCGCAATGCCGCCTGTCGCAGATCGTCGGCCAGTACCCCGGCGGGGGAATCGCCGATCACGTCCAGCGGTCCGGGCACCGCATAGGCCGCCACCGGCAGGCCTGAGGCCAGGGCCTCCAGCAGCACCAGACCGAACGTGTCGGTCCGCGAGGGGAAGACGAAAACGTCCGCCCCGGCATAATGACAGGCCAGATCCTCGCCGTGACGGGCGCCGACGAAGCGCACCTCGGGGTGCTTCCGACGCAAATCCTCCAGTTGCGGGCCGTCGCCGACCACCACCTTGGATCCTGGCAGATCGAGGTCGAGAAAGGCCTGAATGTTCTTTTCCACCGCCACCCGACCCACATACAGGAAGATCGGGCGCGGCAGGTCGCCCCATGGCCCGTCCGCCTGTCGGCATTCGGGGCGCGGGCGGAACAATTGGGTATCCACCCCCCGCGACCAGCGCCCGATATTGGCGAAACCGCGCTGGGTCAGCTCGTCCTCGATGCCCTGGGTCGCCACCATGATGCGCGACGACGCACCGTGAAAGCGGCGCATCACCGCATAGGACAAAGCCAGCGGCACCCGCCAGCGGGCCTGGACGTATTCGGGGAACTTGGTGTGATAGGCGGTGGTGAAGGGAATGGCCCGGCGCAGGCAATAGCGTCTGGCCGCCCAACCCAGCGGCCCCTCGGTGGCGATGTGGATGGCGCAGGGCTGGGCCTGTTCGATCATCCGCCTGAGCTTGGCGCCGGGCTTCACCGCCAGTCGGATTTCGGGATAGCTGGGGCAGGGCAGCGACCGGAAACGGTCGGGGGTGACCATGACCACGTCATGGCCGGCGGCCTGCAATTCGGTTTTTAAGGTATCAAGCGTGCGGACGACGCCATTGACCTGAGGAAACCAGGCATCCGAGACCACGAGTATGCGCATTCCTTCTCCTTGGCCTGAAGGGGCAGAGGGGCGGTGACGGGCAGGGCCAACGGCCCCTGTTCCAGCCAGTGGACGATTTCCAGGCGCCCATCCATGTGCTCGACCAAGGCGGTGCAGCTTTCCACCCAATCGCCGTCATTGGCGTAAAGGATGCCGTCCACAAGGCGCAATTCGGCGTGGTGGATATGGCCGCAGACGACGCCGTCGACGCCTTGGCGGCGGGCCTCCTCGACGATGGTCTGTTCGTAATCGTCGATGAACTGGACGGCGTTCTTGACCTTGTGTTTCAGATAGGCCGACAACGACCAATAGGAATAGCCCAGGCGGCGGCGGATCAGGTTGAACCAGTGGTTGGCCGACAGCGCCAGCGTATAGGCCCAGTCGCCCAAATGGGCCAGCCACTTGGCGTATTTGACCACGCCGTCGAAGGCATCGCCGTGCAACACCAACAGCCGCTTGCCGTCGGCGGTGGTGTGGATGGCCTGGGCGACCACCTTGATGTCGCCGAAATTGTGCTCGGTGTAGCCACGGGCGAATTCGTCGTGATTGCCGGGCACGAACACCACGTCGGTGCCCTTGCGCGCCTTGCGCAGAATTTTCTGCACCACGTCGTTGTGGGCCTGGGGCCAATACCACGAGCGACGCAACCGCCAGCCGTCGACGATGTCGCCGACCAGATACAGGTGCTCGGATTCGGTATGCTTGAGAAAATCCAGCAGGAATTCAGCTTTGCATCCCCGCGTGCCCAAATGGACGTCCGATATCCAGATGCTGCGGTATTGACGGTCGGGGATGGAATCCTGGGTCATGGGCTTGCACCCGCTGCTAACTTGGGCGCTTTTTAGTATCCACTCGACAGACAAGTACACATATATTGTATCTCTCCAAATATAATTCATGGAACTGAAGGCTTTGTGTAACAATTAATTCACCGCTGCCGGGCGATGGCGCAGGTTATACAAAGGCTCATGTTGGCGCAGACCATGATCCAGACGGACAATCACACTTTGGCCACCGCGCAAGCGCGCCGTTGCCTCGTTATCCACAATCCTACCGCCGGACGGCGCCGTAAAAAGCGCATGCTGGCCGTGGTCGAGCGGCTGCGGGAATTGGGCTGCACGGTGACCGCCATGCAAACCACCCAGCGCGGCGACGCCGAGGCCTTCGCCCGCGCCGCCAGTGCCGACGATTACGACGTCATCGTCGCCGCCGGTGGCGATGGCACTGTCAACGAGGTGGTCAACGGCATGGTTGCCGGGACCGGCGGCGTCGCCCTGGCGGTGATCCCGCTGGGCACCGCCAACGTCCTGGCCCTGGAAATCGGCCTGGACCCCAAGGACGAGGAACGGATCGCCCGCGCCATCGCCCATGGCCCGGCACGGACCATTCATCTGGGGGTGGCCAATGGTCGCCATTTCGTCCTGATGGCTGGGGCCGGCCTGGATGCCCATGTGGTCGAGGGCGTCAACATCGCGCTCAAACGGGCCACCGGCAAATTGGCCTATGTGGTGGAAAGCGCCAAGCAGGCCTTCGGCTACGATTTCCCCGAAATCACCGTGCGCGCCAATGGCGAAATCTATGAAGGCCGCATGGCGGTGGCCTGCAAGGGCCGCTATTACGGCGGCCCGTTCATCGCCGCCCCTGGCGCCAGCCTGGAAAGCCCCAAGCTGGAAGTGTGCATCCTGCCCAAGACCGGCGTCGCCGGGGTGATGCGCTATGGCTTGGCCCTGCCCATGAACCGGCTGTCCGATCTGCCGGAAGTGATGGTGATCTCGGCCGAGTCCATGATCATCCAGGGGCCGCGCGGGGCGCCATTGCAAGGCGACGGTGACATCGTCGCCCGCCTGCCCGCCGAAATCAGCATCGCCCGCGAAACCGTGCAACTGATCGTGCCGGAATAAGACGGGTCCACGGGCTGCGCTTCGCGCAGAGCACCAGATTCAGAACCAGCGTTTGCGCTTGAACCAGATCATCACCGCGGCGGTAAAGCCGACCATGCCCAGCAATATCCACCAGAAGGCCTTGCCGTCGTCCAGACCGGGCAGGCCGGCCACATTCATGCCGAACAGGCCGGTGACCAGATTGAGCGGCAGCATCACCGCCGACAGCACCGACAGAATGTAAAGATTGCGGCCCGAGCGTTCGGCCGAGCGGGCGGCGAATTCGTCGTGCAACAGGCGCGATTGCTCGACGCAATCCTGCAAATCGCCCATGGCCCGCTCGATCCGGGCCAACAAAGGCTCGAAGCGCTCGCCCTCTTCGTCCTTGACCCAGGCCGGCAGGGTGTTTTGCAGGCGGGCGAACAATTGCCGCAACGGCATGGCGCGGCGGCGCAGTTTGATGGCCTCGCGGCGGATGGCGCCCAGTTCGCCGGCGACGCCGTCGACGGCATCGTCCAGCACCATGTCTTCCAAGGCGTCGAAGCGGCGACGCACCTTGCGGCCAAAGGCCTCCAGATCGGTGATGATTTCTTCCAGCAGATGAAAGAACAGCGCCGGCGCGGTGGGGGGCGCCTCGCCCACCTGCAGACGAAAGCGCAGGCGGTCGGTGGCGGCCAAAGGGCGCCAGCGTCCGGTGACCAACCGGTTGGCTTCCAGCCACACATGGACTTCCGCCAACTCGCCGCCATCGGCGTCGAAATCGCGCTGGCGGTCCTCCAGCACGATCAGGCAGCCATTGCCGAACACTTGGGCGCCCGGCTCCTCGTTGCGGTCCAGCATCATCGAGGCCAGTTGCGGCGGCAGGCCCGATTGCCGCAACAGCCATTGCCGCCCCGGCTCGGTGGCGAAATTGACGTGGATCCAGACGAAATCAGCCACCGCCGCCGCATCGGTCAGCGGGCGGAACGGCTGCGCCTTGCCGTCCTTGACGGCGAAGGCATAGACCATGCCGGCCTCGCCCAGCGAGGATGCAACGGGGGGATTGGCGACGGCCAAGATTGCGGGCTCCGGGTTGGGGGCGGTGCGCCCCCTGTATGGGTCAGCCGGCCCCGGCAATCAAGTTACGAATGCAGCCAGCGCAGCCGTGCCGCCTCGTGCAGTTCGGTGGCCGGGACATGGCGGGCGAGATCGGTGAAATACTGGCGGATCGCCGCCGCGCCGCCTTCCAATCGCGGAATCGGCCCCGGGCGGAGGCTTAATTGATGGCTGCTCAGCCAGCGCCGTTCCGCCTCGGCCTCGGGTTGGACGAAAATGACGTCGCCGTTGTCGGCCCGGCGGGCCAGCAAGGTGATGCGACGCTCCGCCTGATAATCGACCAGATAAAGCCCGTTGGCCAAAGGCTCCAGCCGCGCCACGCCGCCGGCGCCGATGACGAAGCCGCTCTGATCGCCATCCCAGCGGATATCCACCTGGGTGCCGTCGTCGCGGCCATAAACACCATCACGCCAGCCGGGCAGCGCGCTTCCATTCTCGACCACCGGCGGCGACACCTGATAACAGGCCGATAAGAACAGGCCGACCAGCACCAAAACCCAAGACGCACGCGGCATGTTCATTCCCCGGATCAAAGCGAAAGCAGGACCAAACTAGGCGCCATCCCCGCGTCCGACCTTGACAACGGGCAAGCGTAGTAGCGGGGTGTTACCCGTTGCGCCGCTGGTAATACCATAATGCCGCCCACAACCATAATCACAGGGAGGGCCGCAACATGGCCGCCAAGAAAGTTCTGATGATCGTCGGCGATTATGCCGAGGATTATGAAACCATGGTGCCGTTTCAAATCCTGCTTGCCGTCGGCCATGCCGTCGATGCCGTCTGTCCGGGCAAAACCACGGGCCAGCAGGTCCGCACCGCCATCCACGATTTCGAGGGCGACCAGACCTACAGCGAAAAGCGCGGTCACAATTTCACCCTGAACGCCGATTTCGCCGCCGCCCGCGTCGTCGATTATGACGCCCTGGTCATCCCCGGCGGTCGGGCGCCGGAATATCTGCGCCTGGATGCGGCGGTACTGGATCTGGTCCGCGCCTTCGATAGCGCGGCCAAGCCCATCGCCGCCATCTGTCACGGCGCCCAATTGCTGGCCGCCGCCGGCATCCTGAAGGGCAAGCGGGTATCCGCCTATCCGGCCTGCGCCCCCGAAGTCACCCTGGCCGGCGGCCTCTACGCCGACATCGCTATCGACGGCGCCGTCACCGACGGCCATCTGGTCACCGCCCCGGCCTGGCCCGCTCATCCGGCCTGGATGGCCCAGTTCCTGGCGGTTTTGGGGACCAAAATCAGCCATGGCTGAGGTATGCTGACGACCACCCGCTTTTTGCCGCCGGAGGCCGTCATGTGCGACATCTACGCCAGCACCGACCCGTCGCTCTATCAAAGCGTGGCGCGGTCGGTGCGCATCGGCGGCGTCGTCACCAGCATCAAGGTCGAGCGGCACTTTTGGCAGATTCTCGAGGACATCGCCGCCGAGGGAGGACTGAGCCTGCCGCAGTTCCTGACCCAATTGCACGACGAAGTGATCGAACGACGTGGCGAGATCGGCAATTTCGCCTCGTTGTTGCGCGTGGTGTGCGCCACATATCTCAACCGGCAGTTAAAACCATAAAGTTATTGTCGTTATTTATCCGGCACTTGACTTGTGCGCAAGGCTCAGCTAAGAAACGCGAATTAATCTTAGATTGTTTATAGATTTTGCCGGAGACGATTTTGCGCATTCTGCCCTATCTACTGGTTTTGGCCATGGCCGCCCCCATTTTGGCCTGGGTGATGATCAATGCGCTGCTGATCAAGGGGCAAGCCACCAGCTTCAGCCCCGCCGATCTTTGGGTGTTGGTGCCGCTGGGCCTGTGCATGTTGGCGGCTTTCGGCCTGCTGGCCACCTGGATGGAAAAGGCGATCATCCGCACCCGCGGCTGACGCTTTGGGAACCGGCCCTGTCCCCCCCCCACATTCAACGGGGCCGGCTTCTCCCCCTTCGACAAGGCCCGCGCCTCAAGGCGCGGGCCTTGTTTCTTGCCCCCGCCCCAGGCTTGGGGCTAGAGTGCGCGCCCAACCATCCCCGCTTTTCCGAGGCCCGTCATGTCCGACCGCGTCCTGATCCTTGATTTCGGCAGCCAGGTGACCCAGCTGATCGCGCGCCGGGTGCGCGAAAGCGGCGTCTATTGCGAAATCCACCCCTTCAATCGGGTGAATGCCGAATCCCTGGCCCAGTTCGCGCCCAAGGCCATCATCCTGTCGGGCGGCCCCAGCTCGGTGGCCGAAGCCAGCAGCCCGCGTGCGCCCGAGGCGGTGTTCACCTTAGGCGTGCCGGTCCTGGGCATCTGCTATGGCCAGCAGACCATGTGCGAACAATTGGGCGGCAAGGTCGAACCGGGCGACCACCGCGAATTCGGTCGCGCCTATGTGGACATCATCGACGATTGCGCGCTTTTCACCGGCGTGTGGGCCAAGGGCGGCAAGGAACAGGTGTGGATGAGCCACGGCGACCGCGTCACTGCTCTGCCCGACGGCTTCCGCGTCGTCGGCACCTCGGAAGGGGCACCGTTCGCCGCCATCGCCAATGACCAGCGCCGTTTCTACGCCGTGCAGTTCCACCCCGAGGTGGTGCACACCCCGCATGGCGCCCAATTGCTGAAGAATTTCACCCACAACGTCGCCGGCTGCACCGGCGACTGGACCATGGCCGCCTTCAAGGATCAGGCCATTGCCAAGATCCGCCAGCAGGTGGGCAAGGGCAAGGTGATCTGCGGCCTGTCCGGCGGCGTCGATTCCTCGGTGGTCGCCGCCCTGATCCATGAAGCCATCGGCGACCAGTTGACCTGCGTCTACGTCGATCACGGTCTGATGCGCCTGGGTGAAAGCGAGCAGGTGGTCAGCGTCTTCCGTGACCGCTTCAACATCAATCTGGTGCACAAGGACGCCTCCGACCTGTTCCTGGGCCGTCTGGCCGGCATGACCGACCCGGAACAAAAGCGCAAGACCATCGGCGGCTTGTTCATCGACGTGTTCGAGGAAGAGGCCAAGCGGATCGGCGGCGCCGATTTCCTGGCCCAGGGCACGCTGTACCCCGACGTCATCGAAAGCGTGTCGTTCATCGGCGGCCCCAGCGTCACCATCAAGAGCCACCACAATGTGGGCGGCCTGCCCGAACGCATGAACATGAAGCTGGTCGAGCCCTTGCGCGAATTGTTCAAGGACGAGGTCCGCGAATTGGGACGCGAATTGGGTCTTCCCGATGAAATGGTCGGGCGCCACCCCTTCCCCGGCCCCGGCCTGGCCATTCGCATTCCCGGCCAGGAAATCACCCGCGATAAGCTGGAAATCCTGAAGAAGGCCGATGCCATCTATCTGGAGGAAATCCGCAACGCCGGTCTTTATGACGCCATCTGGCAGGCCTTCACCGTGCTGCTGCCGGTGCGCACCGTCGGCGTCATGGGCGATTCGCGCTCGTACGATTATGCCTGCGCTTTGCGGGCGGTGACCTCCACCGACGGCATGACCGCCGATTTCTACCCCTTCGACATGGCCTTCCTCGGCCGCGTCGTCAATCGCATCATCAATGAATGCAAGGGCATCAACCGGGTGACCTACGACGTCACCAGCAAGCCGCCGGGCACCATCGAGTGGGAGTGAGGCTGATGACCGCCACCGCCAAAATCCTGTTGCTGGGCTCGGGTGAATTGGGCCGCGAATTCGTCATTTCGGCCAAGCGGCTGGGCGCCCATGTCATCGCCTGCGATGCCTATGCCGGCGCCCCGGCCATGCAGGTGGCGGACGAGGCCGAGGTGTTTTCCATGCTCGACGGCACTGCCCTGGGCGCGGCCATCGACAAGCACCAGCCCGATTACATCGTCCCCGAGGTCGAGGCCATCCGCACCGAGGTGCTGAAGCAATACGAGGATGCTGGCTTCAACGTGGTGCCGTCGGCACGCGCCACCATCATGACCATGAACCGCGACCGCATCCGCGAAGTGGCGGCAACGGAACTGAACCTGCCGACCTCGACCTATCTTTACGCCGAGACCCTGGACGAGATGCGCGAAGCGGTGGCCAAGGTCGGCCTGCCCTGCGTGATCAAGCCGGTGATGTCGTCGTCGGGCAAGGGCCAAAGCACGGTGCGCAGCGCCGATGCGGTGGATGCCGCCTGGGATTATGCGGTGGCCGGTATGCGCGGCGACCGCAGCCGCGTCATCGTCGAGGCCTTCATCGATTTCGACTACGAAATCACCCTTTTGACCATCCGCACCCGCGATGGCGTGCTGTTCTGCGACCCCATCGGCCACCGGCAGGAACGCGGCGATTATCAGGAAAGCTGGCAGCCGACGCCGATGACGCCGCAAGCCGTCGCCGCCGCCCAGGACATGGCCAAGGCGGTGGTCGATAATCTGGGCGGCTATGGCCTGTTCGGCGTCGAATTCTTCGTCAAGGGCGACCGGGTCATCTTCTCGGAACTGTCGCCGCGCCCGCACGACACCGGCATGGTGACCTTGATCTCGCAGAACCTGACCGAGTTCGATCTGCATGCCCGTGCCATCCTGGGCCTGCCGATCCCGGCCATCACCCAGCACGGCCCCAGCGCCAGCGCCGTCATTCTGGCCGATCGCGAGTCCAGCGACTTCACCATCACCGGCATGGCCGAAGCCCTGGTGCCGCCGGCTTCCGGCATCGACGTGGATATCCGCATCTTCAACAAACCGACCACCCGGCCCTATCGCCGTATGGGCGTGGCCCTGGCCCTGGCCAAGGACGGCACCGCCGACGATGCCCGCGCCGCCGCCCGCGCCGCCGCCGCCAAGATCAAGATCGTCCATGGCGGCTGAGATGGTCACCATCCACGGCATCAAGGCCTGCGACACCATGAAGAAGGCCTTCGTCTGGCTGGACGGTCATGGCATCGCCCATGACTTCCACGACTTCAAGAAAGTGGGGGTGACCCGCGCCATGCTGGAACGCTGGTGCGACGCCGCCGGCTGGGAAAAGGTCATCAACCGCGCCGGCACCACCTTTCGCAAGCTGCCCGACGAGGCGCGGGCGGACCTGGACCGGGACAAGGCCATCGCCCTGATGCTGGCCCAGCCATCCATGATCAAGCGCCCGGTGCTGGAAAAGAGCGACATCGTGGAAATCGGCTTCAAGCCCGACCGTTATCAGACCCTCTTCCCCGGTTGAGCCGGATAACCGTATGCACGGTTGCCGCCACCAATAGCTGCCCTATGATGGACGAACCAGCAGCCGGAGCCCCCCCCCCCGATGGCCATCAACAATGTTCTGGAACGCCGGTTTTTCCCCGCCGGCGAAACCATTTTCCGCGAAGGTGATACCGGTTCGGTCGCCTATATCATCCAGACCGGCACCGTCGAGCTGAGCTGTGGTCGGCTGATGATCGCTGAATTGCAGGACAACGCCATTTTCGGCGAGATGGCCCTGATCGATGGCGCCCCGCGCATGGCCACCGCGCGGGCGCAGACCGATGTTACCGTCATCTTGCTGCCGCGCGCGGTGTTTGAAAGCAAGCTGGTCGGTGTCGATCCCTTCGTCAGCCGCCTGATCGGCATCCTCATCAACAACGTGCGCAACTTCGCCAAGCTGGTGGGTTAGCTTTCAGGTCTACGCAGCACCGTCGGTGCCGGCTTATCCGTGGCCCCCTGGGCGGAAAGGGTGTAAAATCGCGGCTCCGTCTTATATAGACGTCACCGCTGTTTCCGCATTTTCAGGAACTCTTTCCGGCATGACCACGCCCCGCACCCCCCGCCCCGTCGTCCTGTGCATCCTGGACGGCTGGGGGCATCGCGACGAACGCGAAGACAACGCCATCGCCCAGGCCCATACCCCGACCTGGGACCGCTTCCTGACCCAATATCCGCATGCGCTGCTGGCCACCTCGGGCCTGTCGGTGGGGCTGCCCGACGGACAGATGGGCAATTCGGAAGTGGGCCACATGAATCTTGGCGCCGGTCGAGTGGTCATGCAGGAATTACCGCGTATCGACAGTGCCGTCGCCGATGGCTCGTTGGCCGCCAACCCTGGGTTGGTCGATGCCATCGCCAAGGTCAAGGCTGCCGGCGGCGCCCTGCATCTGCTGGGATTGCTCAGCCCCGGCGGCGTTCATTCGCACCAGGATCATCTCGCCGCCCTGGCCCGCAGCGCCGCCCAAGCCGGTGTGCCGGTGAAGGTCCACGCCTTTCTTGATGGCCGCGACACCCCGCCCAGCTCGGCCAAGGACTTCATGGCCCGCTTCCTCGCCGATATCGCTGAGTTCGACATCACCATCGCCACCATTTCCGGTCGTTATTACGCCATGGACCGCGACAAACGCTGGGACCGCGTGCAATTGGCCTTCGACGCCATGATGCTGGGCAGACCGGCGCTCGCCCTCGACCCACTGGCCGCCATCCAGGCCTCGTACGATGCCGGCAAGACCGACGAATTCATGCTGCCGGTGGCCCTGGCCGGCTATGGCGGCATGAAGGACGGCGACGGGCTACTGATGGGTAATTTCCGTGCCGACCGGGCGCGCGAAATCCTGCATGCACTGATCGACCCGGCCTTCGACGGCTTTGCCCGCGCCCGCACCGTGGGCATGGCGGCACAGCTGGGCCTGACCGAATATTCCAAGGATCTGAGCAAACTGCTCGGCACGCTTTTCCCGGCCGAATCCCTGTCCAATATCCTGGGCGAGGTGGCGTCCAATGCCGGCCTGACCCAGTTGCGCATCGCCGAAACCGAGAAATACGCCCACGTCACCTTCTTCTTCAACGGCGGACGCGAGCAGGTCTATCCCGGCGAGGACCGCATCCTGGTGCCCAGCCCCAAGGTCGCCACCTATGATTTGCAGCCGGAGATGAGCGCGGCGGAAGTGGCCGACAAGATGGCGGCGGCCATCGATTCGGGCAAATACGACCTGATCGTCGCCAATTTCGCCAATGGCGACATGGTTGGCCATACCGGCATCCTGGAGGCCGCCATCAAGGCGGCGGTCGCCATCGATGGTTGCCTGGAGAAGCTGGAACGAGCGGTGGCCAAGGCCGGCGGCATCATGCTGGTGACCGCCGACCACGGCAATGCCGAGTTGATGCGCGATCCCGACACCCACCAGCCACATACCGCCCATACCACCGGGCCGGTGGACGTGGTGCTGGTCAACCCGCCCGCCGGGATGACCGTCATCGACAACGGTCGGCTGGCCGATGTCGCCCCCACCTTGCTGGCTCTGCTGGGGCTGAAGCAGCCGCCCGAGATGACCGGGCGCTCGCTGGTGGGCGGTAGCGCGTCAGAAACTCGTGCGGCGGGCTAGACTTCCCCTGCTTGCCCTGGCCGTCTGGCTGACGGCGGCGCCGGCTTGGTCGCAGGACCAGCCCGATGCCGCCGCCGCCGACCGCCGCCTGCGCGAGCTTGAGGACCAGATCAAGCGCAGCCAGGCCGAACACGCCGAAATCAAACGCAAGGCGCGGGCCATTTCCGACGAATTGGGCCATATCCGCGCCGACATGGTCGCCGCCGCCCGCGCCGCCCAGGACAGCGAGGAATTGCTGTCGGAGCTGGAACACCAGTTGGAAGATTTAAAGGCGCTGGAAGGCGACCGCGCCGCCGCATTGCAACGCCGTTCGTCACAGATGACCGGGGTGCTGACCGCCTTGGAGCGTCTGGCCTGGCGTCCGACCGAGGCCTTGATGGCCCAGCCGCAGACCCCGGCCGAGACCGTGCGTTCGGCCATTTTGCTGCGTGCGGCGGTGCCGCAGATCGAACGCTCGGTGCACGATCTGAAGGACGAAATCGACGTCATGAGCCGGCTGCGCGCCGACATCACCAACCAGCGCCAACGCATCGGCAACACCGCCCTGCGCCTGGACGGCGAACATAAGCGGCTGAAGGAATTGTGGGACCGCAAGTCCACCTTGCAATATGCCGCCATCGCCGAGACCGAGGCGTCGGAACAGCGCGTCCGGCAATTGGCGGGCGAGGCCCAGGATCTGCGCGAACTGATGCAGCGGCTGGAAGAGGAACGCCAGCGCCGTATCCTGGAAGCCGCCGAAAAAGCCGCCGCCGAAAAAGCCGCCCGCGATGCCGATCTGGCCGCCCGCAAGGCCGCGCGCGAGGCGGAAATCGCCGCGCAGAAAGCCGCCCGCGACGCCGAAATCGCCGCCAAGAAGGCGGACAAGGAACGCAAGGAACGGGAAATGGCCGAGGCCCGTGCCGCGCGCGAAGCGGAATTGCGGGCCCAGGCGCAAGCGCGTGAGGCGGAAATCGCCGCGCAAAAAGCCGCCCGCGTCCTGGAAAACGCCACCCGCGAGGCCGCCGAGGCCAAGCCCATGGTCAGCGAGAAACCCATCGCCAGCGTCCAGGGCAAGATGGTGTTTCCGGCCAAGGGCAGCGTGGTCGAACGCTTCGGCCAACCCAACGAGGTCGGTGTCATCAACAAGGGCATCAGCATCGCCACCCGCAAGGGCGCCCAGATCATCGCCACCTATGACGGCCAGGTGGCTTTCGCCGGACCGTTCCGTGGCTATGGCCTGCTCTTGATCATCGATCACGGCGAAGGCTATCATACGCTGCTTGCGGGAATGGCCCGCATCGACGCCAATGTCGGGCAAAAGCTGACGGCGGGCGAACCCGTGGGTATCATGGGCGAGGACGAGGCCAAACCCGCGTTGTATATCGAGCTGCGCCGCCAGGGGCAGCCTGTTAATCCTTTGCCTTGGCTTACCGCACAGAAAAGTAAGGGTCACGGATGATTCGCAAGACCATGATTGCCGCCGGCAGCACCACCTTGTTGCTGGCGTCCACGTTCCTGACGCCCGCAATGGCCGCGGAATCCAAGGAAACCTATCGCCTGATGGAATTGTTCGCCACGGTCTTCGAGAAAGTTCGGGCCGAATATGTCGAGCCGGTCAAGGACGACGAACTGATCGAGGCGGCGCTCAACGGCATGCTGACCTCGCTCGACCCCCATTCCAGCTACCTGAACGCCAAAAGCGCCAAGGACATGGAAGTCAACACCAAGGGCGAGTTCGGCGGCCTGGGTATCGAAGTGACCATGGAAAACGGCTGGGTCAAGGTAGTGTCGCCCATCGACGACACCCCGGCCTTCCGCGCCGGCCTGCAGCCGGGCGACTTCATCACCCATCTCGACGGCGAGCCGGTCCAGGGCCTGACCCTGTCGGAAGCGGTGGACCGCATGCGTGGCATGGTCAACACCGACATCAAGCTGACCATTCGCCGCAATGGCACCGCGCCCTTCGACGTCAAGCTGACCCGCGCCGTCATCAAGATTCAGACCGTGCGCTCGCACGCCGAAGGCAAGATCGGCTATGTCCGCATCACCCAGTTCTCCGCCACCACCGACACCGATCTGCGCAAGCACGTGGATCAGTTGAAGAAGGATATCGGCAAGGAACTGGGCGGCTTCGTCATCGACCTGCGCAACAATCCCGGCGGCCTGTTGGATCAGGCCATCGCCGTGTCCGACGATTTCCTGGAAAAGGGCGAGGTGGTCTCGACCCGCTCGCGCAAGAGCGAGGACACCCAGCGTTACAACGCCCGGCCCGGCGACATCACCGGCGGCCTGCCGCTGGTGGTGCTGGTCAATGACGGTTCGGCCTCGGCCTCGGAAATCGTCGCCGGCGCCCTGCAAGACCACCGCCGTGCCCTGGTGCTGGGCACCCGCTCGTTCGGCAAGGGCTCGGTGCAGACGCTGATGCCCTTGGGCCAGTACGGTTCCATGCGCCTGACCACCGCGCGCTATTACACGCCGTCGGGCCGCTCCATCCAGGCGGTGGGCATCGAGCCCGACATCAAGGTGCTGCAATCCAAGGTCGAGCCCATCAACGTCCCCGAACGGGAACGCCGGTCGGAAGCATCTTTGCGCAACGCTCTCACCAATCCCGACGGTTCGGCCAAGCAACCCGCCAGCCCCGCCGCCGCGCCTGCGGACGAGCACAAGGGCGACGACAAGACCGACGCCGCCGCGCCGCCGGTGATCAAGCTGGGCGACCCGGCCCAGGATTACCAATTGGCCCGGGCGCTGGATCTGATCCGCGGCCTGTCCCTGTATCGCCCCCCGGCCAACTAAGCCAGACATGGACTCGCTGGACGAAGCCGACCTGTTCCTGTCGCGCCCCATCGGCGTCGATGAGCCGCCGCCCAAACGGCGGATGCGGCTTCGTCCGTTCCTGGTCGTCCTGGGCGTCGCCGTTCTTGGCGGCGCCCTGGGTACCGGGGCCTATTTCGCCTCCAACCTCGACACCCGCGACCTGATCGGCCTGCTCGACGTCGCCGACCAGCCGCCGCGTCTGGCCATTGAAATGCCGGATCGCAAGACCGACGCCAAACCGGACGCCCCCGCCATGCTGCGCCCACCGGGCAGCGCGGCGGTGGACTTGACCGCCCCGCCGGTGCTGCCGCCGGCGGCGGAAGCGCCGCCCCCGGCCAGCCCGACCGTGCCGCCGGCGCACGAGGCACCCAGCCAAAGCATGGTGCCGCCGGTGGTGCCGCCCGTCATCCCGCCGGTTCTGCCCGCCACCCCTGCCGCCCCACCGCCGATCATCGTCCGCCAGGAAAGCCCCACCGGACCGCAGCAACCGCTGCCGCGCCCCATCGACAAGCCGCCGGCCTATGCCAACTTGCCGGCCCCCACCGCCAAACCCAAGCCGTTGGGGGCAGTGCCGGCGGAAGGCATGACCCGGCATTCCAGCTTCGGCCCGCTGCCGGTGATCGCCGCCGACGGGCGGCAATCGTGGCAGGTCTATGCCCGTCCGTTCGAGGCCAAGGACAACCATCCGCGCATGGCCGTCATCGTCACCGGCCTGGGCCTGGACCGCGAGGCCACCGACATGGCCATCGACCGCCTGCCGCCCGAGGTCACCCTGGCCTTTTCCCCCTATGCCGGCGGTCTGGACAATTGGGTGAAGAAGGCCCGCGATGCCGGTCACGAGGTGCTGCTGACCCTGCCGGTGGAGGAATCGGGCTTTCCCGCCCGCGATCCCGGCCCCTGGGGCCTGCTGACCTCGGCCCGGCCCGAGGACAATGCCGAGCGCCTGCAAAAGGTGCTGGCGCGGACATCGGGTTATGTGGGGGTTCTGGCCAATGACGGCCCCTTCACCAAATCGCGTCAGCTTGCCCCCATCCTGGCCATGTTGAAGGAACGCGGCCTGCTTTACGTCGGCAACGGCGCCGAGGCCGAGCCCAAGCCGCCGGTGGCGGTGCTGGGCGGCTGGCTGGACGGCGAGGTTTTCCGCGACGCGGTGGAAAGCCGGCAAAAATCCATGGCCGGACTGGTGCGCGAGAAGGGCAGCCGCGCCGTGCTGGCCAGCGCCCGCCCGGCCACACTGGAAAGCATGCTGCCCTGGCTGGGCTCGTTGACCGCCGAGGGGGTCACCCTGGCCCCGGTCTCGGCCCTGCCCGCCCAACCCGGAGGAAAGTCGTGAGCAAGCCCCTGCCGCTGTCGCAGCGTCCCTATCGTCCCGGTGTGGGCATCGTGCTGTTCAACGCCCACGGCCAGGTATTCACGGCCCGACGCATCGACACCAAGGATGTGGCTTGGCAATTCCCGCAAGGCGGCATCGACGACGGCGAAGACCCGGCCAGTGCCGCCAAACGCGAAATGCTGGAGGAAATCGGCACCGACAAGGCCGAGCTGATCGGCGAAAGCAGCGGCTGGATTTCCTATGACCTGCCAGACGATCTGGCCGACAGGGTGTGGAAGGGCCGGTTTCGCGGACAGAAGCAGAAATGGTTCGCCTATCAGTTCCTGGGCCAGGACAGCGACATCAACATCGACACCGAACACCCGGAATTTTCCCAGTGGCGGTGGATGGATCTGGCCGAGGTAGCGACCCTGATCGTCGCCTTCAAGCGCCCGCTCTATGAACAGGTGGCGGCTGAATTCGCCCCGCTGGCGGCAAAGCTGAAACAGGGCTGAGGACCATGGCCATGATTGCCCCTTCCATCACCCCCATGCGCGCCGACGAGGTGCCGGTGTTGGAGGAATGGGCGGCGCAAGAGGGTTGGAATCCCGGCCTCGCCGATCTGGCCATTGCCTATGCCGTTGATCCGGCGGCTTTCATCGCGCTCAGGCGCGGCGACGAACTGATCGGCGGCGGCACCATCTTTTCCCATTCCAGCCAATTCGGCTTCATGGGCCTGTTCATCATCCGCGCCGATCTGCGCGGCCAGGGCCTGGGGACAGAATTGTGGCATCAGCGCCTGACCCTGCTGCGCCGCCGCCTTGCCCCCGGCGCGAGTATCGGCATGGACGGCGTCTTCGCCATGGTGCCGTTTTATGAGAAGGGTGGCTTCACCCTGGCCCACCGCGATCTGCGCTTCGAGGGCATCGCCCACGGGGTGGCTGATCCGCAGGCCCGGCCTTACCCCGAGATCAGCTTCGGCGAAATCGCCGCCTTCGACCGCCGGTTCTTCCCCGCCCCGCGCCCGGCCTTCCTGCTGCGCTGGCTGGAACAACCCGGCGTCTAGGTGCTGGGCCTGCGCGGTGAGCACGGCCTGAGCGGTTATGGCGTCGCCCGGCCCTGCCGCAGCGGCTTCAAACTGGGGCCGGTCTTCGCCGACAATCCCGACGTGGCCGAACGCCTGATCGGCAGCCTGCTGGCCGCCATCCCCGGCGAAAACGTCGCCCTGGACGTGCCCGAACCCAATGGGGCGGGGCTAGAACTGGCGGCGAAATTCGGCCTGCGGGAATCCTTCGGCTGCGCGCGGATGTATCACGGCCCGGCGCCAGCCTTGCCGCTGGACGGCATCTTCGGGGTGACGTCGTTCGAGTTCGGCTGAAGCAAGGGATGCGCGAAGGGGCGAGCCCCTTCGCTTTGCTTTATCCCTCACCCCTCGGCGTTCACTCCATGCTTCCAACGCAGCACCGGCACGCGCGCCGCCTGGGTTTCATCCAGGCGGCGGCGCGGGGTCAGACGCGGCGCCGCCTTGAAGTCGTCGGCCTCGCCGGCCTTGGCCTTGGCGGCCAGGGCGCGGACCACCGCAATGAAGCCATCCAGGGTTTCCTTGGCTTCGGTCTCGGTCGGCTCCATCAGCAGGGCGCCGTGCACCACCAGCGGGAAGTACATGGTCATGGGGTGGAAGCCTTCGTCGATCAGCATCTTGGCGAAGTCCAAGGTGGTGACACCGCTATCCTTCAGGAAACGGTCGTCGAACAGGCATTCATGCATGCACGGTCCGTCGAAGGACGCGCTCAACACGTCCTTCAGCGATGCCAACAGGTAATTGGCGTTGAGCACGGCATCGCCCGAGGTCTGGCGCAGACCATCGGCGCCCATGGACAGGATATAGGCCAGGGCACGGATGAAGACGCCGAACTGACCGTGATAGCCCTTGACCCGTCCGAACGGCTTGGCGTCAGGGGCTTGCTCGGCGTGTTCCACCAGGTCCAAGCCGCCCGCGCCGTGGACGACGAAGGGAAGCGGGGCGTAAGGCGCCAGCTTGGCCGACAACACGGTGGGGCCGGCACCGGGACCGCCGCCGCCATGGGGGGTGGAGAAGGTCTTGTGCAGGTTGATGTGCATGGCGTCGACGCCCAAATCGGCGATCTTCACCCGCCCGACGATGGCGTTGTAATTGGCGCCGTCGCAATAGAAGAAGGCGCCGGCCTCGTGCGTCGCCCGGGCGATGTCGAGGATCTCGTTCTCGAACAGGCCGCAGGTATTGGGATTGGTGACCATGATGCAGGCCACGTCCGGCCCCAGCTTGGCCTTCAACGCCGCCACGTCGACACGACCGCGCTCGGTCGCCGGCACCGGGTCGACGGTATAGCCGCACATGGCGGCGGTCGCCGGATTGGTGCCGTGGGCCGATTCCGGCACCAGGACACGGGTGCGATGGCTTTCGCCGTGATCGTCGTGATAGGCGCGGATGGCCATCAGGCCGCACCATTCGCCATGGGCACCGGCCGCCGGGCTCATGGCCACCGCCGGCATGCCGGTCAGGCCTTTCAGCCAATGGGCCAGCACGTCGATGACTTCCAGCGCCCCTTGCACGGTGGAAAGCGGCTGGAACGGGTGCAGGTCGACCAGACCGGGCAGGCGGGCCATCTTTTCCGACAGGCGCGGATTGTGCTTCATGGTGCACGAGCCCAGCGGGTAGAAGCCGGAATCGATACCGTAATTCTTTTGGCTCAGGCGGGTGTAATGGCGCACCACCTGGGGCTCGGACAGATCGGGCAGGCCGATGGGGCCTTTGCGCGTCAACCCGCCCAGGCGGTCTTCGTCGATGGGGCCGGGCTCGGCGATGTCGACACCGATGCGACCGGGGCAGCCCTGTTCGAAGATCAGGGGCTCTTCCAACTGCAAGCCCCGATTACCGGAAAACGTGGTGATCTCGGCCATCTCACAGCACCTCGTTCAGGGCGGACACCAGGGCATCCATGTCGTCTTGGGTATTGGTCTCGGTCGCCGCCAGCAGCAGGACGGGGCGCAGTTCCGGCCAATGGGGATAGAAACGGGCAGCGGGAACACCGCCCAGAATGCCTTTGGCCGCCAGCTTTTCCACCACTTGGGTGGCATCCACGTCATCGCCCAGATAGAGGGCGAATTCGTTGAAATAGGTCTGGTTCAGCACCTTGGCGCCGGTGACCCGGCGAAGCGCCTGCTCCAGCCGCAGGGCCTGGGCATGGTTGAGCTTGGCCAGCCGGGTCAGGCCGGTTTCGCCCAGCATGGTCAGATGCATGGTGAAGGCCAGGGCGCACAGGCCAGAATTGGTGCAGATGTTGGAGGTGGCCTTCTCGCGCCGGATATGCTGCTCGCGCGTCGACAGCGTCAGGACGAAGCCGCGCTTGCCGTCCTGATCCACCGTCTGGCCGCACAGCCGACCGGGCATCTGGCGGACATACTTTTCCCGGGTGGCGAACAGGCCCAGACCGGGACCGCCGAATTGCAGGCCCATGCCCAAGGATTGCCCCTCGGCCACCACGATGTCGGCGCCCATGGCGCCCGGCGGGGTGATCAGGCCCAGGGACACCGGCTCGGCCACCGCCACCACCAGAAGCGCGCCCACTTCATGGCAGGCATCGGCCAGTTGGGTCAGGTCGCGGATACCGCCGAAGAAACCGGGATTTTGCACGATCAGGCAGGCGGTGCGCGAATCGACCCGGCCCATCAAATCTTCCAGGCCGAAGGGATCGGGGGCCAGTTCCTCGACCTCAAGGCCGAGATGCTTGACCACCGTCCGGGTGGTTTCGGCGTAATGGGGATGCAGCGAGCCCGACAGGATGATGTTTTTCTTGCGGGTGACGCGGGCGGCCATGACCGCCGCCTCGGCACACGCCGTGGCGCCGTCATACATGGAGGCGTTGGCCACCTCCATGCCGGTGATCATGCAGACCTGGGTCTGGAACTCGAACAGATATTGCAGCGTGCCTTGCGACACTTCCGGCTGATAGGGGGTGTAGCTGGTCAGGAACTCGCCCCGGGTCAGCAACTGGTCGATGCTGGCCGGCACATGGTGGCGGTAAAGCCCGGCACCGATGAAAAAGGGCGCACAGCCGGCGGACAGATTCTTGCCGGCCATGCGGGTGAACATGCGTTCCACCGCCATTTCGCTTTGCCCCGCCGGCAGGTCGATGGGCCGGTCGAGACGGGCGGCGGCGGGGACGTCCTTGAACAGGGAGTCCACGTCCTTGGCGCCGATCGTGGCCAGCATGGCGCGGCGGTCGGCCTCGGTATGGGGCAGATAACGCATGGTTGGACTTCCCTTATTCCAGACCGGCGACGTATTCGTCGTAAGCGGCGCGGTCCATCAGGGTTTCCAATTCCGCCGGGTTGGCCAGCGTCAGGGTGAAGAACCAGGCCTGATCCTCGGGGCTTTCGTTGACCAAGGCGGGCTGGCCGGCCAACACGTCGTTGCCGGCGATCACCGTGCCGGAGACGGGGGAATAGACTTCCGACGCCGCCTTGACCGATTCGACCACCGCGGCGTCGCCGCCTTGCTTCACCTCACGCCCCTTTTCCGGCACTTCCACATAGACGATGTCGCCCAAAGCGTGCTGGGCGTATTCGGTGATGCCGACGGTGCCGGTATCGCCCACGACCTTGATCCACTCATGATCCTTGGTGAAGTAAATGCTCATGACCATCAACCCTTGTAGTAGGAATGGGGAACGAACGGCAGCAGGGCCACATGGGCCTCCAGGGCCTTGCCGCGCACGATCAGCTTGACCGGCATGCCGGGCACGGCAAAGCCGGCGGGCACATAGCCCATGGCCACCGGACCATCGGCCGAGGGGCCGAAACCGCCCGAGGTGATCTCGCCCAAGGGCGTGCCGTCCACGTCGGTGATTTCGGTATGGGCGCGGGCGGGGGCACGACCCACCGGCTTGATGCCGACGCGCAGGCGGGACGCGCCCTCGGTCAATTGTTTTTGGATGATGGCCGCACCGGGAAAGCCGCCCTGCTCGCGCCGACGCTTGCCGATGATCCAGGCGATGCGGCCTTCCACCGGGGAGGTGGTGGTGTCGATATCCGACCCGTACAGGCATAAGCCCGCTTCGAGGCGCAAGCTGTCGCGCGCCCCCAGTCCGATGGGCTTGACCTCGGGTTGAGCCAGCAAGGTGCGGGCCAGTTTTTCCGCGTCGGCATTGGCGACGGAGATTTCATAGCCGTCCTCGCCGGTATAGCCCGAGCGGGTGACCAGACAGGGGATGTCGGCAATGGGGTATTCACGGATGGACATGAAGCCCTGAGCCTCGGCCCCGGGCGCCAGCCGCGCCATCACTGTCGCCGCCTGCGGCCCTTGCAGGGCCAACAGCGCCCGATCGTCCAGCCGCGACAGCTTGGCCTTGCCGGAAAGCGCCTGGGACAGATGGGCGAAATCAGCATCCTTGCAGGCGGCGTTGACCACCAGGAACAGCTTGTCGTCGGCCAGTTTCGAGATCATCAGATCGTCGAGGATGCCGCCCTGGTCATTGGTGAACACCGAATAGCGGGTGCGGCCCAGGCCCAATCCCTGGATATCGCCGGGGACCAGACTCTCCAGCAACAGGGCGACGCCGTCGCCCTCGATGGTGATCTGGCCCATATGCGAGACATCGAACAGGCCGGCACCGGCGCGGGTGTGCAAATGCTCGCCCAGCACCCCCAGGGGGTATTGCACCGGCATGGCATAGCCGGCGAACGGCACCATCTTGGCGCCCAATTCACGGTGCAAGGCATCGAGCGGGGTGGTCAGCAGCGCGGAATCGTCCGACATGCAACAGGTTCCTTCAACAAAAAGGTCGCACCAAGGGCGTCAGCCCGGTGCCCCCCTCTGTCTTGGAACCTGAAAGATTCACCCAGGAGCCTGGGCTTACATCGTCGGTGGAGCCGGTTTTCCCGGCCCGCTTTCCAGAGCTTCATCCCCCCGCTGGTCCTTTGGCCTGAGAGTTTCCAGGGGCGGTTGCTCCTTCGGCGGCGGACCGGTATCCGGCCCGCTCTCTCCCAGCGGGGATCATCTGTGAGGGCAGCATGTCGCGGCCCCCCTTTCGAGTCAATGATTAACAAACAGTTTACTTGCGGGCCTTGCGATTGGCGTCCAACTCGTCCGGGCTGGTCTGGAAGCCCAGATACACTTCGTATTTCTGGATGATGTCCTTGTCCTTGACCGGGATGCGCATGACCACCGATTCATCGGTGTGGCGGGCATAATTGCTGCCCTCGGCGAAGGTGACTTCCAGCGGGAACACCGCCTTGGCGGCAGGCGACGGATAATAAAGCGGCACCGCCAGGAAATACTCGAAATTGGCCTTGCGGTCGTCGTCGGCGGGACCACGGGTCAGGTTGAAGCTGACCTGCATCTCGACGATGGCGCCCTTTTCGTCATAACTGCAATCGCCGGTATAGCCCTGGATTTCAGCGGTGAACTCGATGTCGGTCAGGTCGCGGCCCTTGCCCGGCTTGTACTTGGTCAAGCTGGCGGTGTCGCCCAGCAGGTAGATGGGCGGGCACGGCGGCGGCTCTTTCTTTTCCAGTACAGAGCACGAGGCGAGCACGGGCAAAGCCAGCAAGGCGGCGACGGGGAGCGCGAGGCGACGGATCATGTTGGTCTTTCGGGATTGCCGTTGGGCCATATATAGTCGGCCCGACTTTAAAGAAGCCGGGCCGGCGGCACAAGCCGGCTTGGGCCCGTACCAACGGAAAGCGTAAGATGCCCCTGCCCCCGCTCACCATCGTCCTGGCGTCCCCGCGCGGTTTTTGCGCCGGCGTCGACCGCGCCATCCTGATCGTCGAGGCGGCCATCGCCAAATACGGTGCCCCGGTCTATGTGCGCCACGAAATCGTCCACAACCGCTTTGTCGTCGATTCGCTCAAGGCCAAGGGCGCCATCTTCGTCGACGAACTGGCCGAAGTCCCCGATGGCGTGCCGGTGGTGTTTTCCGCCCATGGCGTGCCCAAATCGGTACCGGCGGCGGCGGATGCGCGCGGTCTCGATTACCTGGACGCCACCTGCCCGCTGGTGACCAAGGTCCACCGCGAGGCTGAACTGCACCACGACATGGGCCGCCAGATCGTCATGATCGGCCACAAGGGCCACCCGGAAGTGATCGGCACCATGGGCCAGGTGCCCGACGGCGCCGTGCTGTTGGTGGAAAGCGTCGCCGACGCCGAGGCGGTCAATCCCGCCGATCCGGCCAAGCTGGCCTATATCACCCAGACCACGTTGTCGGTGGACGACACCACCGCCATCGTCGAAGCCCTGCGGCGGCGCTTTCCCGACATCGTCGGCCCGCGCAAGGACGATATCTGCTATGCCACCACCAACCGCCAGATCGCGGTCAAGACCATCGCCCCCCATTGCGACGCGGTGATGGTGATCGGCGCCCCCAATTCATCCAATTCCAAGCGATTGGTCGAAGTGGCGGCACGGTCGGGCTGCGCCCATTCCATCCTGGTGCAGCGCGCGGACGACATCGTCTGGGACGATCTGGGCCGCATCGCCCGCCTGGGCATCACCGCCGGCGCCTCGGCCCCGGAAGTGTTGGTGGAGGAGGTGATCAGCGCCGCCCGCCAGCACTTCACCGTCATCATCGAGGAGGTGAAGGTCACCGACGAGACCGTGGCCTTCAAACTGCCGCCGCAATTGCTGTGACCATCCGCACCGCCAATCCCGACGACGCCCCCCACATCCTGGCGCTGCTGCACGAGCTGGCGGCGTTCGAGGGCGGGACCGTCACCGCTGGCGCCCACGATTTGCGCGCCGCCTTGGAAAGCCGACGGATGGAGGCACTATTGGCCGAACAGGCGGGGGAGAGCGTCGGCCTGCTGACAGTACTGCCCAGTTATTCGTCCTGGCGCGGTCAGGCTGGCGCCATCATCCACGACCTTTATGTGCGCCCCGCCGCCCGTGGCCTGGGCCTGGGGCGCAAGCTGGTGCACACCCTTCTGGCCCTGGCGCCTGAACGCGGCTGGGGCCGCGTCGATGTCAATGTACTGGACTGGAACCAGACAGCCCAGCAGTTCTACGCGCAATTGGGTCTTGTTCCGGCCACGGGCTGGCAAATCTGGCGTATCGAGGGCGAGGCACTGGAAAAGCCCTATGAGGTGCAGTAGTTTGCCCCCGGACATGGTTTAAGGACAGGGGCATGGCGGTCTATACCGAGGTTTCCGACGACGAGATGCGGGCCTTCATCGCCGGATACGATATCGGCGACGTGGTCTCCTATACCGGCATCGCCGAGGGGGTGGAGAATTCCAACTTCCTGGTCCAGACCGAAACCGGTCCCTATATCCTGACCATCTACGAAAAGCGGGTGAACCCGGCTGAGTTACCGTTCTTCGTCCAGTTGATGGAGCATCTGGCGGCGCGCGGCCTCGCCTGCCCCACGCCCTTGCATGGCCGTGACGGCGTGGTGCTGCGGCAATTGTGCGGGCGCCCGGCGGCCATGGTCACCTTCCTGCGCGGCATGTCGGCCAAACGCCTGAGCGCCGGTCATTGTGCCGCCCTGGGCGAAGCCATGGCGCAGATGCATCTGAAGGGCGCCGATTTCGCCGGCACCCGCGCCAACAACCTGTCGGTGTCCGGTTGGCGCCCGTTGTTCGAGCAATGCCGCGACGGCGCCGATCAGGTCAAGCCCGGGCTGCAAGCCTTCATCGCCGAGCGCCTGGACGAGTTGGAAAAAAGCTGGCCCAAGACCTTGCCCTCGGGCCTGATCCACGCCGATCTGTTCCCCGACAACGTATTCTTCATGGCCGACAAGGAAACCCGCGAGGACCGGGTGTCGGGGCTGATCGACTTTTACTTCGCCTGCACCGATTTCCTCGCCTACGACGTGGCCATCTGCCTGAACGCCTGGTGCTTCGAGCCCGATTCGTCGTTCAACGCCACCAAGGCTCGCGCCTTGCTCAACGGCTACGGCAAGGTCCGCCCGCTGTCGGCGGACGAGTTGGATACCCTGCCGCTGCTGGCCCAGGGCGCGGCCATGCGCTTTTTGCTGACCCGGCTGTACGACTGGCTGAACACCCCGGAAGGCGCCCTGGTCAAACGCAAGGACCCGCTGGAATATTACCGCAAGCTGCGCTTCCACCAGGGACTGACCGGCCCCGGCGCCTATGGCATCGCATGAGTGAGTGCGTCGAAATCTTCACCGACGGGGCCTGCTCGGGCAATCCCGGTCCCGGTGGTTGGGGCGCCATTTTGCGCTATAAGGGCGTGGAAAAGGAATTGTGCGGCGGCGAGAACCCGACCACCAACAACCGCATGGAAATGATGGCGGCGATCATGGCGCTGGAAACCCTGAGCCGCTCCTGCCCGGTCACTCTTTACACCGACAGCCAATACGTCATGAAAGGCATGACCGAATGGCTGAAGGGCTGGAAGGCGCGCGGCTGGAAAACCGCCGACAAGAAACCGGTCAAGAACGACGACCTGTGGCAGCGCCTGGACGCCGCCTGTGCGCGGCATCAGATCACTTGGCAATGGGTCAAGGGCCATGCCGGCCACCCGGAGAACGAACGCGCCGACCAACTGGCCCGCGACGGCATCAAGGTGGTATTGGGCAAATAGAGCGCTTCAGCCCTCCTCGTCGTCCTCGAACAATCCGGTGGGATAGCCGTCGAAGCTGTTGGCGTTCTTTTCGCGCTGGTATTTCAAGATACCGTCATCGCCCTTGCGCTCGGCCCATTCGGGCAACATGGCGCGCTGGCCTTGCAAATCCATCAACGGCACGCCGAAGCCGCAGGATGAATTGACGCTGTCCACATCGACAACCATGATCTGACGCGCCGCCGGATAAGCGGAGAACAACCCGATCAGGTCGGCCCATTCGCCGTCACGCTGATGCACGGCGCGGCCCCGGCCATACAGACGCAAAATCTTCGGATTGCCGGTGAAGGCGCAGAACATGAGGGTGATGCGATCGTCGCGCAGCAGATGGGCGGCGGTTTCGTTGCCGCTGCCGGTCAGGTTGAGGAAGGCCACCCGGTTCGGTCCCAGCACGACGAAACTGCCGTCCAGACCCTTGGGGCTAATGTTGATGCGGCCCTCATCCGGGGCGGTGGCGACGAAGAACAGCGGTTGGGCGGCGATGAATGCCCGCTGCTCGTCGTTGATGCTGTCATAGAACTTTGCCATCTCTGCCTCACCAGCGTTCTGCCTGTGGCTGACTGACATAGCGGCGATAGCGCATATCCTCAAGTGCCATGTGTTCGATCAAGGTGGTTATGGTGTTGCGCACCACCACCATCATCTCGGCCAGGGAATCGGCGGACGCCAAAATTTCCGCCAAAGCCGTCACCGAGGCCATCAGCGCCCGGTGTTCGGCCTGATGGTGATCGAGGTCAGGATAATGGATGCGGCTCAGCAGCAATTCCTCGTCGCGGAAGTGCCGGGCCAGACTGATGATGAAGTCGCGGTGAAAGCGCTGGACCACCGCGCGCGAGGCTCCGTCGGCCAAGGCCAGCACCACCGCGCCCACTTCATCGAAGAAAGCGCGGTGCTGGGCGTCGATCAGCGGATCGCCCACCGCCAGGGATTCCATCCATTGCATGCCCCCAGTGATGGCGCAATTACAATGACGGCACCGTGATGACGGTCAAGCGGTCAGGCCAGAATGCTGCCCCGGGGGATGGCGAAACCGCGCAGCAGGTCCGCCGCCTCCATCGGCCCCTTGCCGGCCCGCTGCACCCGCAGCAGCCGCAAGGCGCCGCTGCCGCAAGCCACCAACAGGGAATCGTCCAGCACCGTCCCCGGTGCCCCCGACCCTTCGGCCAGACCGGCGGCGAGAACCTTCAAGCGTTCCTCGCCCACCTGACACCACACGCCCGGCCACGGGGTCAGGCCACGCACCTGACGTTCCAACTCCACCGCCGGACGGTTCCAGTCCAGCCGGCCCTCATCCTTGGCCAGCTTATGGGCATAGGTGACACCCTCTTCCGGTTGTTTCACCTGAGGCAGGTCGTCATAGCGGGCCAAGGCATCGACGATCAGCCGCGCGCCCAGCACTGCCAGGGCATCGTGCAAGGAGGCGGCGTTGGTGTCGGCGGTGATCGGCAGGCTTTCCACCAGCAGCATGGCGCCGGTATCCAGGCCGGCATCCATCTGCATGATGGTCACCCCGGTCTCGGCATCGCCGGCCAGGATGGCGCGCTGGATCGGCGCCGCGCCGCGCCAGCGCGGCAGGAGCGAGGCATGTACGTTGAGGCAGCCCCGGCGCGGGGCGTCGAGGATGGCTTGCGGCAGGATCAAGCCATAGGCGGCAACCACCGCCGCGTCCAGGTCAAGGGCGCGGAAAGCCTGTTGCTCGGCCTCGGATTTCAGCGATTTCGGAATCCGCACCTCGATACCATGCTGGGCGGCGAAGGCATGGACCGGAGTCAATTGCTCCTTATGGCCGCGCCCGGCGGGACGCGGCGGCTGCGCATAGACGCAGACCACGTCATGGCCGGCATCCAGCAGCGCCGACAGGATGGCGACCGAGAAATCCGGTGTCCCCATGAAGGCCAGACGCATGATCAGCCCGCGTCCTTCTTGGCCTTCAGCAGCTTGCGCAGGATCATGTTGCGCTTGAGCGACGACAGATGATCGATGAACAAGATGCCGTCCAGGTGATCCATCTCGTGCTGCAACACCGTGGCCAGCAGGCCGTCGGCGTCGATTTCCTGGTGCGTGCCGGTTTCATCCCTATAGCGGACGCGGATGGCGCGTGGGCGCACCACGGCGGCGTAATGTTCGGGCACCGACAGGCAGCCCTCTTCATAGGTGTTATCGTCGTCGGAAACCCAGACGATTTCCGGGTTAACCATGCGCACCGGCTGGCGATCGTCCTCGGACCGGCCGATATCGGCGACGATGACCCGCTTGCCCACCGCCACCTGCGGCGCCGCCAGACCGATGCCGGGAGCGGCATACATGGTCTCCAGCATGTCATCCATCAGCGTGCGGATGGACGCGTCAACATCAGCGACCACCGCCGCCTTTTGCTTCAGGCGCGGATCGGGAGCGGTCAAAATGGACAGAACGGCCATGGAAACGGTCACCTTGGTGTCAAATTCTGACCTTCAGATAGGGTGTCGCCCCCGTTGCCGTCAAGTTTAATGGATTACCACCGCCGTCATGAGCCACGGACCTCGGTCAGGAAATTGTCCACCTGTGACGACAAGGTGGCGGAATTGCCGATCAGGGTATGGGCGGCATCCAAGACCTGCGACGCACCGATGCTGACCTGTTCCACCACCTGGGTCATGCGCTCGACATTGCGGGTCACCTCGGCGGTGCCGGCGGCGGCCTGCTGGATCGAGCGGGCGATTTCGGCGGTGGCGGCGCCTTGCTCCTCCACCGCCCCGGCCACCCCGGCGGCGATACCGCTGATCTGGTCGATGGTGTTGCTGATTCCGGCGATGCCGGCCACCACCTGGGACGAAGCCGATTGCACCTGACTGACCTGGGCGCTGATCTCGGTGGTGGCTTTCGATGTCTGGTTGGCCAGGGACTTCACTTCGTTGGCGACCACGGCGAAGCCCTTGCCGGCCTCGCCGGCACGCGCCGCCTCGATGGTGGCGTTGAGCGCCAACAGATTGGTTTGGCTGGCGATTTCGGTGATCAGGCCGACCACGTTACCGATGCGCTGCGCCACCTCGGCCAGAGAGCCGGCCAATTGGTTGACGTGCTGGGCGTCGCGGGCGGCATTGGCCGCCTCGACCGAGGATGCCGCCAATTGCCGTGAAATCTCGGCGATGGAGGCGGCCAGCTCTTCCGAGGCGGCGGCCACCGTTTCCACATTGCCGGCGGTCTGCTGGGCGGCACTGGCCAGGGCGGTGACCGTCCGCCCCGATTCATCGGAACTGTCGGCCAGGGTCTCGGCGGTGGTTTTCATCTGCTCGGCCGATTGCACCACCGTACCGGCGACACCGCTGACATCGCGCTCGAAACTTTCAGCCAGATGCAACAGCCCCTGACGGCGCTGAGCTTCCGCCTGTTCCTTGCTTTTTTCCTGCTCGGCCTGCAACGAATCGGCCTGCAGCAATCCCTGGCGGAACACCTCGACCGAACGGGCCATGGCGCCGACCTCGTCCTGGGCCTCGACACCGGGAATTTGGACATCCCTTTTGCCGTCGGCCAGAACATCCATGGTGGAGGTCAATCGGCCCAGCGGGCCAATGATGCTGCGGACCAGCCACAACGACAGCAGCGACAACACCGCCAAGCTGATGCAGAAAATCACGATACCGTTGCGCAACGCCTTGGCGGCGGTTTCCTCCTGCTCGCGGATGGCGCCATCCAATTCCTTACCCAGGGATTCGTTGACGAAGGCCAAAGGCTCTTCCACCTTGCCGCTGGCCTGATCGATTTCGTCATCCAGGCGGTCGAATTCGCTCTTGTCCGCCTTGCTCTCGATGGCCCGGCGCAGATCGGTGCCGATCAGACGCAGCAGGTGATCGAGATTTTGTTCCAATCCGACGAGGGCGGCTTTTTCCGCGGGCGTGTCGGCGACGGCCGCCGCCTTGCGACCATTGGCCTTCAGATTGGCCGACAATTGTTCGATCAAAACCAGACGATCGGGGGCGATACTGCCTTGCTCGCGGTCGATGATGGAATCCATGGCCGCCAGGGTCAGGCGGATCAGGTCGTCGTTGAGCATGGACAACACCCCCAGATCCTCGATCCGGTTATGAGTCTCACGCGATGAGCTTTCCATGGAATCATGCGTATTGAGGACGATCAGTCCCATGATCGCCAGACCGGCAACGGCCAAGGCCCACAGCAACGCCAAACGACTTTTGATGGTCAGCGCCATTCTCCCCCCTGGGTCAATTGCCAGCACGATCCGAAACGACTGCACATTAGCATGAATCGCGAAAAACAACCGTCATTGGTGGGGACGGTCAGACGAAAACCATGGCGCCGTCCTTGCTGGCATCGGCCAGAAAGGTGACGACACCCCCCTTGGCCACCGGCACGTCGGGGCGCAGATCATCGGGGTCCATGCCCAAAGCCTTCAGCCCCATTTCACAGACCATGAAGGTGACGCCCAAGGCGACGCAGGCCTCCAGCAGGGTCTCGAAATCGGCGACGTTCCGGGACTGGAACTGGGCATCCAAATCGGCGGCGCCCGATCCGTCGGAACATTTCAGCCGCCGCCACGCCTGATCGCGCTCCAGGGCGCGGCCCGCCCACATGGTGAAAAACAAGGTGACCGGCGTGTTCGAGGCCACCGCCGCCGCCGCCATCACCAAGGCGTAATGGATTTTGTCGAAATCGCCGGAAAAGACGACGATGGACAATTTGTCGGGCGCGGTCTTGTCAGCCGCAGGCATGGGCCGTGCTCCCATGCCCGGACAGATCGGTGATGATCGGATGGTCGCCGCATAGCGGACAGCCGGGGTCGCGCTTGACCCGCACGGTGCGAAAGGCCACCGACAGCGCGTCATAGATCAGCAGCCGCCCGGCCATGCTGTCGCCGATGCCCAAGATTTCCTTCAACACCTCGGTCGCCTGCATGGCCCCCAGGGTACCGGCCATAGCCCCCAGCACGCCCGCCGACGAACAACTGGGGATGGCGCCTTCCGGCGGCTCCTCGGCATAGATGCAGCGATAACAGGGGCCGTCGGGGCGGAAGGTGGAAAGCTGGCCGTCAAAGCGCAGGATGGCCGCCGACACCAAGGTGGCGCCGGCGAAACGACAGGCATCGTTGACCAGGAAACGGGTGGCGAAATTGTCGGAGCCATCGGCCACCACCGGATAATCGGCGATGATGGCGGCAGCGTTATCCTTATCCAGACGGGCGCGGATCGGGATGATTTTCACATCCGGGTTAAGCGCGGCCACCGCGTCAACAGCGCTGTCCACCTTTGCCCGTCCGACGCTGGCGGTGGTGTGCAGGATTTGCCGTTGCAGGTTGGACAGATCGACCACGTCGTCGTCGACCACGCCGATGGTCCCCACCCCCGCCGCCGCCAGATACTGGATCACCGGCGAGCCCAAACCGCCGGCACCGATGACCAGCACGCGGGAGTTCAGCAGCTTGGCTTGGCCCACTCCGCCCACTTCCGGCAAGATGATGTGGCGGGCATAACGCTGGATCTGGTCTTCGCGGAAATCCATCACCCACCTCCTCGTCATTGCCGGGCTTGACCCGGCAATCCATGATCGCCGCCTGGAACTGGCCCCCCGGGTCAAGCCCAGGGGTGACGGACAGACGAGCGGCGCGCTTACTCGAACAATGCGGTGGACAGATAGCGTTCGGCGAAGCTGGGCAGAATGACGACGATCAACTTGCCCGCCATGTCGGGGCGCGCCCCCACTTCCAAAGCGGCGGCGATGGCCGCGCCCGACGAGATGCCCACCGGCAGGCCTTCCACCTTGGCCGCCTTGCGGGCATTGGCGAAGGCGGTTTCGTTGCTGATCTGCAAGATCTCGTCGACCACCGAACGGTCCAGGTTGCCGGGCACGAAGCCGGCGCCGATACCCTGGATCTTGTGCGGCCCCGGCGCGCCACCGGACAGCACCGGGCTGTCCTCGGGCTCGACGGCGATGATCTTGATGTTGGGGTTCTTGGCCTTCAGCACCCGACCGATACCGGAAATGGTGCCGCCGGTACCGACACCGGCGATGACCGCATCGACCTTGCCGTCGGTGTCGTTCCAAATCTCGATGGCGGTGGTCGATTCGTGGATGGCCGGGTTGGCCGGGTTCTCAAATTGCTGGCACATGACGGCGCCGGGGGTTTCCGCCACCAGCCGCTCGGCTTCCTTGACGGCGCCGGTCATGCCCTTGGCCGCCGGGGTCAGCACGATTTCCGCCCCCAGATGGGCCAGCATCTTGCGCCGCTCCAGGCTCATGCTTTCCGGCATGGTCAGGATCAGGCGATACCCCTTGGCGGCGCAGACGAAGGCCAGGGCGATACCGGTATTGCCCGAGGTCGGCTCGATCAGGGTGGCGCCCGGCTTCAGCCGGCCTTCACGCTCGGCGGCTTCGATCATGGCCAGACCGATGCGGTCCTTGACGCTGGCCAGCGGATTGAAGAACTCGCACTTGCCGACGATGCTGGCCTTGGCCCCGACCTCGGCGGCCAACTTGTCCATGCGCACCAACGGGGTGGCGCCGATGGTGTCGACGATGGAATCGTAGATGCGGCCGCGGAACTCGCCCATGGTATTTTCCCTGTCCTGAGTGTAGTTTATTACATAAGTACAGTTTGACAAGCTTAGATTATGAAGTCCAGCTTGGAATGCGCTTCCGACGGAATGCCGGTCTTATAGGACCGCATGCACAGATCGTCGAAGGTGATGGCGTCCAGGCGGTCCATGATTTCCTCGGTCAGGTCGCCCCACATGGGGCGGATGACCTTGGCGCCCAGATCGGAGGCGGGCACGTCCTGGAACGGGTCTTCCGCCGTTTCCAGGGCGCGGACCACGCGCACCACCTCGCCCACCGAGATACGGCGGCGTTCGCGCGCCAGCCGATAGCCGCCCTTGGGGCCGCGCACGCCGACCAGCAGGCCCGAGCGCACCAATTGTTGCAGGGTCTGCTCCAGGTAGCGGCGCGGAATACCCTGACGGCGGGTGATCTCGCGGCTTTGCACCGGTTCACCACCGGCATGGTAGGCGATGTCCAGAACCGCCTCGATGGCGAACAGCATCTTCTTCGACGGACGCAGCATGATCGCTTTCCTTAAGACCCGGTGGAACCGAAGCCGCCGGCACCGCGGGCGGTCTGGGACAATTCGGCCACTTCGGCCAAGTGGGCGCGCACCACCGGGGCGATGACCAGTTGGGCGATGCGCATGCCCCGCGTGATGGTATAGGCATTGTCGCCGTGATTGATCAGCAACACCCCCAACTCGCCGCGATAATCGGCGTCGATGGTCCCCGGCGCGTTCAAAACGGTGATGCCGTGCATGACCGCCAGACCGGAACGCGGGCGCACCTGGGCCTCGTAGCCTTCGGGGATAGCGATGGCGAAGCCGGCGGGCACGCGCATGCGCTTGCCCGGTCCCAGCACCACATCGGCGGGGATACAGGCCATCAGATCCATGCCGGCAGCGTTATCGGTTTCATAGCGCGGCAGCGGCAGATCCTCGGCATGGGGCAGGCGCTGCACCTGGATGGTCACGGTCGCGGTCATGGATGTCCTTTTAAAGTGTCGGCTATTTTCCAGGCCAGCCGTTCGGCCACGTCGGTCTTGCTGATGCGCGGCCATTCCTCGGCCCCGCCTTGGGTCAGCAGATGCACGGTATTGAAATCGCCGCCGAAGGTGCCCGAGTGCGGCGACACGTCGTTGGCGACGATCCAGTCGCACCCCTTGCGCACGAACTTGGCCCGCGCGTGCTCCAGCAGCTTTTCCGTCTCGGCGGCGAAGCCCACCACCAGACGCGGACGGGCCGAGCCCTTTTCCGACAGCGTCGCCAGAATGTCCGGGTTGGCGGCCAATTCGATGGGCGGCGGCTGGCCGCTGGCATCCTTCTTGCGCTTTTCCTTGGACGCGTTGGACACCGTCCAATCGGCGACGGCGGCGGCGCACACCGCCACATCCACCGGCAGACAGCCCAAGGCCGTCCCCAGCATCTCGCGCGCGGTTTCCACGTGGATGACCCGCATGTTGGCCGGATCGGGCAGCTTGACCGGGCCGGTGATCAAGGTGACGTCGGCGCCCAGCCGGGCCAGGGCGGCGGCGATGGCATGACCCTGTTTGCCGGACGAACGGTTGCCGATGAAGCGCACCGGGTCGATGGGTTCATAGGTCGGGCCGCTGGTGACCAGCGCCTTGATCCCCTTCAGCGGTCCGGCGGCCAGAAGGCTTTCCACCGCCGCCAGAATCTCCGCCGGTTCGGCCATGCGCCCCAGGCCGCTTTCGCCTTCCGCCAGCATGCCGGCATTGGGGCCGACGCTGTGGACACCGCGCCCCTTCAGGGTCGCCATGTTGGCGGCTGTCGCCGGGTGTCCCCACATGCGGAAATTCATGGCCGGGGCCACCAAGATGGGCTTGTCGGTGACCAAAAGCGCGGTCGAGGCCAGATCGTCGGCCAGGCCATGGGCCATCTTGGCCAGAAGATTGGCGGTGGCCGGGGCCACCACCACCAGATCGCAATCGCGGGCCAAGGTGATGTGGCCAATCTCGTGTTCATCGGTCAGGGAAAAGGTGTTGTCGAACACCTTGTTGCCCGACAGCGTCTGCACCGACAAGGGCGTGACGAAATGGCTGGCATTGCCGGTCAGGATACAGCGCACATCGGCGCCACGATCCTTCAGCCGCCGGATCAATTCCAGCGATTTGTACGCGGCGATGCCGCCGGAAATGACCAACAGGATGCGTCGACCGTCAAGCACCGGGATACCCCACACATTTTACCCAAAGGCAAGTGTGGTTAACCTAACGCTTCACAGGAAATCGCGCAAGTTTACTTGAGCACCAGCAAGACACCCAGGATCGCCGCCAGAATCCACGGCAGCCAGCCGAAGGCCCGCTTGCCGCCGCTTTCGCCGCGCATGGCCTTGACGGTGTCGGGATGCAGTTTCAGGCCGCCATTCATCAGGGTGGAATAGGCCTTTTCCGTCTCGGCCAGCATGCGCGGCAACCGTTCCAGGCTGTGCACGGCACCGATGACGGTGTCCTTGATCCGCGCCTGCGGCCCCAGATGCTGCATCATCCAGCTTTCGATCAGCGGGCGGGCCAGTTCCCACATATTGACGCCGGAATCCAGGGTGCGGCCAACGCCTTCGGCCACCAGCATGCTCTTTTGCAGCATCAGCAATTGCGGCTGGGTCTGCATGGAAAACTGCTCGGTGATCTGGAATAACTGGCCCAATAGCCGGGCGATGGAAATTTCGTGCATGGGCTTGCCCATGATCGGCTCGGCAATGGAACGGCAGGCCTGGGTGAAATTGTCGACGCTCTTGTCGGCGGGCACGAAACCGGCCTCGAAATGCACTTCCGCCACCCGGCGGTAATTGCCGTTCAAAAAGCCCACCAGCATCTCACCGAGGAAACGCCGGGTCTTGAGATCGACGCGACCCATGATGCCGAAATCGACGGCGACCAGATTGCCGTCAAGATCGACGAACAGATTGCCCGGATGCATGTCGGCATGAAAGAAGCCGTCGCGGAACACCATGTTGAAGAACGATTCGGCGGCCTTCTTCAACACCTCGTCCGGCTCGATGCCGGCGGCCTTGATGGCGTCGACCTCATCCACCGGGATGCCGCTGACCCGTTCCAGCGTCATCACCCGCTTGGCGGTGCGCTGCCAATCCACCTCGGGCACGCGGAAGGATTCGTCGCCGGCGAAATTCTCGGCCAGTTCCGCCGCCGCCGCCGCCTCGAAGCGCAAATCCATTTCCAACTGCACCGAATCGGCGAAGGTATCGACGCTTTCCACCATGCGCAGACGGCGCAGGCTGGGCTGGGTCAGTTCCACCCATTCGGCCAGCCAGCGCAGCAGGTCGATGTCCTTCTTGAATGCCGCATCGACGCCGGGCCGCAGCACCTTGACCGCCACTTCACGGCCTTCGCTGGTGACGGCGAAATGCACCTGGGCGATGGAGGCGGCGGCGACGGGCACGTCGTCAAAGCTGGCATAGGCCTGGGACAGCGGCTGATCCAGGTCTTCCTCGATGATGGCGCGGGCCAGAGAGGCGGGAAACGGCGCCAGCCGGTCCTGCAATTCCGACAGGTCGGCGGTCATCTCGTCGCCCAGCAGGTCGGCGCGGGTGGATAAAGCCTGGCCCAGCTTGATGAAGGTCGGCCCCAATTCGGTCAGGGCAGCAGCCAGACGCTGGCCGGGCCGGCCCTCGTGGCTGGGCGCCCGCCCCAGACGCAGCATCTTCGACGCCAGGGCGGCGATGGGCAGGTCGACCACCTCCAGCGCGTCATGGCGGGCAAGGACGCGGGCGATGGTCAGCAGACGGTGCAGGTTGCGGGCGGCGCGCAGCATCAGATGCGCCAGCCGGAATGAATGGCGGCGATGCCGCCCGACAGGTTGCGGACCTCGACGCGGGAGAAGCCGGCATCACGGACCATCTGCGCCATGTCGTCCTGGGCCGGAAACTTGCGGATGCTTTCCACCAGATATTGATAGGCCTCGGCATTGCCGGTGACCATACCGCCCACCTTGGGCAGTACCTTGAACGAATACAGGTCATAGAATTCGCGCAGGCCCGGCACCACCACCTTGGAAAATTCCAGGCACATGAACCGCCCGCCCGGCTTCAGCACCCGGTAGGCCTCAGCGATGGCGCGGTCCCAATGGGTGACGTTGCGCAGGCAAAAGGCGATGGTATAGCGATCGACCGAGCCGTCGGGGATGGGCAGGGTCTCGGCATTGCCGCACACCCAGTTGATCTGGCTGACTACATTGCGGTCCACCGCGCGGTCGCGGCCCACCGACAGCATTTCCTTGTTGATGTCGCAAACGATGGCCGGACCGCCGCCGCGCTTCTTCCAGCCGAAAGCGATGTCGCCGGTACCGCCGCCCACATCCAGCAAGGTCTGGTTGGCCTGGGGCCGCAGCCAGTCGAGGAAATTGGCTTTCCACAATCGATGGACGCCCGCGCTCATCAGGTCGTTCATCAGGTCGTACTTGCCGGCCACCGAATCGAAAACGCCGCGCACCAGCGAGACCTTTTCCTCTTCGCGCACGGTCTTGAAGCCGAAATGGGTGGTTGCGGGGCCTTGGCCCAAATCTTCATTGGTCATGATCGGGGCAGATTATCGCATGCGCGGGGGAGAGGCGAGCCCGGAGTTTTTGACTCGGTCCAAGGCTTCAGGCAGCATCGGCCCATGCCTGAACTGCCCGAAGTCGAAACCGTCGCCCGTGGACTGGCCGCTGTGTGGCCCGGACACCGATTCATCCGCGTCGAGGCCCGCCGCCCCGATCTGCGCAAGCCCCTGCCCGCCGATTTCGCCGCCCGTCTGACCGGGCGCCGCGTCGAAAGCGTCGGACGCCGCGCCAAGTATCTGCTGGTCCACCTCGACGACGGCCTGACGCTGTTGGGCCATCTGGGCATGTCGGGGGCCATGGTCATCAGCAAAGGCCGCAACGAGCCGCCGGGGCCGCACGACCATGTGGAATTCCTAAGCGAAGACGGCACCATGGTCACCTATCGCGACCCGCGCCGCTTCGGCCTGATGGACCTGACCCTTGACCCGACATCGCATCCGCTGCTGGCCCATCTGGGGCCGGAGCCGCTGGGGCCGGATTTCCATGAAAAAGCCTTGGCGGCGGCACTGGATGGCAAGGGCGCCTCGATCAAGGCGGCGCTGTTGGACCAGAACGTGGTCGCCGGCCTGGGCAACATCTATGTGTCGGAAAGCCTGTTCCTGTCGGGCATCGATCCCACCCGCGCCGCCGGATCGCTGAAACCGCGTGAAATCAACAAGCTGGTGCCGGCCATCCGCGCCGTACTCGAACGCGCCATCGCCGCCGGCGGCTCGTCTTTGAAAGATCATGTGCAGCCCAATGGCGAATTGGGCTATTTCCAGCATTCCTTCACCGTCTACGACCGGGCGGGGGAAGCGTGTCCCGGCTGCGATTGCGATATCGCCCGCACCGGCGGCATTCAACGGATCGTCCAGTCGGGGCGATCCACTTTCTACTGTGCGAAAAAACAGCGTTGATGGTATAGCCCTTGGTCACCATGCGGATTTTCACCCCCCTTCTGGGCGCCCTCGCCCTGATCCTGGCGCTGTCTCTCGGGACCGCGCGGGCGCAAGGATTTCTGTCCGCCTATGAAGACCTGCCGCTGCCGCCGGGCATGACCGAGGTGGCTGAATCCGGCCTGTCCTTCGACATGCCGAACGGTCGCATCGTCGAGGCTTTCGCCCGTGGCCCGCTGCGGGCCACCGACATCATCGCCTTTTACGCCGCCACCTTGCCCCAGCTTGGCTGGACCCGGGATTCCGACCGTCAATACCGGCGCGAAGCGGAAGTGCTGACCCTGGAAACCCAGACCGAAGGGCGCAACGTGGTGGTCCATTTCACCATTGCCCCGGAATAATCCATTCCCCTGCGAGAGAGGCAACCATGCCCTACGAAAACATTATCGTCGAAACCCGCGGCCAGGTCGGCCTGATCACCTTGAACCGCCCCAAGGCGTTGAACGCCTTGTGCGCCGCGCTGATCAAGGAATTGGGTCAGGCCCTCGATGCCTTCGAGGCCGATGGCGAAATCGGCGCCGTGGTGCTGACCGGCTCGGAAAAGGCCTTCGCCGCCGGCGCCGACATCAAGGAAATGCAGTCCAAGACCTATATGGACGCCTATCTGGCCGATTTCATCACCAATGGCTGGGAACGCATCACCACCTGCCGCAAGCCGATCATCGCCGCCGTCGCCGGCTATGCCCTGGGCGGCGGCTGTGAAGTGTCGATGATGTGCGACTTCATCCTGGCCGCCGACAATGCCAAGTTCGGCCAGCCGGAAATCACCATCGGCACCATTCCCGGCGCTGGCGGCACCCAGCGCCTGACCCGCGCCGTCGGCAAGGCCAAGGCCATGGAAATGTGCCTGACCGGGCGCATGATGGACGCCGCCGAGGCCGAGCGCGCCGGTCTGGTCAGCCGCGTCATTCCCGCCGCCGACCTGCTTGACGAAGCTTTGAAGGTGGCCGACCGCATCGCGTCGATGTCCCGTCCGGTGGTCATGCTGGCCAAGGAATCGGTCAACGCCGCCTTCGAGACCACCCTGACCCAGGGCATCAAGTTCGAGCGCCGTCTGTTCCATTCCACCTTCGCCTGCGAAGACCAGAAGGAAGGCATGGCCGCTTTCGCCGAAAAGCGCAGCCCGGTGTTCAAGAACCGCTGAAGGTTATTCGGCTCAGGCTGAAGGACACACTTTTCGTCCCCGCGCCGGCGCGGGGACGAAAAGATAAAATAGCGATTTCAGATGCTCTTGCCCTGAAACTGGCACAGATCGTTGACGCAGCACACGGTGCAATCGGGTTTGCGCGCCTTGCACACATAGCGTCCGTGCAGAATCAGGTAATGATGGGCGTCGCGGCCCCAGCGGGCTGGAGTGATCTTCAACAGGCCCTCTTCCACCGCCTGTACATTTTTACCCGGCGCCAGACCGGTGCGGTTGCCGACGCGGAAGCAATGGGTATCGACGGCGATGGTGGGATGGCCGAACGCCACGTTCAGCACCACGTTGGCGGTCTTGCGACCGACGCCGGGCAAAGCCTCCAGCGCCGCCCGGTCTTCCGGCACCTGACCCGCATGCTGGGCCAGCAGGATGTGCGACAGGGCGATGACGTTCCTGGCCTTGGTCTTGTAAAGGCCGATGGTGCGGATGGCCTGTTCCAGCTTTTCCACCCCCAAGGCGACCATGGAAGCCGGGTCGCGTACTTCCGCGAATAACGGACGGGTGGCCTTGTTGACGCCGATATCGGTGGCTTGGGCCGACAGCACCACCGCCACCAAAAGGGTATAGGGGTTCACATATTCCAGATCGCTTTTGGGATTGGGGCGATCGGCGGCCAGCCGGGCATAGAATTCATCGGCCTGGGCGGGGGTCATCATGGCGTCACCTTCGTCTTCGTCTTGCCCTGCTTATACCAGCAGACTTTCAGTCTCGTCGCGGAGGATGGGCGGGAACAGATATTCACCCGCCGGATCGTGCTGGCCGAACCGGCGCTTGGCCAATGTGCGCGAGCCCACCGCATAACAATAGGCGCAGCCGTGCGGGCAGGTGTCATAGGCGCCGATATCGCGGCTTTCATGGCATTGGCAGTGCGGGCGGTTGCCCTTGACCTTGGCCTTGATCGCCCGCGCCAGCCCCCAGCCGGCGGCCACGTCCTCCAGCCGGCGAGCATCGATACAGGCGGCCAGGGGCTGGCCCACCTCCTGGGAACACGCCGTCAGCCGCATGCCGTGCGCCGCCGCCACCTGCGCCAAGCGGGCGGCCAACGCCCGCTTTTCCGGCCAGTCGGGATCGTCCCAGGTGAAGCCCTCGGCCCGCGCCGCCGCATCCAGGTTGCGCGCGGTCTTCTTGTAAAGGGTGGCGAAGGAAATGACGCATTCATCCACCGCCCCGGCCAGGGCAGCAGCCAAGGCGGAAAAATTATCCAGATGGAATTCCGCTGGGGTCAGACTGGAAAAAACGATGGGGTCATAGCGCCAGACGATGGCACGCGGCCCGAACTCCGCCGCCAATGCGCGCATGTGGGCGATGGCCCGGGCTGGATCGATGACCGAGATTTCCAAGGCGCGGCCATAACCGGTCACCGTCTGGCTGACGACGAAGGGAATAGACGCCCCGCGCACCAGCCGCAGCGCTGACAAAAACGGCCCGGCATTCCGGGTCCAAAAGACGAAACCGTCGATTCCGGCCCGCAACTTTACGGTGGAAGGGGGCCCGCCATAGGGATTTTCCACCTTGGCGAAACCGGCCTTGAAGCGGTTTTCGAACCAGGGCGCATAAAAAGCGGGAATATCGGTACGGTAACTCGCCGAGATGATCATGATTGTCGTGTTGCAGCCTGCCAACTCCACCCTATATAACCCGGCAGAAGGCGTATGCGCGCCATCCGGATTATCCAAGGGGGTTCCGGCGATCGCCGCCCTGTCACAGGGATCGCCGCCACCGGCCAAATTGAATGAGGACGACATGAGCAAAGTCATCGGTATCGATCTGGGCACCACCAATTCCTGCGTCGCGGTGATGGACGGCAAAACCGCCCGCGTCATCGAAAACGCCGAGGGCGTGCGCACCACCCCCTCCATGGTCGCCTTCACCGATTCCGGCGAACGTCTGGTCGGTCAGCCGGCCAAGCGTCAGGCGGTGACCAACCCGACCAACACCCTGTTCGCCATCAAGCGCCTGATCGGGCGCCGCTTTGACGATCCGATCACCAAGAAGGACATGAACTTGGTGCCGTATCACATCGTCAACGGCGAGAATGGCGACGCCTGGGTCGAGTCCGGCGACAAGAAGCACAGCCCCAGCCAAGTGTCCGCCTACATCCTGATGAAGATGAAGGAAACCGCCGAATCGTACCTGGGCGAAAAGGTCACCCAGGCGGTCATCACCGTGCCGGCCTATTTCAATGACGCCCAGCGTCAGGCGACCAAGGATGCCGGTCGTATCGCCGGCCTGGAAGTGCTGCGCATCATCAACGAACCCACCGCCGCCGCCTTGGCTTACGGCATGGAGAAGAAGGGTTCGGGCATCGTCGCCGTCTATGATCTGGGCGGTGGTACCTTCGACGTGTCGGTGCTGGAAATCGGCGACGGCGTGTTCGAAGTCAAGTCCACCAACGGCGACACCTTCCTGGGCGGTGAAGATTTCGACGCCCGCATCATGGATTATCTGGCCGACGAGTTCAAAAAGGAGCAGGGCATCGACCTGCGCGCCGACCGTCTGGCCCTGCAACGCCTGAAGGAAGCCGCCGAAAAGGCCAAGTGCGAGCTGTCCTCGTCCATGCAGACGGAAGTGAACCTGCCGTTCATCACCGCCGACGCGTCCGGCCCCAAGCACCTCAACATCAAGCTGACCCGCTCGAAGCTGGAAGCCCTGGTGGAAGATCTGGTCGCCCGCACCGTCGAGCCCTGCAAGGCGGCGCTCCGTGACGCCGGCCTGAAGGCCAGCGAAATCGACGAAGTGATCCTGGTCGGCGGCATGACCCGCATGCCCAAGATCCAGGAAGTGGTGAAGGAATTCTTTGGCCGCGAGCCGCACAAGGGCGTCAACCCGGACGAAGTGGTGGCCATCGGCGCCGCCATCCAGGGCGGCGTGTTGAAGGGCGAGGTCAAGGACGTTCTGCTGCTCGACGTCACCCCGCTGTCCTTGGGCATCGAGACCCTGGGCGGCGTCTTCACCCGTCTGATCGACCGCAACACCACCATCCCCACCCGCAAGAGCCAGGTGTTCTCCACCGCCGAGGACAACCAGACCGCGGTGACCATCCGCGTGTTCCAGGGCGAGCGCGAAATGGCCGCCGACAACAAGATCCTGGGCCAGTTCGACCTGATGGGTATTCCGCCGGCGCCGCGCGGCGTGCCCCAGGTGGAAGTGACCTTCGACATCGACGCCAACGGCATCGTCAACGTGTCGGCCAAGGACAAGGCCACCAACAAGGAACAGCAGATCCGCATCCAGGCCTCGGGCGGTCTGGCCGATGCCGACATCGAACGCATGGTGCGCGAAGCCGAAGCCCATGCCGCCGAGGACAAGAAGCGCAAGGAAACGGTGGAAGCCCGCAACCATGCCGACGGCTTGGTTCATTCCACCGAAAAGTCGCTGAAGGAATTCGGCGACAAGGCCGATGCGTCATTGAAGGCGGAAATTGAAGGCGCCATCACCGCGTTGCGCGCTGTCATGGACGGCGACGATGCCGAAGTCATCAAGGCCAAGACCGAAGCCCTGATGCAGGCGTCCATGAAGCTGGGCGAAGCCATGTACAAGGCGCAGGAAGCCGGTGGCGGTGCCGACGACAGCGCCCCGCAGGCCGGCGGCGACGACAAGGTGGTCGACGCCGACTTCGAGGAAGTCGACGGCGACAAGAAGGGCAAGTAAGCCTGACAGCCAAGCCGCCCGCCCCTGGTCTTATGGCCCTTGGGGGCGGGCGTTTTGCCCCTTAGTCTTGTGGTGGCCCGTGCCGGGCCGTTCAGGTGCCACTCGGGCTTATCGCCTGCCCCGCTTCGCGCGGGCAGGCTCTAGACAGACGGTATTGGTATGAGCAAGCGCGACTATTACGAAGTCCTGGGCGCGGAACGCGGGGCCTCGGCCGACGAGCTGAAAAAGGCCTATCGCAAGCTGGCCATGCAGTACCACCCCGACCGCAACCCTGACAATCCGGACGCGGCGGACAAGTTCAAGGAACTGAACGAGGCCTACGACGTCCTCAAGGACGAGCAGAAGCGGGCCGCCTATGACCGCTTCGGTCATGCCGCCTTCGAGAACGGCATGGGCGGCGGACGCGGGCCGGGCGGCGGTTTCTCCGATTTCGGCGGCGGCGGCGGTTTCTCGGACCTGTTCGAGGAAATGTTCGGCGATTTCATGGGCGGCGGGCGCCGTGGCCAGGCCACCGGGCGTGGCAGCGATTTGCGCTTCAACATGGATATCAGCCTGGAAGACGCTTTCGCCGGCAAAAGCACCACCATCACCGTGCCGTCGTCGGCGCCCTGTGAACCGTGCAAGGGAACCGGAGCCAAGGATGGCGCCCAGCCGACCACCTGCGGCACCTGTCACGGTCACGGCAAGGTCCGGGCCCAGCAGGGCTTCTTCACCATCGAACGCACCTGCCCCACCTGCCAGGGCATGGGCAAGGTGATCAAGGATCCCTGCCGGGTGTGCGGCGGTCAGGGCAAGGTGCGCAAGGACAAGACGCTGCAGGTCACCATCCCCGCCGGCGTCGAGGAAGGCACCCGCATCCGTCTGGCCGGCGAGGGCGAGGCGGGAACGCGCGGCGCCCCTGCGGGTGATCTGTACATCTTCCTGTCGATCAAGCCGCACCGCCTGTTCCAGCGTGACGGCGCCAACATCTATTGCCGGGTGCCCATCCCCATGACCACCGCTGCCTTGGGGGGTGCCATCGACGTGCCCACCATCGAGGGAGCCATGACCAAGGTCACCATTCCCCCCGGCACCCAGTCGGGCAACCAGTTCCGGCTGAAATCCAAGGGCATGAGCGTGCTGCGCAGCCCGGCCCGCGGCGACATGTTCATCCAGGCCATGGTCGAGACCCCGGTCAACCTGACCGACCGGCAGAAGGAATTGTTGAAGGAATTCGAGACCGCCGGCGACAAGGACACCAAACACAATCCTGAATCCGAAGGCTTTTTCGCCAAGGTCAAGGAATTGTGGAAAGACCTGACCGAATAGAGGATTGAACCCCCACGCCTGATGCGCATATCATCTGCGCATCAGGCGTGGAGCAATGTCATGAACGCAGTGCCGAAAAAGTCCTGCAATCTCAGCATCAATGCCGAGCTACTGCGCGAGGCCAAGGGCTTGGGCATCAATCTGTCCCAGACCCTGGAAGTGCAGTTGGAAAAGCTGGTGCGCGAGGCCCGCGCCAAGGCCTGGGCCGAGGAAAACCGCGACGCCATCGAAAGCCAGAACCGCTGGATCGAGAAACACGGTTTGTTTTCTGATCATTTCCGGTTCTTCTGATGGCTCAGTTCGACGTTTATGCCAATCCGGTCGCAGGGATGGAAGGTGGCGCCCCTTTTGTCGTCGATGTGCAATCCGACCATCTGGCCGGCTTGCCCACACGCATGATCATGCCCTTGGCCGCCCTCGATGATTGCCAGCCCCTTCGTCACCTTAACCCGCCGATGGAGGTAGGTGACGAACGCTTTGCCTTGATGACCCAATTCATGGCAGCCGTCCCCCGTCAGGTGCTGGGCACCCCGGTGGGCAGTCTGGCCGACCAGCGCGCCCTTATCCTCGCCGCCCTGGATTTCCTGTTCACCGGCATCTGACTTACGGAGCAACACACATGAAGATCGGTATCGTCGGCTGTGCCGGCCGCATGGGACGGATGTTGATGAACGCGGTGGCCGACACCACCGGCTGCCAGCTTTCCGGCGGCACCGAACGCCCCGGCTCGGCCCTGATCGGCAAGGATGTGGGCGAGGTGCTGGGCCGCGACGCCCTGGGTGCCTTCATCGGTGAAAACCCGTCGGCCCTGTTCGCGGCCTCGGACGCCGTCATCGACTTCACCGCGCCGGCGGCCACCGTGGCGCATGCGGTCCTGGCCGCCGAGATGGGCACGATATTAATCGTCGGCACCACCGGACTGTCCAAGGATGACGAGGCCAAGCTGGCCGAAGCAGCCAAGAAGACCACTATCGTCTATGCCCCCAATTTCAGCGTCGGCGTCAATCTACTGATGGCCCTGACCGAGCGTGCCGCCGCCATCCTGGGGGATGATTACGATATCGAAATCGTCGAGATGCACCACCGCCACAAGGTCGACGCCCCCAGCGGCACCGCCTTGGGCCTGGGCCGCGCCGCCGCCAAGGGCCGCGCCGTGGCGCTGGACAGCGTGTGGTGCAAATCGCGCGACGGCCATCCCGGTGCCCGTCCCAAGGGCGAGATCGGCTTCGCCACCCTCCGCGGTGGCGACGTGGTCGGCGACCACACGGTGATGTTCGCCGCCGAGGGCGAGCGGATGGAACTGAGCCACAAGGCGTCAAGCCGCGCCGTCTTCGCCAAGGGTGCGGTGCGCGCGGCCCTGTGGGCCAAGGACCAGGGGCCGGGACTTTATTCCATGCGCGACGTTTTGGGGCTGTAAATCAGTTTCCACACCGTGCGTCCGGCATCGTCGGCGACGTAAAGCGCGCCATCCGCGCCGGCGGCCACTCCCACCGGCCGCCCCCACACCGCGTGGGGGCCGGCCATGAAGCCGCTGGCGAAGGCCTCGTAATGGCCGACCGGCTTGCCATCCTTGAACGGCACCCGGGCGACCATGTAGCCGATGGGTTCCGAGCGGTTCCACGATCCGTGCAGGCCGACAAAGGCGTCACCATGGGCGAAGGCCAGTCCCAGCGGGGCCGAATGGGCGCGGAACAGGATGTCGGGCACACGCGCCGCCGCCACCTTGTCGGCAGCCTTAGGCCCCAGACCGGGTTGCGGATGGGGCCCCAGATAGGCATAAGGCCAGCCGTAAAAGCCGCTCTCCACCACCCAGGTCAGGTAATCGGGCACCAATTCGTCGCCCAGCCCGTCGCGTTCGTTGACCACCGCCCATAATTCAGTGCTGCCGGGGCGAAAGGCCATGCCCACCGGGTTGCGCAAACCGCTGGCGAAACTGCGCCCGCCCGATCCGTCCATGGCGAACACGCGCACGGTGGCGCGCGGCTCAGCCTCTTCCGCCACGTTCCCGCGCGAGCCGATGCCCACGTAAAAGCGGCTTCCATCGGGATGAAGGACCAGCGAACGGGTGGAATGGCCGCGATCGTCGCCCAGGGCGCCGTCGGTGGTCACTTGTCGGCGGCGCCCCGCCTTGTCCTCACCGGCCCGCCACGGCAAGGCCCACACCGCCTTGGTATCGGCCACCCAGATTTCACCGTCCCGCTCGGCCAGACCGAAGGGTTCGTCGAAACCGGCGGCCAAGGTGGTGCGGCTATCGGCGATTCCGTCGCCGTCGCCATCCACCAGCCGGGTCAGTCTGTCGAAACGCTGCTCGGCCACCAGCACCGAGTTGTCGGACAGCACCAGCAGATTGCGCGGATGATCCAATCCAGTCGCGAACAGTGTCGCCCGCCAGCCCGGCGGCAGCTTCAGCCCCGCCCCCGGCGGTCGTGCCACCACATCGGCGGGATTGGCCACCGACGGGGTGGCGAAGGGGGCCGGCAGATCGGAAACATCGACGCGAAAACGGGTTCCCGGCGCCGGATCGGCGGCCAGAGCCGGCATGGCCACGATCAGTATCAGCGGAATGAAGCGCTTCATCATGCGGGCCTCCCATGAAAAAGGCCCGCTGTTTCCGGCGGGCCTTTCATCCTTACGCGCTGGTATCGACCTGTTCGCCCGGCGGCGTCTTGGGGCCGCCCTTGGCGACGGCGACCAGGGCCGGGCGCAACAGACGTTCATGCAGTTGATAGCCCTGCTGCATGACCATCACCACCGTGCCTTCCGGCTGGCTGGCATCTTCCATCTCCATCATCGCCTGATGCAGATTGGGGTCGAAGCGCTGGCCCAGGGCCTGGATCTGGCGGATGCCGTAGCGTTCCAGCGCCGCCAGCATCTCGCGTTCGGTCAGTTCCACCCCCACCGTCAGGGTATTGGCGATATCGTTGCCTTCCCGCGCGGTCGGCGGCACCGCATCAAGGGCGCGGCGCAGATTATCGGCCACCGACAGCACGTCCTTGGCGAAATTGGACACCGCGAACTTGCCGCGATCCTCGGCCTGCTGTTCCAGGCGGCGGCGGACGTTCTCGGTGTCGGCGCGGGCATAAAGAACCTCGCTTTTCAGCTTGGCCACTTCCGCTTCCAGCTCGGCGATGCGGGCCTCGGGGGCGACGACCTCGGCCGGGGCCGGGGTTTCCGGGGCGGGCGCTTCCGCGCTTTGTTCGGTGGTCTGTTCCTCGCTCATGCCTGTTCTTCCGTTCAAAGTTAACCGATCAAGCGGCCGACCACCTTGGCGGTGTAATCGACCATGGGGATGATACGGGCGAAATTCAGCCGCTGCGGGCCGATGACGCCGATGGCGCCGACGATCTGTTCCCGCGCGTCACGATAGGGCGCGACGATCATGGAACAGCCGGTGACGCCGAACAGCTCGTTTTCCGAGCCGATGAAAATCTGCACACCCTCGGCCATGTTGGCCAGATCCAGCAAGCGCAGGAATTGTTCCGAGGTTTCCAGCGCCTCGAACAACCCGCGGATGCTTTCCAGATCCTCGACGGCGGTGACGTCGTCAAGCAAATGCGACTGACCGCGCACGATCAGCGACGATTTGGCGCCGTCACCCGACCACGTGGCCAGACCGGCTTCCACCACCCGGGTGGTCAGTTCGTCCAGCTGATGGCGCTGGAGGTCCAGTTCGGTTTGCACCTGCTCGCGCACATCGTCCAAGGTGCGGCCAACCAGACGATCATTCAAGAAATTGGCCGCTTCCACCAGGGCGCTGGGCTGCACCTCGGGCGGCAGGTCGAGCAGGCGGTTTTCCACCATGCCGTCTTGCGTCACCAACACCACCAGGGCACGGCCCTGGCCCAGCCAGACGAAATCGATCTGCTTCAACGCCCGCTGGATCTTGGGCGCCACCACCATGCCGGCGCAGCGCGACAGGCCGGACAGGGCGCCGATGGCCTCGGCCAGCACCTGTTCCATGCTTTTGCCCATGGCCTGACAGCGGGTGTCGATGGCCGAGCGCTCGTCCTCGGGCAGGCCGCCCACTTCCAGCAGGCCGTTGACGAACAAGCGCATGCCGGCCTGGGTCGGCAACCGCCCGGCCGAAGTATGGCGGGCATAAAGCAGGCCGGCGTCTTCCAGATCGGCCATGACGTTGCGGATGGTCGCCGGCGACAGCGACACCCCCAACCGCCGCGACAGCGTACGCGAGCCGATGGGCTCGCCGGTGTGCACATAGGCCTCGACGATCTGGCGGAATATCTCGCGCGAGCGGGTATTGAGCTCGGTTATGACAGGGCTTTTGCCGCGCATGCTGGCCATGATCCTTTGCTTGAGCCCGGAATCTAGTGAGGGATATGCATCCCGTCAACGTGAGGGGTTCCACAGCGGGCGATGAATCGTTAGGGTTCGGGCAAATTCCGCCCATGATCATCAAGGAACCCCCATGTCCCATCGCCCGTCTGGCCGCGCTTTCGACCAATTGCGCGTCATCCGTCTGGAAACCGGCTTTTCCCGCCACGCCGAAGGGTCGTGCTTGGCCAAGTTCGGCGATACCCACGTCTTGTGCACCGCCTCGGTAGAAGAACGGGTGCCGCCGTTCCTGCGCAATACCGGCAAGGGCTGGGTCACCGCCGAATACGGCATGCTGCCCCGCTCCACCCACACCCGCACCGACCGTGAAGCGGCCAAGGGCAAGCAATCGGGCCGCACCCATGAAATCCAGCGCCTGATCGGGCGGTCTTTGCGTGCCGTCACCGATCTGACCGCCATGGGCGAAATGCAGATCAAGCTCGATTGCGACGTGTTGCAGGCCGATGGCGGCACCCGTACCGCCTCGATCACCGGCGCCTGGGTGGCCCTGCATCTGGCTTTCCAGAAGCTGGTCGAGGCCGGCAAGCTGTCGGCGGTGCCGCTGATCGATCAGGTCGCCGCCATTTCCTGCGGCATCTATGAAGGCCAAGCGGTCCTGGACCTGGATTATCCCGAGGATTCGTCGGCCCAGGCCGATGCCAATTTCGTCTTGACCGGCACCGGCGGCATCGTCGAGGTGCAGGGCACCGCCGAGGAACGCCCGTTCAGCCGCGACCAGTTCACCCAATTGCTGGAACTGGCGGAAAAGGGCGTGACCGAGTTGGCGCTGTTGCAGAAGAAGGCGGTGGGGCTGGCATGAGCCGCAAATTCACCGCAGGCCCGCTGGTCATCGCCAGCCACAATGCCGGCAAGGTCCGCGAGATCGGCGAACTGCTTGGGCGTTTCGACGCCCAGGTGGTGTCCGCCGGCACCTTGGGCCTGGACGAGCCCGAGGAAACCGGCGCCACCTTCGCCGCCAATGCCGAACTGAAAGCGCTGGCGGCGGCCAAGGCCGCCAATCTGCCGGCCTTGGCCGACGATTCCGGTCTGGCGGTGAACGCCCTGGGCGGCGACCCCGGCATCTATTCCGCCCGCTGGGCCGGTCCGACCAAGGATTTCGCCGCCGCCATGAAACTGGTGCACGACAAGATGGGCGACACCCCGGACCACGGCGCCCGCTTCGTCTGCGCCCTGGCCCTGGCCTGGCCCGACGGCCATGTGGAAACCTTTGAAGGCGTGGTCGAGGGCGACATCGTCTGGCCGCCGCGCGGAGCCAACGGTTTCGGCTATGATCCGTTCTTCCTGCCCACGGGCGGCAGCCTGACTTTCGGCGAAATGGAGGCAGCGGCCAAGCACGCCATCAGCCACCGGGCCGATGCTTTCGCCAAGCTGGTGGCGGCGTGCTTCCAGTAACCCCCTCGCCCGGGTTCGGGGTTTATGTGCACTGGCCGTTCTGCCTGTCCAAGTGCCCCTATTGCGATTTCAACAGCCATGCTGCCGACACCATCGACCAGGATCGCTGGCGCCGCGCCCTGCTGGCCGAGCTTGAGCATTTCGCCGCCCGCAAGCCCGAGGCAGAGGTCACCTCGATCTTTTTCGGCGGCGGCACCCCCAGCCTGATGGCGCCCGCCACCATTGCCGCCCTGATCGACCGTATCCATCAGCTTTGGCATTGTGATCCCCTGATCGAAATCACCCTGGAAGCCAATCCCTCGACGGTCGAGGCCCAGCGTTTCCGGGATTTTCGCGCCGCCGGCATCAACCGCCTGTCCTTGGGGGTGCAGGCGCTGAACGATGCCGATCTGCGATTCCTCGGGCGCCGTCACGATGCCGGCGAAGCCCTGGCGGCGTTGGACGTAGCGGCCAAGACCTTCGACCGCTTCAGCTTCGACCTCATCTATGCCCGTCCCGGCCAGACCATGGCAGCGTGGCGGGCCGAATTGACCCAAGCCCTGGCCCTGACCGGCGGTCATCTGTCGGCCTATCAGTTGACCATCGAGGAAGGCACCGCCTTTTACCCCATCCATGCGCGCGGCGAGTTCCAGCTACCCGACGAAGATCTGGCCGCCGATTTGTTCGCGCTGACCCGGTGCATGGCCGCCGAAGCCGGCTTGCCCGCCTACGAGATTTCCAACCACGCCCGTCCCGGCCAGGAAAGCCGCCATAATTTGACCTATTGGCGCGGCGGCGATTATGTCGGCATCGGCCCAGGCGCCCATGGCCGCTTGAACCACAGGGCCACCCGTCAGCACCGCGCCCCCGATGTATGGCTGCGCCGGGTCGAAACCCACGGCCATGCCTGCCAGGGCGAGGAAGCCCTGGACGCCCGCACCCGAGCGGAAGAGTTGGTGATGATGGGGTTGCGGCTGAACGAAGGCATCCACGCCGATCATTTCCGCGACCAGTGCGGCTTGGATCTGTGGCAGGTCATCGACGTCCAGGCCCATGCCCATCTTGAACAAGACGGTCTGTTGAGGCGCACAGCCCACGGCATCGCCGCCACCGAAGCCGGCCTATTGGTGCTGAATTCCCTGACCGGGGCATTGCTGCGGGCTTGATTCGCGTCAGTCCGCCACCAAAGCGGCCAAGGCCGCCTTGACCCGCTCGGGATCAAGATCGGCCAGATCATCTTGCCGCAACAGGCTGACCTGGCCGCGCGGTGCGCACAGATCGGGATTGCTGTCGGCGCCGAACAGCACCAAGGATGGCGCGCCGGCGGCGGCGATCAGATGCATGGGGCCGGTGTCGTTGCCCAAGGCCAGCATGGCCTGACGGCCCAATCCCAGAATATCCAGGAACCCGGTCCGCCCGGTCAGCGCCACCGCTTGCGGACAAGCGGCGGTGATGGCGTCGATTTCCGCCTTTTCCTTATGGGTGCCCACCAGCACCGGGGTGATGCCGCGCTGGGTCAGCCACTGGGCGATTTCGCCAAAATGCTCGGCTGACCACCGCTTGGCCGGGCGGTGGGGGGCACCGCCCGGACACAGCAGGGCGAAGGGGTGGGGCAAGCCAAAGCGCGACAGATCGGCCTCGGCCCAGGACAGGTCGGCGGGCGGATATTCGGCGATGCCGGCCATGGCCAATTGCTCGGCCTGACGCTCTATTGTGTGCAGGAAGTCGCGCTGTGCATTGGCATGGGGGTGCGAGCAGCCCTTGGCGATGCCCGACCATTCCACCCCCGCTCCGATCAGACGGAAATACCAGCCTGAGCGGTCCGAGGTCTGCAAATCGTAGACACGGGTGAACCGCCCGCCGCGCAGCCGCTCCCGCAACCGCACCAGCTTGGCCACTTGCCACAGACGCGGCTTTTCATCGATCCACACATGGTCGAAATAGGGGCTGGCCACCGCCATCTCGGCAAAGGGCCGGGTGGTCAAAAGCGTGATCTCGGCCCCCGGATGGTGGGCGCGAATGGCGGCGAAAGGGGAGAAAGCCTGGACGAAATCGCCCAGGGCGCCCAATTTGATGACCAGGATGCGGGGGCTGGTCACGCCTGCTCCGGGTCGATCAGCCAATCTTGCTGCGCCACCACCGGCGCACCGGAAAGAATCTCCCGATACACCGCCAAGGTCTTGGCGCACATGGCTTCCTTGGTGAAATTGGCGCGGACGAAAGCTTGGCCCAGATCGGCGACGCGCTGACGCTCCTCCGCCGACAGATCAAGAAAACGGGCAATGGCATCGGCCAACGAGCGGGGGTCGTCGGGATTGGCCAGCCAGCCGGTACGCCCGGCCAGAATGCTTTCACGCGGGCCGCCATGATCGGTGGCGATGACCGGACGGCCCATGGCCTGGGCCTCGACCACCACCCGGCCGAAGGCCTCGGGGTCGGTTGAAGCCGACACCACCACATCGGTCAGCATATAGGCGGCGGGCATGTCGTTGCATTCGTCGACGATATGAACCACATGGGTGAGGTCGCGGCGCTTGATCAGATCGACCAGTTCCTGGCGATAGCCGCTACGGCCCTGATCCGAGCCCACCAGCAGACAGCGCACATCGTGGCGACCCAGCAGGGCCAAGGCCTCGATCAGCACTCTTTGCCCCTTCCAGCGGGTCAACCGCCCGGGCAACATGATCACCGGATAGCCGTCGGGCAGCCGCCAGCGGTTGGCCAGTTGGATGATGCGTTCCTGGCTGACCCGGTTGGGATCGAACTTGGTCAGGTCAACACCGCGATGGATGACGCGGATGCGTTCCGCCGCCAGGCCATAGATGCGCCTTGCATGTTCGGCGATGAATTCGGAAATGGCGATGACCCGCTCGCCCTTGACCATCACCGAATTGTACCAGTGCTTGAAGCCGAAACCGCCCAGGTTGTAGGTACCATGGAAGGTGGTGATGAAATGGGCGCCGGTGCGGTTGGCGGCGGCATGCGCGCTCCAGGCCGGGGCGCGCGAGCGGGCGTGGACGATGTCGACGCCGTGCTCGCGGATCACCTTTTCCAGGCGCTTGACGTTGGCGCGCATGACCAGCGGGTTCTTGGAAGCCAGCGGCATCTCCACGTGGACAGCGCCGGCGCGGATCAGTTCCCGCACCATGGGGCCGCCGCTGGAGGCGACCACCGCTTTCCAGCCGGCTTCGCCCAGGGCTTGGGCCACCTCGACGGTGCCGCGTTCGACCCCGCCGGTGACCAGCGCCGGCAGCACTTGCAGAACGACCGGTTGACGGACGCCGCTTTCGGCGGCATCGATGGGGGGATTTTCAGTTTCCGACATGGATTGGGGCAAGGTCATGACCATGGTTGAAGGCGGCGGGATATTAACACGCGCTGACGGGGCGTCCATGGCATACCATCGCCTGGAAGGCAAGGGCCCTGGAATCATCTTCCTGCATGGCTTTCATTCCGACATGGAGGGCGGCAAGGCCCTGGCCCTGGAAAATCTGTGCAAAAACCAAGGCCGCGCCTTCGTCCGCTTCGACCTGTTCGGCCACGGCAAAAGCAGTGGGCGGGTCGAGGACGGGTGTGTCAGCCGCTGGGCCGACGACGCCGTCGCCGTGCTTGATGAACTGACCCAGGGGCCGCAGGTTCTGGTGGGGTCGTCCCTGGGCGGCTGGGTGGCGCTGCTGGCCGCCTTGCGCCGCCGCGACCGGGTGGTCGGGCTGGCCGGCATCGCCGCCGCCCCCGATTTCACCGAGGATCTGATGTGGGCTGAATTCACCGCTGAACAGCGCCGCGACCTGCTGGAAAAAGGTGAAGTGGTGCTGCCCAATTGCTATGAGCCGGATAATCCGTGGACGGTGCCGCGCCTGCTGATCGAGGATGGCCGCAACAACCTGCTGCTGGGTGATTGCATCAACCTTGCGTGCCCGGTCCGCCTGATCCAGGGACAAAAAGATGCCGACGTGCCTTGGAAAACGGCACTGAAGATCGCCGATTGCCTGGCCTCCGACGACGTCGAGATCACCTTGATCAAGGATGGCGACCACCGGCTCAGCCGCGACCAGGATCTGGCGCGCATGACCGCCATCGTCGCCCGCCTGGTGGATGGGCTGGAATGAACACCGACTTCTTCCGCCACGGCGATTTGGCCCCAACCATCGCCGCTGCCGGATTGCGGGCGGTGGATATCGGCTCACGCGGGGGCTTCGACCCCGATCTGCTGCCCATCGCCTGGGCGGTGGACGGCATCGGCTTTGAACCGGAACCCCAGGCCTTTGCCCAATTACAGGCCACCGACCCGGCGCCGTGGCGCTCGGTCCGTTGGCTGCCCTTCGCCATCGGCGCTGCCAACGGCCCGGCGACGTTATGGATACCGCCCGACCCGGTGGGAGCGTCATTGCTGGAGCACGATCCGGCGGTGGGCGAACGCTTCGGCCTGTCGCACCTGACCAGCAACTGCCGCCCGCTGACGGTGGACACCGTCACCCTGGACCACGCCCTGGCCGGGCTGGCCTTGCCCGATTACCTGAAGCTGGATGTGGAGGGGGCGGAACTGTCCATCCTGCAAGCCGCCCCGCAAACGCTGGCGGCGACAGTGGCGATCAAGGCCGAGGCGTCGTTCGTCGCCGCCCGCAAGAACCAGCCGCTGGTGGCCGACATGGATGTGTTCCTGCGCGGCCAGGGCTTCGAGCTGATGGACATCATCCGCCCCATGCGCTGGCGGGCGCAGCCGGTGGCGCCGCACCCCTATTCCTGGCGCGGCCAACCCGGCTATTCGCGCGGCCAGATCGGCCAATGCGACCTTTTGTATTTCCGCCGCGCCGACACCCTGGCCGCCGACCGGCAAACCCTGGCCGCCGGGCTGATCGCCATGGCCCTGGGCTATTTCGACCACGCCCTGCCGCTGCTGACCCGATCAGGAATCAAGGCCGATGCCGTCGCCCATGCCTCGCGCCGGTTGGGCCGACGGGTGGCTTGGCAGCAGATGCGGGCCAATCTGCGCGAGTTGGTTCCGCTGTTGCGGTCCTTGCTGGGGGGCGTGCCCAACTAATCCCGGCAGGGCCGGCGGGCATCGGTGGTGTCGCACAGATCGATGGCATCGGCATAGGCGCGCCACTGGACCAGCTCGCTTTCCGGCACCGGCACCTGACCCAGGGCGAAGGGGGCGCCGCGCCACATGCGGCTGACCACATAAAAGGCATCGCGGCCACGGATGGCGAAATGCAGCACATAGGTGCCGCGTCCGTCGCCCTTGTACTTGCCGCAGGCGATGGTGCGCGACCCCGCCTCGCGCCCGCCGATGCTGCCGATGCTGGCCGGGCCGGCGGCAGCGGCTTCGCATACCGGTGCGGTCTTGGCCACCGCCTGTTCCAGAAATTCCGACACCGTCAACGGCACGCCGCGAAACGCCTGCACGGTGATGCGCCGGGTCCAGGTCTCGGCCCCTTCCTGCACCGGGATCAATTCCGTCGACTGCCCGGTCTTGTCGGTCACCGACGACATCACCTTCCAATCGCTCAGTTGCGGCACCTGCAACCGTTCCGACGCCAGGGCCGACAGGGGCAGCAGCAAAGCGGCAACAGCAAGGACGAGTGGGCGCATGGTTTCCCCCGATGAAATCGGCCAAAGCCTAACCCGCCCACCTTCGCCGCACAATCACCCGCACACACCTCTTGACCGCCACATATGGCGGCGCATATAAAACTGAACCGTTCAGTTCAGGTTTTCGCCATGAAAAAGACCATCCTTCGCCTCTTCGCCCTTGCCCTGCTGTGCGTCGCCGCATTGTACGGCTGGCGCTGGTATGCCGATGGTCGTTTCCTCGAAACCACCGACGACGCCTATGTGGATGGCGACATCACCACCATGACGCCCAAGCTGGCCGGTCACATCGTCGAGGTGGCGGTGACCGACAACCAGCGGGTCAAGGCCGGCGATCTGTTGATCCGCATCGACGACACCGATTACCGCAGCAAACTGGCCGAGGCCGAGGCGGTGCTGGCGGCACGGCGCGCCACCTTGGCCCAATTGGACGACAAGGTATTGGTGCAACAGGCGGTGATGCAGCAGGCCGGCGCCGGCATTTCGGCGGCCAAGGCCGACCTGACCCTGTCGCGCCAGGATCTGGACCGCACCAGCCGGCTGGTCAAGGACGACTTCGTCAGCCGCCAGCGCTTCGACACCCAGACCGCCGAGGCGGCCAAGGCCGCCGCCAGCCTGCAGGGCAGCAGTGCCCAGGCCACCGCCGCCAAACGGCAGATGGCGGTGCTGGAAGCGGATCGCGACGTCGCCCAAGCCCAGGTCAACCAGGCGCAAGCCCAAGTCAATCAAGCCCTGGCCGATCTTGATGCCACCATCATCCGCGCGCCCGTCGATGGCGTCATCGGCAACCGCGTCGCCCGGACCGGCGCCTATGTCCGGCCCGGCCAGCACCTTTTGTCGGTGGTGCCGCTGGACAGCGTGTGGATCGACGCCAATTTCAAGGAAACCCAATTGGCCCGCCTGAAGCCCGGCCAAAGCGTTTCCATCAAGATCGACGCCTTTCCCGAACACGTGCTGACCGGCACGGTGGACAGCTTCTCGCCGGCCACGGGGGCCAAGTTCAGCCTGTTGCCGCCGGAAAACGCCACCGGCAATTTCACCAAGATCGTCCAGCGCCTGCCGGTGCGCATCCACGTGCCCGCCGACAATCCGCTGGCCGGACGACTGGCCCCCGGCCTGTCGGTGGTGGTCAGCGTCGACACCCGCAGCGGAGCCGGCAAGTGAGTCCGGCCGATCCGCGCCTGAGCATCCGGCCCGAGGACCGGGTGGTGCACACACGCGACTGGATCGGTTTCTTCGCCATGGTGGTGGGCATGTTCATGGCCATCCTGGACATCCAGATCGTCGCCAGCTCCATTGCCCAGATCCAGGCCGGGCTGTCGGCGTCCGCCGACGAGATTTCCTGGGTCCAGACCTCGTATCTGATCGCCGAGGTGGTGATGATCCCGCTGTCGGGATGGATGGCCCGGGTGTTTTCCACCCGTTGGCTGTTCATGGCCTCGTGCCTGACCTTCACCATCGCCTCGGTCGCCTGCGCCTTCGCCTGGAACATCGAATCCATGATCGTATTCCGCGCCATCCAGGGCTTTTTGGGCGGCGCCATGATCCCCACCGTCTTCGCCACCTCGTTCCTTTTGTTCCCACCCAGGATGAGCGCCGGCATCTCGGTGCTGATCGGGCTGGTGGCGACCATGGCCCCGACCCTGGGGCCGACCTTGGGCGGCTGGCTGACCGAGGCGTTTTCCTGGCACTGGCTGTTCCTGATCAACGTCGTCCCCGGCCTGATCGTCGCGGCCCTGGTGTTTTTGTTCGTGCATGTGGACCGCCCGCGCCTCGACATGCTGAAAGGCTTCGATCTGGCCGGCATCGTCCTGGTGGCGGCCTTTTTGGGCAGCTTGCAATACATCCTCGAGGAAGGCCCCGGCGACGACTGGTTCGACGAGCCCAAGATCGTCGCCATGACCTTTTTATGCACCATCGCCGGCATGGCCTTTTTGTGGCGCGAGCTGACCACGCCCCATCCGGTGGTCGACATCAAGGCCTTCCACGACCGCAACTTCGCCGTCGGCTGCCTATACAGCTTCATCATCGGCATCGGCCTTTACGGCTCGGTCTATGTCATCCCGCTCTATCTGGGGCGCATCCGCGGCTATTCGTCGCGGGAAATCGGCCTCACCATGATGGTCACCGGCATGTTCCAGTTTCTGTCGGCGCCCCTGGCCGGCGCCTTGGCGAAAAAGTTGGATCTGCGCGTCATGCTGGGCCTGGGCCTGAGCCTGTTCGGCACCGGATTGTGGCTGAACCACTATCTGACCAGCCAATGGGGCTATTGGGAGATGTTCCTGCCGCAGGCGGTGCGCGGCTTGGCGCTGATGTTCTGCTTCGTCCCCATCAACGCCGTCGCCCTGGGCCATCTGGCCCCGGCGGAAGTGCAAAACGCCTCGGGGCTTTACAATCTGATGCGCAATCTGGGCGGGGCCATCGGGCTGGCCGCCATCACCACCTTTTTGCGCGAACGCACCGACCTGCACATGCTGCGCCTGTCGGAAAGCCTGAGCCCCGACAATCTGATGGCGGTGACGCGGCTGTCGGAAATTTCCGCCCGCATGGCCGGCCTGTTGCCCGGTGATCCCGATCAGGCGGCCTTGAAGGTGCTTTACAACCTGACCCGCCAGCAGGCTTCGACCATGGCTTTCGGCGACATCTTGCTGTCCATGTCCGTCGTCTTCCTGGTCGGGCTGGTGCTGATGCCCCTGGTGCACAAGGTCAGGCATCCGTCGAGCGGAAACGCCGACGCCCACTGACATCCCCATCGGTTCCTGCCCCGTCCCAATTTCGCCGAAATCCCGCCCCAACCCTCTTCGGCGGCGTTCGGGGCGGGGCGGGAACCGAGCCCTGTTGCCAGGGCGGGGCCCCGCGGGCTAAGGTCTGCCCGCGCCAAATTGGAATCCTGATCCCCATGTGCGGCTTCGCCGGCTTTCTCGATATTTCCGCCACCACCTCGGACCGCGCCCGCGTGGTCGAGGCCATGGCCGCCACCTTGGTCCATCGCGGCCCCGACGATAGCGGCGTGTGGTGCGACGATGGCGCCGGCATCGCCTTGGGTTTCCGCCGCCTCGCCATCTTGGACCTGACGCCGTCCGGCCATCAGCCGATGGCGTCGCGCGATGGCCGTTGGGTGGTGGTGTTCAACGGCGAAATCTACAATCACGGGCAGTTGCGCGGACGCCTGGAACCGATGGAGTGGCGCGGCCATTCCGACACCGAGGTGCTGCTGGAAAGCGTGGCCCGCTTAGGCGTCGAGCGCGCGCTTTCCCAGTTCGACGGCATGTTCGCCATCGCCCTGTGGGACCGGTTGGAACACACCTTGTATCTGGCCCGCGACCGCATCGGCGAAAAGCCGCTGTACTGGAGCGAGGCGAACGGCACCCTGACCTTTGGTTCGGAGCTGAAGGCCTTGGCCGCCCATCCCGGTTTCGACACCACCCTCGACCGCGCCGCCTTGGCCGAATACATGCGGCTGGGCTGGATCGGCGCGCCCCACAGCATCTATGCCAAGGCCCACAAGCTGCCACCGGGTACGGTGATGACGATCAAGGGCGACCACCGCCTGATCCGCCCCTATTGGTCGGCGACCGAACGGGCCCAGGCGGTGGCCGGCAGCTTCACCGGCGGGCCGGCAGCGGCGGCGGAACGGTTGAACCAGTTGCTGCGCTCGTCCATCGCGCTCAGGATGCAGGCCGACGTACCGGTGGGGGTGTTTCTGTCCGGCGGCATTGATTCGTCGCTGACCGCCGCCATCATGCAGGAATTGTCGCCGGCCCCCGTGCATAGCTTCACCATCGGCTTCGACGCGGAAGGCTATGATGAAAGCCCCTATGCCCGTGCCGTCGCCGACCATCTGGGCACCCGACACACCGAACTGCGCATCACCGACGACGACGCCCTGGCCCTGGTCCCCGATCTTCCAGCCATCTGGGACGAGCCTTTCGCCGACCCAGCGCAATTGCCCACCGTGCTGTTGGCGCGGCTGACCCGCCAGGACGTCACCGTGGCGCTGTCCGGCGACGGCGCCGACGAATTGTTCGGCGGGTACGGCATCTATCGCTCGATCCCGCGCGACTGGGCCCGGCTGCGGGCGATGCCGGCTTGGCTGCGCACCCTGGCCCGCGCCGGTCAGGCGGTGCCGCCCGGCCTGCTGAACAGTGCCGCCGGCCTGTCGGCCCTGGTCGGGCGCAAGCGCCGGTCCTATCCCGGCTATCGTCTGCGCAAGGCGGTGGAAAACCTGCAAACCAGCGATATCCCGCACATGCTGGGTCGCCATTACAGCCGTTGGCGCGGCATGGGCGAGATGGTGCTGGGGGCACCGACCCGACCGGATCTCTATACCGATCCTGGCCGCCACCCCAGCCTGAGCGATCCGGCGCTGACGGTGATGGTGCTGGATGTGCTGGGCTATCTGCCCGACGATCTGTGCGTGAAAACCGACCGCGCCACCATGGCCGCGTCGCTGGAAGCACGCCTGCCCTTCCTCGACCACGCCATTGCCGAATTCGCCTGGAGCCTGCCCACCGGGCTCAAACTCAACGCCGATCACGGCAAGACCGTGCTGCGCGACGTCTTGTACCGCTATGTGCCGCGCCCCTTGGTCGATCGCCCCAAGATGGGGTTCGAGGTGCCGGTGGGCCGCTGGCTCGGCGGACGCCTGCGCGATTGGGCCGACGACCTGTTGTCGGAAGATCGGCTGCGCCGCCAGGGCCTGTTCGACGCCCGCCGGCTGTCACGCTGCTGGAGCGACCATCGCTCGGGCCGCAAGAACTGGCAGACCGAATTGTGGCATGCGCTGATGGCCCAGGCCTGGCTGGCATCCAAGGGGCTCTGATTTTCGCTTCGCCACGGGCCGGAGGACTGTTACCTTCGGATTATGGGGAGCGATCATCAAAACAATACCGACACCTTGATGCTGGCCGAGCTGCTGTGCGCCCGCGTCTGTCACGATCTGGCCGGTCCGGTGGGCGCCACCGCCGCCGGGGCCGAGCTGTTCCAGGATTTGGGCGGCGGTGATCCCGAGACCCTGGCCATGGTTTCCACCAGCGCCGCCGGCGCCGCGGCCCGCCTGCGCCTGTTGCGCGCGGCCTTGGGCCCCGCCGCGTCGATGCCGCAGGGCTTGTCGGCATTGCGGACGATGACCGAGGCCCACCTCAACAGCCTGGCCTCCACCGCCGCCCCGACCATTGCCTGCCGCTGGACCGATTGTCCCGACCAGATCGACGGCCCCCGCGCCCGCCTTTTGCTCAACCTGATGCTGTTGGGCCGCGACGCCCTGCCGCGCGGCGGCGCCCTGGATTTCGCCCTGACCGACGGCTGGCCGACGGTGATCGCCCATGGCGAACCCGCAGCCCTGACCGACGACGTCAGGGCCGCCCTGCTGACCGATACCGCCCCCACCGGCCCAAAAACGGCGCAGGCGACCCTGACCCGCATGCTGGCCGCCGAAATGGGCGGACGGATCAGCGTTTCCGTCACCGCGCGGGGCTTGCGCTTGGCGGCGGAAGCGTGCGCCTTAGGGATGATTTAGAGAAGTTGTCCCTTCCGCCTTATGGGTTCTTCTAATGCCCCCTGGACCGTGGTATTAGTCGATTGACGTGCCTGCGATAAGTGGACCCGAGAAGGTCCCTGCTACGGGCAAATGCAGTGATGGCGTGGAGTTTTGGAGTCGGCCATGGATGATCTCCTTAGCGAATTTCTGACGGAAACCTCGGAGAGTCTTTCCGTGCTCGACGTCGAGCTGGTGAAGCTCGAACAAAACCCCGAACCGGCGATCCTGCAAAACATCTTCCGCCTGGTGCATACCATCAAGGGCACCTGCGGCTTCCTGGGACTGCCCCGGCTGGAACACGTGGCCCATGCCGGCGAGAACGTGCTGGGCAAGTTCCGCGATGGCGAGCTCGAGGTTACCCCCGCCGCCGTCACCCTGATCCTGCAGGCCATCGATCGCATCAAGCTGATCCTGGGCCATCTGGAACAGAATGAATGCGAGCCCGAAGGCAGCGACGAGGACCTGATCGCCTCGTTGAACGCCATGGCCGAGGGGCGCTATGCCGCCCCGACCGCCGCCGCCGAGGCGCCGTCCTTCCCGGTCGCCGCCGACCTGCTGGCCGAGGTGGAAGCCGCCTATGCCGCCGGCAAGCGTGCCGCCAGCGACACCGATCTTTTTGCCGAAATGGCCAAGGAACGGGCCAAGGAAGCCGCCGCCGCCGCGGCAGCCCCGCCGCCGCCCGCCGCTGCCGCCGAACCTGCCGCCGCGCCGCCGGCGCCGGCGCCTTCGGTTCCGGCTGCCCCCGCCAGCCCGCCGGCCCAGACCAAGGAAGTGGTGCCCGCCGGCACCGCCCCCGCCGCTGAATCCGCCGTCGCCGCTCAGACCATTCGCGTCAACGTCGAGCTCCTCGAAAACCTGATGACCCTGGTTTCCGAGCTGGTGCTGACCCGTAACCAGCTGTTGCAGATGGTGCGTGGCCGCGACGACAGCGAGTTCACCGCGCCGTTGCAGCGCTTGAGCCACATCACCACCGACCTGCAGGAAGGGGTGATGAAGACCCGCATGCAGCCCATCGGCAATGCCTGGGCCAAGCTGCCGCGTATCGTCCGCGACCTCTCGGTCGAAATGAACAAGAAGATCGATCTGCAGATGCTCGGCGCCGAGACCGAGCTGGACCGCCAGGTTCTCGAGCTGATCAAGGATCCGCTGACCCACATGGTCCGCAATTCCGCCGATCACGGTCTGGAAGGCCCGGAAGAGCGCAAGGCCGCCGGCAAGCCGGAAGTGGGCAAGGTGGTACTGAACGCCTTCCACGAAGGCGGCCACATCATCATCGAGATTTCCGATGACGGTCGCGGCCTCAACCTGGACCGCATCAAGCAAAAGGCCATCGCCAACGGCTTGGCCAGCGAATCCGAGCTTGACGGCATGGCGCCGCAACAGATTTACCAGTTCATCTTCAAGGCCGGTTTCTCCACCGCCGAAAAGGTGACCAGCGTTTCCGGTCGCGGCGTCGGCATGGACGTGGTGCGCACCAACATCGAGAAGATCGGCGGCACCGTCGAGTTGAAGAGCCAGCCCGGCAAGGGCTCGTCCTTCATCATCAAGATTCCGCTGACCCTGGCCATCGTCTCGGCCCTGATCGTGGAATGCGCCGCCGAACGCTTCGCCATCCCGCAGATCAGCGTGCTGGAACTGGTGCGTGTCACCAACAATTCCGAACACGGCATCGAGTTAATCAACAACGCGCCCGTCCTGCGTCTGCGTGACCGCCTGCTGCCGCTGGTATCGTTGAAGAAGCTGTTGCGCCTGTCCAACGGCGAAGACCAGGAAACCTTCATCGTCGTCACCCAAGTCGGCACCTACACCTTCGGCATCATCGTCGACCGCGTGTTCGACACCGAAGAAATCGTGGTCAAGCCGGTGGCGCCGATCCTGCGTCACATCTCCATGTTCTCGGGCAACACCATCCTGGGCGACGGCTCGGTCATCATGATCCTCGACCCCAACGGCATCGCCGGCGCCACCGGCGAATCCGGCGTCCTCGGCGGCGGCCAGACCACCGAACAGACGGTCACCCGCGACAAGGGCAACGATTCCAAGACCAGCCTCTTGGTGTTCCGCGCCTGCGGCGACGATCTCAAGGCGGTGCCGCTGGCCCTGGTGGCGCGTCTGGAAGAGATCGACATCAAGGACGTCGAATACAGCCACGGCAAGCCCATGGTCCAGTATCGCGGCCATCTGATGCCGCTGGTGTCCATCGACGGCACCACCCAATTCCGCCAGGAAGGCCGCCAGCCGGTGCTGGTGTTCTCGGACCGCGACCACACCATGGGTCTGGCCGTGGACGAAATCGTCGACATCGTCGAGGATCGCCTGAAGGTGGAACTGACCGCCGACAATCCCGGCGTCATCGGTACCGCCGTCATCGCCGGCAAGGCCACCACCATCATCGACGCCGGTTATTACCTGCCGCAGGCCTTCGGCGACTGGTTCGGCCGCAACGACAAGGAATACGGCGAGGACGAGCATTCCAGCCCGCGTATCCTGCTGGTCGACGACAGCCCGTTCTTCCGTAATCTGCTGGTGCCGCTGTTGTCGGTGGCCGGTTACGAAGTCACCGCCGTCGAAGGGGCGGACCGTGCGCTCACCATGCGCGAGCAGGGCTATGAGTTCGACATGATCATCAGCGACATCGAAATGCCCGGCATGAGCGGCTTCGAGTTCGCCGCCGCCGTGCGCTCGGATGGCCGCTGGTACAACACCCCGATGATCGCCCTGTCGTCGCACGCCACCGAAAAGGATTTCGAGCGTGGTCGTCAGGTCGGCTTCAATGATTACGTGGCCAAGTTCGACCGCGACTCGCTGTTGCAAACCATCGCCTCGACCCTCGCCACCCTTAAAGGTGCTGCATGAATCAGATCGTCCCCGCCTCCAAGCGCCCCAGCACCGAGTTGGCCGCGCCGGAGACCCAGGATTACGTCACCATGTTCATCGACGGGCAGATGTTCGGCATCGCCGTTCTCACCGTCCAGGATGTGCTGGGGCCGCAGAAGATCACCCGCATCCCGCTGGCCCCGCGTGAAGTGGCAGGCTCCCTCAACCTGCGTGGTCGCATCGTCACCGCCATCGACGTCCGTCTGCGTCTGGGCCTGAAGCGCGCCGACGAAGACAACAAGGGCATGAGCGTGGTGGTCGAACAAGGCGGCGAGCTTTATTCGCTGATGGTCGATCAGGTGGGCGAAGTGTTAAGCCTGCCGGTGGCCAAATTCGAACGCAACCCGCCGACCCTGGACCCCATGTGGCGCGAGTTCTCGGCCGGTATTTATCGGCTTGATGATAAATTGTTGGTTGTTCTGGACGTTGCCAAGCTTCTGGATTTCAACAAAAGCGAATAGTATAGCTGGGGCAAGCGTCAGGGACATCGGGGTTCCTGGCGTCACCATACGGAGGCATTTGGGGCATGAAGTCCTGTCTGATCGTCGATGATTCCAAGGTCATTCGCATGGTGGCCAAGAAGATCCTGCATGAGCTGACCTTTAGCACCGCCGAAGCCGAGGACGGCCAGCAGGCCTTGGATTACTGCAAGGTGCAGATGCCCGACGCGGTGCTGCTGGACTGGAACATGCCGGTGATGAACGGCATCGACTTCCTGCGCGAGTTGCGCAAACTGCCCGGCGGCGATCATCCGGTGGTGGTTTTCTGCACCACCGAAAACGACATCGAGCACATCCAGGAAGCCATCACCGCTGGCGCCAACGAGTACATCATGAAGCCTTTCGATAGCGAGATTCTTCAGGCGAAGTTCTCGCAGGTCGGTCTGCTGTAAGCCTGGGTCCGGCCACGAAAGGATTTAAGGTCGAATGACCATTGATGCCGCCACTGCCGCCAATTCCCCCGCCTCCGACAAGGTGCGGGTGATGCTTGTCGATGATTCGGCCGTGGTGCGCGGATTGGTCACCCGTATCTTGGAAGAAGACCCCGGTATCGCCGTCATCGCCTCGGTCGGCAACGGCCAGATGGCCGTCTCGGCCCTGGAACGCCAGGAAGTCGACGTCATCCTGCTCGACATCGAAATGCCGGTGATGGATGGCATGACCGCCTTGCCCAAGCTGTTGCAGGTGGACCCGGGTGTGCGCATCATCATGCAATCGACCCTGACCCTGAAGGGTGCCGACGTGTCCATGCGCGCACTCAACATGGGCGCCGCCGATTATATCCCCAAACCCACCGCCACCCGCGATCTGGCCGGCGGCATGGATTTCAAGGCCGAGTTGCTGGGCAAGGTCAAGGCCTTGGGGCAAGCCCGTCGCCGTGACCCTAATCGCAAGGCGCGGCCTGGCACCACCAGCACGACCCGCCCGACCCTGGCTCCGTCAGCGCCGCGCCCATCGGCACTAAGCCCCACCGCCCCCATCAAGTTGCGCACCCATACGCCGGAGCCGCCGGACGTCATCGCCATCGGCTCCTCCACCGGCGGTCCGCAGGCCTTGTTCAACCTGCTGGGCACCATGCGCGCCGGCACGGTCAAGCAGCCGATCCTGATCACCCAGCACATGCCGGCAACCTTCACCACCATCCTGGCCGAGCATATCAGCCGGGTCTCGGGTTGGGATGCCAAGGAAGGCCAGGACGGCGAAGTCATCAAACCCGGTCGCGTCTATGTGGCGCCCGGTGATTTTCACATGCTGGTGGAAACCAAGGGCGCCGACAAGATTTTGCGGCTGACCAAGGATGCTCCGGAAAATTTCTGCCGGCCCTCCGTCGATCCCATGCTGCGCAGCATTTCCGCCGCCTACGGCAAGCGGGTGTTGGTGGCGATCCTGACCGGAATGGGCTCGGACGGAGCCAAGGGGGGCGCGGTGGTGGTTCAGGCTGGGGGTACGGTGATCGCACAAGACGAGGCCACTTCGGTGGTGTGGGGTATGCCTGGGGCCGCCGCACAAGCGGGTATCTGTTCTGCGGTCATGCCACTGGGCGACATCGCCCCGTGGATGATCAAACTGGCGACAAGGCGCTAAGACCATGCGTCCCGAAGATTTCGATTTCATCGCCAAGATGCTGAAGGATCGGTCCGGTCTGGTGATCAGCCGCGACAAGGCCTATCTGCTGGAATCCCGCCTGACCCCGGTGGCGCGCAAGCGCGGCCTGAAGGGGCTGGACGATCTGGTGGCATCGTTGCGCACCGCCGGCGAGGAATTGCTGCGCGAAGTCACCGAAGCGATGACCACCAACGAGTCATTCTTCTTCCGCGACATCAAACCGTTCGACCAGTTCAAAGCCATGGTGCTGCCGCAATTGCTGGCCAACCGGGCGCAGAAGAAGTCGTTCCGCATCTGGTCGGCGGCGTCGTCCTCGGGTCAGGAAGCCTATTCCCTGGCCATGATCCTGAAGGAAGAAGGCGCCAAGCTGGCCGGCTGGAAGATCGAAATCGTCGGCACCGACATTTCCACCGAGATGCTGGAAAAGGCCAAAGCCGGTCTTTACTCGCAATTCGAGGTGCAGCGCGGCCTGCCGATCCAGTATCTGGTCAAGTACTTCAAGAAGACCAACGAGATGTGGCAGATCGATTCGTCGATCCGGGCCATGGTGCAGTTCCGTGAATACAATCTTTTGCACGATCTGAAGACGCTGGGCCAGTTCGACGTCGTCTTCTGTCGCAACGTCTTGATCTATTTCGATCAGCCGACCAAAAGCCGGGTGCTGGAAAACGTCGCCAAGATCATGCCCGACGACGGCCTGCTCTATCTGGGTGGCGCCGAGACCGTGCTGGGGATTTCCGACAAGTTCAAGCCGGTGCCCGAGCAGCGCGGCATCTATTCGGTAACCCGGGCGGGCGCCGCCGCACCGGCCATGGCATCGACCGCCGCCCCCAGCGCCGCCAGCAGCTTCGGCCTCAAGCGCTGAGGATCGCCGCCAGCCCCTGGCGATAGCTGGGATAGCGTAGGCGCACCCCCAGCTCCTGCTTGATGCGGTCGTTCCTGACCCGTTTGTTATCGGCGTAAAACGACAGGGCCATGGGCGACAAACTCGCCTGGGCCTGTTCCCATTCCACTTCCGGCGGTGGCTCCACTCCCAGCAAGGCGCAGGCATGGGTGATGACGTCCTGCGGCGGCGCACAATCATCATCGCAAAGATTATAGACACGTCCGGGATGGGGCCGTTCGATCGAGGCCAGCACCACCTGGGCGATGTCGTCCACATGGATACGGCTGAACACCTGATCGGGCTTGATGATGCGCCGCGCCCGTCCCTGGCGCACCGTGTCGATGGCCGATCGCCCCGGTCCATAGATGCCGGCCAGACGAAACACCTGTACCGGCAAACCACTGCCCTGCCACGCCTGCTCCGCCAAGACCCGCCGGCGCGAGCGGTCGAGATCGGGACGCAGCGGTGCATCCTCATCCACCCAATCGCCCTGGCAATCGCCATAAACCCCGGTGGTCGACAGATAGCCGACCCAAGCGGGCGCCAACTGGCGTAGCGCCACCCCGGCCATGTCCAGCACCGGATCGCCGTCATGATCGGGCGGCACCGACGACAGCACATGGGTGACCCCGTCCAAGGCCTGGGCCGGCAGCGGATGATCGCGGTCGAAGGCATGAATGGTGATACCGTCCAGTCCGTCGCCCTGGCCCGAACGGGTGGTGCCGCTGACCCGCCAGCCGCGATCCTGGGCAGCGCGGGCGATGACGCGGGCGGAAAAGCCCAAACCGAAGATGAACAGGTGCCGGTTCATACATGTCCTCTTGCAAAGGCCGTCAACAGCGCCACACTGGGGGCCACTCACCATAACACACGGGTTTCCATGCTGCGCCCCATCCTGTTCGTCGCTGTCCTCATACTGCCTTTCACCGCCGCCGCCGAAATCATCGACGGTCCGAAGGAGTATCAGGCCTGCCTGACCCTGGCCAAGAAGAACCCCGAGGCCGGTTGGGAAGAAGCCTTAGCCTGGCAATCCCTGGGCGGCGGCGAGGCCGCCCGCCATTGTGCCGCAGTGGCTCTGATCGGTTTGGGCAAGTATGGCGAGGCCGCCACCCGCCTGGAAACCCTGGCCAATGAAAGCGTGCGCGAAGACAGCGTGCGGGCGGAAATGCTGGCCCAGGCGGCTCAGTCGTGGATCTTGGAAGGCAACATTCCGCGCGCCGATTCGGCCCAGCGCGGTGCCTTGCTGCTGTCGCCGGGCAACCCCGACATCCTGTTGGACCACGCCGTGTTGCTGGCCCAGGTCCACCATTATGCCGAAGCTATCGACGTGCTGTCGAAAGTCCTGCGCACCCAACCCAACCGGGTCGAGGCCTTGACCCTGCGCGGCACCGCCTTTCGCTTCGTCGACAACATCCCCGGCGCCACCGACGACATCCACCAGGCGCTGAAGCTTGATCCCGACTATCCCGATGCCCTGCTGGAACGTGGCATCCTGGCCCGGTTGCAGGGCGACGACAAATCGGCCCGCGCCACCTGGCTGCGGACCATGGAACTGGCCCCCGAATCCGATGCCGCCGATTTGGCGCGCAAGAACCTGGAAATGCTGGACGTCAAGGTGAAGTGATGGAAAGTCGCCCTGCCTATGAAATCAATGCCGGCCAATGGGTGGTTGCCGAGGTGAACGGCATCCGCACCTTGTGCCTGAAAGCGGAACGCGTGGGCAAGGATCACGTCAACCACTTCCTGGTGCCGTTGGACCCGCTGGGCGACCGTCGGCACTTGCGGCTGCATTACCTGGACCCCGACTCCCCTCTGAGCCCCACCGATGGCTATCACCTGAGCTTCACCCCACAAGACAGCCCCGATGTGGAGCCCGGCGATGCCCTGAACGTCGATGGTGTTGTCTGGCTGAAACTGCTGGACCTGCCCAGCGCCCAACGCCTTTATTGCTATGTCAATATGGCCGACGGACAGGTCCGCCCACGCATGGAACGCCGCCAAAGCCGCCCCTTGCGCTGGCACGTGCAAACAATTTAATCAAAACCTATGTATTGTTGTTTGATGACACACTAGATCAGGTGATTTTTATTGATGACAGCGGGAATCCGCTTCTGTTAGCGTCATGATTGATTGGTGGCTTTGACGGAACATGTCGCTTTGTGCCTCAACCAAGCACCGCACTCCCTTGACGCAGACGCACCCGCCGTTTTGGTGCGGGGTTTGCGTCCCTCACCCGCCGATCATGCCAAGCCTTCCCGTTGTGGAAGGCTTTTTTGTTATGTGCCCTGTTTCCAACATCCTTGGGGGTAAACGGTATGGCCAAACGTCCGGCGCGTCATCACCCGCAATCCAAATCCAATTCCGTCATTGCCCTGTATCCGACCGACAATTCCTGGCACCCCCTTGGCGAGGACGAGGATGGGGAGGCCGGGCGCGACAAATCCTATATGCGTAAGGTGCGCCCGCAAAGCGAAGGCCAGAAGCAGCTGATGGAGGCCATCCGCACCCATAACCTGAGTGTTGCCCTGGGGCCGGCGGGGACAGGCAAGACCTTCCTGGCCATTTCGGCGGCGGTCGAGGCCTTCGACGAAGGCAAGGTGTCGCGCATCATCCTGTCGCGCCCGGCGGTGGAGGCCGGCGAATCCTTAGGCTTCCTGCCCGGCGACCTACAAGACAAGCTGGCCCCCTATCTGCGCCCGCTTTACGACGCCCTGTCCGATCGCCTGGGCGGCAAACGCCTGCGCGCCTGCATCGCCGACGGCACCATCGAAGTAGCGCCCATCGCCTATATGCGCGGTCGTACCCTCAACAACGCCTTCATCGTCATCGACGAGGCGCAGAACTGCACCTATGGCCAGATCAAAATGTTGCTGACCCGGCTGGGCTGGCACTCGACTATGGTGCTGACCGGTGACCCCGACCAAACCGATCTGCTGCCCGGCCTGTCCGGCTTGGCCGATATCGCCAACCGGTTGCGCAGCCTGCCCGACGTGGCGGTGGTGGATTTGGCCGAATCCGACATTGTCCGCCACCCTCTGGTCGCGTCAATGCTGACCGTCTTGTGAGCAAAGACATAACCAACTTTTCATTTTGCCCGGGCGGGGGCGTGATGGATAATTCTGTCCTCTATATCTAGTGGGACGAGGGGAAGTTTCATGGACGATATCGATTGCGCCGCCGAACGGATTGACGCCTTCAATGCCGTCGCCCTGCAGGCGGTGCTGGCGCGCACATCGGGGGCGCCGTCCTCCGGTATTTGCCGGGCTTGCGGCTGCGACATCGAACCCGAGCGGCTGCGGGCGACCCCGCATGCCCGCCACTGCAAGGAATGCGCCGCCGATATCGAAGCGGAAAACCGCCGTCACAACCGCTGCGGTCCTCGCTGAAGCGGACTTGACGCGGCACCACGGGCGGGCGAGATTCGGATGGCGCCGGTTTTCCCGGTGACATCCGGTCTTTAGGATTTGCCCATGCGCGAAAAGACCCCATGGCCATGGGTGGTGATCCTGTGGCTGTCCCTGCTCGCTCCCACTGGGGTGAATGCGGCGGACACGGTTATTCTGACCGCCGACCATTGGTGCCCGCATACCTGCGACCCAAGCAGCGGTCGATCGGGCTATATGATCGACATCGCGCGCGAAGCCTTTGCCCTGGCCGGGCTGAAGACCCAGTACCAGATACGACCCTGGGCCACCGGATTGAATGAAATTCGCGCCGGCTTGGCCGACGGCATCGTCGGCACCTTGCCGGGCGAAGCCCCCGATCTGCCGCGCAACCGGCTCCCCCTGGGGCGGCAATCCAATGCCTTCGCCGTCCGTGCCGATGATCCGTTCAACTTCATCGACATGACCTCCCTGGCCGGGCGGCGCATCGGCACGGTGAAGGATTACAGCTATTCCACCGACATCGACGCCTGGCTGGCGCAACACCCCCAGCAGGTCTTGGCCCAGGCCGGCAACCGCGCCGCCGAAACCAATCTGGGGCGGTTGCTGGACCGGCAGGTGGACCTGGTCTTGGACGACGAGGCGGTGCTGCGCGACACCATCATCCGTACCGGTCGCACCGGCAAGGTGCGCACCGCCGGGCGGTTGGCCGGCGGCAGCCTACACATTTCGTTCTCACTGGCCCGCCATCGCGGCAATTCCCTGGCCGATGCCCTGGATAACGGCATCATCGCCTTGCGGCGCAATGGCCGTCTGGCCGCCATCCTGGCCGGCTATGGCTTGGCCGACTGGGAATAGAAACGGGTCGGGCGCTGCGTAAGCGCCCGCTCGATTGCTTAAGACATCGAATGGGAAGAGAGTGGTGCCCCAGGCCTTCTCGGCTTTGGGTTCCTTTCCCACCACAGGCACCCTCTAGGCCCCTGATTCCAACGATTTCAAGAGTCTAGGTGTCTCCAGGTTCGATGTCCAGAGGCACCTTTGGTCTACCGTTTGGTCTACCGCTGACCGGCCCATGGCGGTGGCCCCAAAGCCACCCTGGGGCATTCCATGGGGACACCGGCAGCAGTCCCATAGGAGAAACTGCCGGTCATCTGTGGGGCCTGGTCGAGATGGTCGAAGGTCTGGAGGCCCCGCTATGGGGGACACTGCCAGACACCCCCAGGTGCGATATGGGGCTGAGATTTTGTCGTCGGAATATTCAGGGGGCCTGGCTGACCCTGGAGGTCACCGAGGGGCTCCCCATCGCTTCCTTTTCGGTCTCCCTGTCCACTTCCGTCCTGGGTGACGGGGTGCTGATCTTGTGGGAGGATTAATAGGGGGATGGACTTCTCATTCTCTCCTATAGAGCCTTCACCCCCCTATTTAATCCGAGAGGAAACCCATGGCTGCCCCAGAGTCAGCTTCAGCGTCAGTGCCAGGATCAGTACTAGTACCAGTACCACCAGTGTCATCTATCGCATTCGTGGAGAGGATGGAGAAGCACTGGGTGGAGACCCTGGGGAACGCTTCGAGTGACAAGCTCAGGGCCATCTGGGGGCAACTGGCGGAGGCGTTTGGTCAGGCCATCGGTGCCCATGGCACTGACGATGAGAGGACCTGGAGAGTCCTTCAGCCGCCTACGGGGACTGGGAAGACCCAAGGGTTGTGTGTCTATGCCGCCATGCTGGCTGAGGGGAATCTTAGGGTGGCCGATGGGAACAAGGTGGGGATGCTGGTGGTCACCCGGCTGATTGATCAGTGCAACGAGGTGGTCGAGAGCATCAATCACCATGCCGGTGCCAAGGTGGCCATCGCCAAACATTCAGAAGCGATGGTGTCGGCAGATGAGGTGGCTGGCTCAGACATCCTGGTGGTGACCCATCAGGCTTACGTCAACGCCGCTATCGGGCTTGCTGGGGATAGGGCAGATAAGTGGTCAGTACTGGTAGAATGGAACCATGGACGGAGGAAGCTGACCGTCATCGATGAGGCTTTGGCCAATATGGTCGAAGAGTACCAGATCACATCGTCGGCCATTTCGCAGGCCCTGGGGCATATCCCTGAGGAAATCAGAATGAGGTTCCCTGACCCAATCCTGTGTCTTAGGGAGGCCGATGAGATCTTCCAAAAGATGTCTGAGATGGTTGCAGCGAAACCAGAATATGCCATGACCATGACGAGGATGGTCTGGAAAGGCACCATGGCGATGCCACCGGAGTCCTCAATGGACGGTCTGAGGGCTGCTCTGTGGAACCATCCCTATGACCAGACAGTTCTGCAAGAGAACTCTTTGGCGACCCGGCATCGCTTCCGCGACAGGGTCGACGAAACGCTTCAGGGCCTTGAAGGGGTCATGGCTAACTGGGCGTATTACGCCAGCAAGGGTGACCGCCACACTCTAAACTGCGCAAGGCTCGCGATCCCTGATTCTTTACCAGGACCAGCAGTTCTGGATGCGACGGCTACCCAGAATTTCCTCTGGGAACTGTTCAGCCACAAAGCCAGGGTCTATGCCGTTCCCGCCGATGCCAGGGCTTACGGCAACGTCACTCTTCATGTCGCCCGATGTGATGGCATTGGCAAAACCAAGATGGAACAGCTTCACCAGAAAAGATTGCAAAGGCTGCTGGCCGATTTAGCGGCTCGGCTCGGTCAAGGCCGCCGCGTCTTCCTATGCTGCCATAAAAAAGTTGCACCTTACGCCAAAACATTTGAGCCCGAGTTTGCCAAGTACAGCGTAGGGCATTGGGGAGCCATCGACGGTCGGAACGATTGGAAGGACTGTGATGTAGTCGTTCTCTTTGGCCTTTCCTATCGTGATCAATTGACCTGGGCCAACAACGCCTTCATGGCATTTCAAGGTCGCCAGGAAGATGACTGGATCCAGAATCCCGTGTTCAAACAATACGACGATGTCCGCATCGAGATGCAGCGGAGGCAGATCGCTGTTTCGGTTATCCAAGCTTTAAATCGGGTCCAATGCCGGAAGGTGATCGACGAGGTTGGCAACTGCGCTCCTACCGATGCATTTATCCTTCTTCCCCGAGGAGCAGCCGGTGACAGCATTCTGGATTCGATCCAAGCTGACATGCCAGCGATCAAGGTCGCCGCATGGGATTTTGAGTTAGATCAGGAATGCTCAAGAGAACCGACGGTGCGCCGTGGCTCATCCCATGAAGCCATTCTGGCTCATATGGAAAGCAAAGAACGTGGGGAGTACCCTGTTACAGACATCAGGAATGAATTGGAGATCAGCTACGAGAAGTGGCGAGAAAACGTAGCTCCTTGCCTTCGTAATCCGGAGCATCCCCTAGCCAAAGGCTTGGTCGATCTTCAGGTTTCATATCTCCCTGGGCGAGGCCGAGGTGGCTCCAAACTGGTGAAGCAATGACCCCGGATCGCCGCCGTAAGCGCAAGGAGGACGTGAAGGGCCGGGCCGAAGAGCCGAACCCATTCTTCGGTCGCTGTCGGGTCATCGGCTGTCGCAACCCCACCAGAGCGGGAACCTCTGGCGGCTTAGACATGCGGTTCTGCCGATCTCATGCAGATCACCATCAGCGTCACGGCACTGCCTACAGGGGCAGTTATACGGCCAAGCAGATCAACCCATACCGCCGGGCAGCCTTGGCGTGGCTCAACGCCAATCTTGAGGATTTCTGGGTGAAGGACGCCATCCACCGTGTTCGCGGCCTCTACCAGAGCGCAGGGCCTCATGTGGAGGCCTTCAGGCTGCGCGGGATGTCACCGGAGGAACGCGCCAGGGCAGCTTGGGCACGGCTAAGGAAGCGTGATGTTGATCCGCTGCTAGTGATCGCCGCATGGTTGGCGGTCGAGATGGCGCTCCGAGAGGACCCTGAGGCTATCTCCACGGCCGAGTTCAAGAAGGTCCAAGCCGCCAAGATCATCCATAGGATGGCCTCAGGGACCCATAAGCGATGGGAGCGCGAGCTGCCTTCCCGGCCTGGATCAGGACAACCGCCGAGCATGGTCGTGGAGGAACTGCATGTGTACCCAGCGAGCCGTGGGAGGGTCTTGAGGCATATTGGGGTGGCCATGGAGGAGGCCGTAGAGTTGCTGGTCGATCATCAACTGGAGGTGAGGGAGTTCACCTTGAGACGGCGCAATGGTGGGTCATGACAGAATCATCTGCGCAAGAGAGTGGAGGTGGACTGGACGTAACCAGCATGGCCACCATCAGCGTCCTTCAGGTAACGGCCATCCATGCTGGCCGCGTACTGGCACTGGCCGATGTAGAATTGATCCTCGATGGCGTGTCCATCGTCATCCACGGCGTTCAGGTTCGCGCTGACGCTTCCAAGACCGAAATCACCCTGCCGAACTACCGAGCGCCAGATGGATCATGGCGAACCGCTGTCACATTGCCTGACGAAATTCGGGGCCCGATGGGTGACGCTGTGATTGCAGCGGCCATGGAGATTGGCTTGCTGATGGAGAAGGCGGCAGCCGGGTGACTTGACAAGCCGAATGGCAGCAGATGGCCCAACCCCGTCATCAGGCTTCTGATAGTTGCTGCGTCTCATCCCGGAGCGAAGACATTATCCTGCGGCTTCCACAGCCAGAAAAGCGAGGGGGCGAGGATCAACGGCGGAATCTCTGATCCACCGTTTGTACTGCATGTCCTCATTGAGAATGTGGTGAGTGAGCCATTGGATGACGAGGTTGGGAAGGTCGTCCGCCGCTGACTTGGTGCCACTTTGATAGGTTTCGGAAATCGCCCTCACCCTGGCTTGAAACTTGCGGTGTTTATGGTGATGTTCCGCGAGCTGCGTATAGCCGACCGCCTTCAGCGCCTTTTCCTCGCGAAGGAAATGCCCATCTACATACTCTTCTAGGATCATGAGAGTGCTGGTGATGATCATTCCCTGGTCCTGCTTCGCTGAAAGCGAATCGTAAAGCAGCCGAGCAATGTCAAAAAATGCCTTGTGGTCGGAGTCCAGCGTGTCATTGCCCACGGACATTTCAGGGGTCCAATCAGGAGTCGCGCTTTGAACGGTCTCGGCACCCATAGGCCCACCCCTAACATGGATTTTTGACACGGGTCATTCCTGCCGAGCCGTCAGGTTGTGGCTAACCATCCGTCCGTGATATGACCAATGTAACAAGAAAGCAACAAATGCCCTTAGAATGGGTTTGTCAAGGAAGGCTAACTGCATGGCCAGCGGCATTAGCGGAAGTGAGCGCAGCTTCCGCGATAATGAGATCATCGTCAGCAAGACGGACCTTCAGGGGAGAATGACCTATTGCAACGACGTTTTTATTCGCATCTCAGGATACGCGGAAGCCGAGTTGATCGGAAAACCACATAACATGATCCGGCATCCGGCTATGCCCCGATGCGTGTTCAAGCTTCTTTGGGACACCATTTCCCAGGGCAGGGAACTGTTCGCCTACGTGGTCAATCGCTGCAAAAACGGCGACTATTACTGGGTCTATGCTCATGTGACGGTCGATCTTGACGACAATGGCGACATGGTGGGCTACCACTCCAATCGTCGATCTCCAGATCGCAAAGCCATCAACGTCATTGAGCCGTTGTATGCCCGCCTTCTGGAAGAAGAAGGGCGGCATACCGACCGAAAGGCTGGGATTGATGCGGCGACCAATCTGCTGCTGTCCATTCTCGCTGAGAAGGGAGTGAGCTATGAGCAGTTTGTCTTCAGCCTCTAAGGCGCTGGCAGCAGTCGTCATCGCATTGGTGCTGATGGTGATCGTGATGGCTTGGGACATGGCAAGAGGAGCCTCCGGCCTTACTGCCTTGGTGCTGGCGGCATCCGTGATGTTGGTGCTGGCGGTGATGTGGCTACGACGGACCAATGCCAGCCTGGGCAAAGGTGTTGCGGTTCTGAGCCAAGCCGCTGAAGGTCGTCTCAGGGTTCGGGTGTTAGGCATCCGTGGCCATGGCACTATCGGCGAGCTGCTTCGAAATATAAATCGCGTGTTGGATCAGACCGAGGCATTCGCGAAAGAGGCGGATGCGGCAATGTACGCCGCCGCCGAAGGCCGCTTTTACCGCAATATCGTCGGTAAGGGGCTGCGAGGGGAGTTCATTCGCTACTCCCATGACGTGAACAAGACCCTGGGTGTCATGGGCGAAAGCAATGCTAAGCTGGGAATGTTCACCAGCCGCATGCTCAAAGACGCAGTGTCAATCTCGATGACCATCAACGAAGGTGCCATTGCCAACGCCAGTATCATCACCGGCATTCACAGCGCCCGTGATGAGGCGCAGGGCATGGCTGCGGCAACTGAGGAATTGGTGTCCAGCATCCAGGAGATCAGCCACCAAAGTGAAGGTGTTGCAGGGCTGTCCATGGAAGCCCACTCGGTTACCGAGGCTGGGCGGCAAGTCGTTTCGGAAGCCATGCTAGAATTTTCCACAATTGAAGCCGTTGTTCGCGAAGCCGCCCAGAAGGTTGCCGATTTGGCTAAGGCGTCAGAAGCCATTGGGGACATCCTGTCTTCCATTGAGGATATTGCGGCCCAGACCAACCTTCTCGCCTTGAACGCGACCATTGAGGCGGCCAGAGCTGGTGAAGCTGGAAAGGGGTTTGCTGTCGTAGCGAATGAGGTCAAGAACCTCGCCAATCAGACGGCACGGGCTACTCTCGACATTGGGGAGCGCATCAACACCCTTCGCCAGGAAATGGCAGGGATCGTCACCACGATGGGCCAAGGCACGGAAGCAATTGCCACAGGTCGCCATTCGATGGAGACCATGGATCGCCGTATGGGCGAGATTAGCGAACTCGTCAGCAACACGACCGAGCGTATGGCCGAGGTATCTCATATCCTGTCTCAGCAAGCCGCTGCGGCGAATGAAATATCTAGCGGCATCCAGAAGGTAGCCCATCTGGGGGAACAGAACGCTCAAGCCATCGAAAGAAGCACGAACGCTCTTTCAGGCGTTGAGGCCGAGATCGGCTCGCTGTTGACCCTGCTTAATGATCAAGAGATTCCCAACAAGATCGTCACAATCGCCAAGGCTGATCATGTTATCTGGAAAAAACGTCTTGTCGATATGGTCATCGGTAAGATCACGCTGAAGGCGGAAGAGCTTTCCAGTGAACAGACCTGTCGGCTTGGGAAATGGTATTTCGGCCCAGGTTCGATGCCGTTCCGGCAACACCCCGCCTTCATTGAGTTGGAAGGCTGTCACCGGGATGTTCATCAGACCGGCATGTCCGTGGTAAAGGCATTCAATGGCGGAAATGAAGAAGAAGCCATCCGTCTCATAGGCGAAGTTGGGGGCGCTTCTGAACGCGTGATTGCGTGTCTCGACCGCTTGATCAACGAACCTGCCCAGATAAGCAGTGGGGTCACAGGAAGGTTCTGAAGCTGACCTCCGGGTAGATTCGATAGATTTTAAGAGGGTCTCAGATGGTTCCTCCTCATCTGCCAGCCACTTCCCGGCCCATGTATTCGGCTGAGCGCCAAATGCACGAGCGGAGAGCAAAGGCGAAGCCTGAGGCAACGCTAGATACCTTGGTTGCAATGATCACCGACATGCGGGGTGAAATTTCATCGCTTCGCAGCGAAGTCGCGGCTCTCAAGCAACCTAGCGTGGCGGCCAATCCCCTCGTCGGGGAGCCTGTCACTGATAGCGGTGACGATGCGGCGGTGGTTCTTCTCAAGGCAGAATTACACGGCCTCGCGAAATGCATTGCAGAAACCAAGTTAGAGATTGCCGCCATCCGGCCTTCGGGGCCTGCGGGCAGCGATGATCACATAACCATCGTAGCCAACGAATTGGATGCAGTGGTTGCCGCGACCGAGGACGCCACCCAGTCCATTCTCGATTCGGTCGAGGCCGTGGATACCATGGCGCAGGAACTACGTTCCCACGTATCCAACGCCTATGCAGGCGGTATCCTCAACGACATTTCGGAAAAAATGACGGCGATATTGGAAGCCTGCAATTTCCAAGACATTACCGGCCAGAGAATCACCAAGGTGGTCAATACCCTCAAATATGTCGAGCAGCGCGTTAACGCTATGATCGCCATCTGGGGTGAAGAGGCCGCCGCTAATGACATCTCTTCGCCAAAGGAAGACCTTCGTGAAGGTGACGCCCGGCTTCTTAATGGCCCACAACTCGATGGCATCGGAATTAGTCAGAACGACATCGACGCGATGTTCGGCTAACTGGGGTTGGATTGGTGGTGATTATTCATCCGGTCACGCCCTGGAAATATGAATATGGTTTCGCTGAGGGTTTCCTCTACGCAATGTAACTTGAATTCGCCCATTTCATCCGTTATTCACCTCCGCAATCGGGAGGTAACGAAATGACCTGGGAAACAGGCTTCGTGACGCAGGTAGAGATTAAGCGGCTAGCAACTCAGGTTGTTGCCAACATCAGCGTGACAGCTTCGACGGACGATATTCTGCGCCTTTGCATCGGTATGGCGCTGGCCAAGGACCTTATGGACAGTGACCTCGTGAGCCTTTTGGCGGAAGTCGGCACTCGGCTCGGTCTTTCGTTGGTGGTTTAGTTTCGCGATGTACATTCTTAGCTGGCCGGAACTGGCACATCCCGTTCATTCGCCAGGGTCCAGCATGGCGGCATAGACACACAACCCTTGGGTCTTCCCAGTCCCCGTAGGCGGCTGAAGGACTCTCCAGGTCCTCTCATCGTCAGTGCCATGGGCACCGATGGCCTGACCAAACGCCTCCGCCAGTTGCCCCCAGATGGCCCTGAGCTTGTCACTCGAAGCGTTCCCCAGGGTCTCCACCCAGTGCTTCTCCATCCTCTCCACGAATGCGATAGATGACACTGGTGGTACTGGTACTAGTACTGATCCTGGCACTGACGCTGAAGCTGACTCTGGGGCAGCCATGGGTTTCCTCTCGGATTAAATAGGGGGGTGAAGGCTCTATAGGAGAGAATGAGAAGTCCATCCCCCTATTAATCCTCCCACAAGATCAGCACCCCGTCACCCAGGACGGAAGTGGACAGGGAGACCGAAAAGGAAGCGATGGGGAGCCCCTCGGTGACCTCCAGGGTCAGCCAGGCCCCCTGAATATTCCGACGACAAAATCTCAGCCCCATATCGCACCTGGGGGTGTCTGGCAGTGTCCCCCATAGCGGGGCCTCCAGACCTTCGACCATCTCGACCAGGCCCCACAGATGACCGGCAGTTTCTCCTATGGGACTGCTGCCGGTGTCCCCATGGAATGCCCCAGGGTGGCTTTGGGGCCACCGCCATGGGCCGGTCAGCGGTAGACCAAACGGTAGACCAAAGGTGCCTCTGGACATCGAACCTGGAGACACCTAGACTCTTGAAATCGTTGGAATCAGGGGCCTAGAGGGTGCCTGTGGTGGGAAAGGAACCCAAAGCCGAGAAGGCCTGGGGCACCAATTTCCTTTAGCACACCCATGGTAACCCCATGATTTCCAACGGTTTCGTCAAGATTCCGTCTGGAGGGGTAGACCTCCTGGCTCAGGCAATCGCCTCCATCCATTTGTGCAGGACATGGATCGGGTAGCCATTGCCGTAGGCCTCACCAATCCCATCCACGGTCCAGCCGCCAAGCCGGTCAACGATGTCCCTCGGGCACTCGATGGCTCGCAGTCGGTCTCGCAGGCTGTGCCGAAACGAATGGACCACGCACCCCTTGGGCACCCTGGGTGACATCCACTTATTCAGAGCCGCGCTGGCGGAGTTGGCTTTGCATTCCTGCTCGTCGCAGTACTTCGGGAAGAGGAATGCGTTGGTCGAGACAGCGACAGCTCTTTGCGCCGCCCACAACGACACCCCGACCAAAGGCACGATCCTGGCGCTACTCTGGGTCTTGAGCTGACGCCAAGGGTGAGGGCGAAGATTGATGTGTGGGAACTTGTCATTAAGGACCACATCATCCTTGGTCAAGCCAGCGGCTTCAGCCAAACGCATCCCACTGTCGCTGATCAAACCGATCAGCCACCTTGGCTCATCATCGAGGTCCTGACACATAGAGCATTTTCACATCGAGCGTCCATATCCGTCGTGGGCGAAGAAATTGGCGCATTCCTCGGGCGGAAACAGGTCGATGAGTTTTCCGATCACGTCCCATAAGGTGTTGATGGTGCGAGCTTGCGCCTTTCGCAGCAGGCTCTTGAGCTTGGCGAAGGCGAGCTCGATGGGATTGAGGTCTGGGGAGTAGGGCGGCAGATACCGCAGGGTGGCCCCTCGGGCTTCGATGAGTTGCTTGACCCCTGCCACCTTGTGGGCGGGCAGATTGTCCATTACGACGATGTCGCCGGGCCGCAAGGTCGGAGCCAGGACCTGCTCGACATAGGCCAGGAAGATCGCGCCATTCATCGCCTTGTCGATGACGAAGGGGGCGGAGATTCCGTCATGCCGGAGCGCCCCGACGAAGGTGGTCATTTTCCAATGACCGTGCGGCACCGCAGCCAGCAGCCGCTGACCGCGCGGCGCCCGTCCGTAGCGCCGGGTCATGTTGGTCGATGCCCCGGTTTCATCAAGGAAGACCAAGCGGGTTGGGTCCAGCGCCGGCTGCTCGGCTCGCCAGGCGATGCGTCCTTCGGCTACGTCGGGACGTTCCTGCTCGGCAGCATGCGCACTCTTTTTTTCAGACTGAGGTCGAGCCGCTCAAGCGTGTTCCACAGGCCGCCGACGCTGATCGACACGCCCAATTCGGCCAGAACCCAGGCGCGCAACTCAGCCAGCGTGGCATCGGGCTCGACCTTGATCTGCGCCTGCAACGCCTCAAGGTGAGCCGCCAGCTTCTGTCCTGGCCGCCCAGGCCGTGGCTTCACCGTCGTCTCGCCGGTGGCCCGGCGGCGGCCTTGGGCCTTGTAGATGTACGAAACGCTCACCCGGAACAGCGGCGCCACCTCGTAGGCGCTCATGCCGCTGTCCACAGCCGCCAAAACTCTATCGCGCAAGTCCTGAGAATAGGACTGCCCTGAGCGCCACGTCATCGCATCATCCTCGGGAGCGTTGTTACCGAAGATGTTGAATCACAAAATGACCTCAGGGGGAATCCTCTACCGATTCCGCTCGGCGTGAAACCGCTCTAGCCTGGATGGTCTTGAGTTCAGCATCCCCAAAGGGCGAACGCTTCGTCTTGGTCTCCCCATCACTCTCACCGAAGTAGATGGATGAGAATGTTCGTATCTCGTCCAGACCGAGTTCCCTCGCCACGAAGTTGACCATGGCCCTGATGACGTTGAAGGCTCGCTTGATGGACGCTGTGGTCAGGCCCTTGGCCCGAAAGGCATTGCGCAGGGCGTTGGCTTCCTCTCGGGTGAAGGTGTCGATGGGCTTGTCACCCGCCACTGCGACCATCCGGGACACGATACGATCAACAGCCTGATGGAAAGTCTGGGGGCGACCAGCTTGCTTGGCTTCGACATAAATCTTGGCAGCTTCCGACAAGGTGGGGGCATTGGAGATCAGCCGGGCTGCGACCACTCGGTCAGACAGGAACCGAGAGAACTGGTCGTCCTTGCTCTGCCAGCGGAGCGACAACCAATCTTGGTCGAGCTTGCCAGCCAGTGCCGCAGCTCGGGCTTGGGCGGCTCTTATGGACCGGGTGCGAAGGGAAAGGGTGATTCGGGAGCAACGATAGTGGCCCGACAGATCACTCGGGATGCGCCGCGTGAAATAGAAGATGCCGCGCTTGCTGAAGATAAATGGTGCCGCTTTGGTCACCCGCATGGTCTACCCCTCCAGACGGAATCTTGACGAAACCGTTGGAAATCATGGGGTTACCATGGGTGTGCTAAAGGAAATTGGTGCCCCAGGCCGGACTCGAACCAGCAAGCCTTTCGGCGGTCGATTTTGAGTCGACTGCGTCTACCAATTCCGCCACTAGGGCACCGTGGATTGGGACCGCGATAATAGCGATCCCAACGCCCCGGTCAATTGGGATTTAACCCAACAACGCATATTTCAGCACGAAAGCCACCGCCAGCAGGGCCGCGGTGGGGCTGACGTCACGCCAGCGCCCGGCCAGCACCTTGATGCCGACGAAGGCGATGAAGCCGAACGAAATACCGTGAGCGATGGAAAAAGTCAGCGGCATGGCCAGGGCGGTGACCACCGCCGGCACCGCCTCGGTCAGGTCATCCCAGGCGATGTCGGCCAGACCGCGCGCCATCAGGCAGGCGACGAACAAAAGCGCCGGGGCGGTGGCATAGGCCGGAATCGACGACGCCAGCGGCGCCAGGAACAGAGCCAGCAGGAAGCAGCACGCCACCACCACGGCGGTCAGTCCGGTGCGACCACCGGCCTTGATGCCGGCGGCGCTTTCGATATAGCTGGTGGTGGTCGAGGTGCCCAGCACACCCGAGGCCATGGCGGCGGTGGAATCGGCGATCAGCGCCCGACCGATGCGCGGCAGCCGACCCTTTTCATCCAGCATGCCGGCGCGATGGGCCAGACCGATCAAGGTGCCTGCATTGTCGAACAGGTCGACGAACAAGAAGGCGAAGACGATGGCGATCAGCCCCAGATTGAGGGCGGCGGCCACATCCATCTGCAAGAAGGTCGGGGCCAGCGACGGCGGCATGGACATGATGCCGCCAAACGGCGTCACCCCCAGGGCCATGCCCGTGGCGGTGGTCCCCAGGATGGCGATCATGATGGCGCCCGGCACCTTGCGGGCATCCAGCGCCACCATGACCATGAAGCCCGCCACCGCCAGGATGGCCTGGGGCTGGGCAACGTTGCCCAAGGTGACCAAGGTCGCCTGATGGCCAGTGATGATGCCGGCGTTCTTCATGGCGATGATGCCCAAGAACAGGCCGATGCCAGCCGATATGGCCAGCTTGAGCGAATGCGGGATGGCGTTGATGATGGCTTCGCGCACTTTGGTCAAAGCCAGAATCAGGAAGAGGCAGCCCGACACGAACACCGCGCCCAGGGCCACTTGCCAGGAATGGCCCATGCCCAGCACCACGCCATAGGTGAAATAGGCGTTGAGCCCCATGCCCGGAGCCAGGGCGATGGGATAATTGGCGTAAAGCCCCATCACCGCCGAGCCGATGGCGGCGGCGATGCAGGTGGCGGCGAACACCGCGCCTTTGTCCATGCCGGCATCGGCCAGCATGGCCGGATTGACGAAGATGATATAGGCCATGGTCAAGAAGGTGGTGGCCCCGGCCAGCACCTCGGTGCCCACATCGGTATTGTGGGCGCGCAGCTTGAACAGGCGTTCAAGCATGGCCGGGCTCCACCGCCAGATTGTCGATCAACCGCGCCCCGGCCAGGCGGGCCGCCACCAGGATGCGGGCCGGACGGTCCAGCCGCTCCAGCGGTTCCAGCCCATCGGCGCCGCGCGCTTCCAGGTAATCCACCGAAATGAAACCGGCCTCCAGGATGCGGGCCCGGCCTTGGGCGCACAAATCCGCGGCCACCCCGCCCTGGCGCAGACCTTCGGCGATATGGTTGAGTACCTGATAGAGCACCGGGGCGATGGCCCGTTCCGACGCCGACAGATAGGCGTTGCGCGACGACTTGGCCAGACCGTCGGCCTCGCGCACGGTGGGGACGCCGGCCACGTCCACCGGCACATCCAGATCACGCACCAGCCGGCGGATCACCGCCAATTGCTGCCAGTCCTTTTCGCCGAACAGGGCCACATGCGGCTGCGCCTGCAACAACAGCTTGGTCACCACGGTGGCGACGCCATCGAAATGGCCGGGCCGCACATCGCCGCACAGGCCTTCCGACACGCCGCCGACGCTGATCGTGGTGGCGAAGCCGGGCGGATACATTTCCTCGACGCTCGGGGCGTACAGCAGATGACAGCCAGCCCCGGCCAGCAGGGCGGCATCCAGCTCTTCCTGGCGCGGATAGCGGCTGAAATCCTCGTTCGGGCCGAACTGGGTCGGGTTGACGAACACCGAGGCCACCACCCGGTCGGCCATCTCCAGCCCGGCACGGACCAGTGTCAGATGGCCTTCATGCAAGGCCCCCATGGTGGGAACGAAGGCGACGTTCAGCCCCTGATCGCGCCAATAGCGCACCCGGGCCCGCAAATCGGCTTTGGTACGGACGATGTCCAGGCTCTCGGACATGGCAGACCTCTATGCTTTGGGCGTCTTGGGCAGACCGAAACAATGTTCGGGGCCCGGAAAGGCGCGGGACTTGACCTCGGCGGCATAACGCGCCGCCGCTTCGCTGATCGGCGTGGACAGATCAGCGTAACGCTTGACGAATTTAGGGGTGAAATCGGAAAACAGCCCCAATACGTCTTCGGTCACCAGCACCTGACCGTCGCAGGCGGGAGAGGCGCCGATGCCGATGGTGGGAATGCCGATTTCCGCCGACAGCGCCCGCGCCACCGGCTCGACCGTGCCTTCGACCACCACGCAGAAGGCACCGGCCTCGGTGATGGCGCGGGCATCGTCGCGGATCTGTTCTGCTTCGGCCTCGATGCGACCCTGGGCGCGGAAACCGCCGGCGGCGTGCACCGCCTGCGGCTTCAGGCCGATATGGGCCATCACCGGAATGCAGCGCTCGGTCAAGAAGCGGATGGTTTCGGCCATTTCACGACCGCCTTCCAGCTTGACGGCGGCACAGCCGGTTTCACTCATGATGCGCGCGGCGTTGCGGAAGGCCTGTTCCTTGCTTTCCTGATACGAGCCGAACGGCATGTCGACCACCACGCAAGCATGGGTCGAGCCGCGCATCACCGCCTGTCCATGATTGATCATCATATCCACGGTGACGCCCAAGGTGGTGTCCATGCCGTAAAGCACCATCCCGACCGAATCGCCCACCAGCAAAACGTCCACGTGGGGATCGAGCAGACGGGCGATGGGGGCGGTATAAGCGGTCAGCACCACGACGGGGCCGCCGCCCTTACGAGCACGGATGTCGCGGGTGGTGACGCGTTTGACTTTGACTTCGGCGCTCAACGGATCCTCCAACAGCAGGCGGCCATGGTTTTCCATCTTGGCCGGTTGAAGTCAAACGATAATAAGTAACGTCTTGCGCATTTAGGCTTGTTTCAGCTAAAGCGGAAACAAGCCCAAACCATTACAAATGGCCCGTGACGGGCCGCTCAGACGCCACTGTGTGCGGAGCACACGTCTGCGATCCCGGCTCGTCGCATATCCACGCTTCGCGCGAAAATGCTCTAATGCGCCCCGCCGCCCTCGGCCAGATCGCGCAGGGCTTTTTCGTCGGTCATCAACACGTGGCCCGAGGCCGGCAGGCCGATCACCCCTTCACGCTTCAACTGGGTAAAGGTCCGGCTGACCGTCTCGATGGTCAGGCCGAGATAATCGGCGATGTCGGCCCGGCTCATGGGCAGGGCGACGGGACTGGCCGGCATGCCCTGGATTTCCGCCCGCTGCGACAGTTTCAGCAAAAAGGTCGCCACCTTTTCCCGCGCGGTCTTGCGCCCCAACAGCAACATCTGTTCCTGTGCCGCCACCAGATCCTTGACGGTCATGGAAAACATCTTGCGTTCCAGCTTGGGGATGTCGCCCAACACGCTTTCCAGCTTGCGATGGGTGAAGCGGCACAATTGCGTCTGCGTCACCGTTTCCGCCGTATAGGCATAGCCGTTATCCAGCCCCAACCCGAACATCTCGCCCGAAAACAAAAAGCCGATGATCTGACGCCGACCGTCGGACAACAACTTGTAAAGCTTCACCGCGCCGGTGGCGATGGAATAGACGTGATCGGCCGGATCACCTTCGCGGAAGATGGTAAAGCTGGCCGGCAGATGGGCATGGCAGCGCACCGTGGCCAGACGCTTGATTTCGTCGTGGTTCAACTCGGCGCAAAAAGCGATTTCGCGGACCACGTCGCAATTGCGGCACGGCGGCGCGCCGATATCGGCGTCACGGGCGACCTTGTGATCGTCGTAATCCAGGGGCGGCATGGGGATCACCCTGAACTGCCGTCGGGTTTTTCACTGACCTTGGCCGCCGGCGGCAGATGCTCGTCATCCTCGAACAGGATGCGGTGCGCGGCCCCGTCAAGATCGTCGAACTGACCGGATTTCAAGGCCCAAAGGAACGCCGCCAATCCGATCAACCCCAAGATCAGGGCGACAGGGATCAGCATCAGCAGATTGGTCAACCTTTTCTCCCGCGTGTAAGTCGCAGGGCGTTGCCGATGACAACCAAGGACGAGGTGGACATGGCAATCGCCGCGATCAACGGGGTGACGTGTCCGGCCACCGCCAGAGGTACAGTAAACACATTATAGCCCAAGGCGAGAGCGAAATTCTGACTGACCAGCCGGCGCGACCGCGCGGCAACCTCGCAGATTTCAGCCACCGGGCCCAGACGCTCGCCCTGGAACACCACATCCGCGGCGGTTTGGCTGACATCCACCGCGCTCGACGGCGACAACGACACATGGGCGGCGGACAGCGCCGGGGCGTCGTTCAGGCCGTCGCCCACCATCATCACCCGCTGGCCCTGGGCCTTCAACTCTTCCAGCCGGGCCACCTTGGCCGCCGGGGTACAGCCAGCCTGCCACTGGTCGATCCCCAGGCGCTCGGCCAATTGGCGGACGGTGGGGGCACGATCGCCCGACAGCAGTTCAATGCGCAAGCCCCGGCCCCGCAAAGCCGACAACACCTGGGCCGCATCGTCGCGCGGACGGTCGGCGAAGCCAAAGCGCAACGGTGCCCGCCCCGGCCCGGCCAACCACAATTCCGGCCCCGAAACCGCCTCGTCGTCGTCCATGCCCACATGCGTCCGACTACCCAGCCGCCAATCCCCCGCGACCATACCGCGTCCCGGTTCCTCGACGGCGTTTTCCATAGGCGCCACCGCCGGCGCCGCCGCCGCCAAGGCGCGGGCCAGCGGATGGTGCGACGACACCGCCAACGACGCCGCCAACCGCAGATCATCGGCATTCCAGGCACCGTCTTGCAGCAATTCCGGCTTGCCCACGGTCAGGGTGCCGGTCTTGTCGAACACCACCACGTCGATTTCCGCCACCCGCTCCAACGCCGTGGCGCTTTTCAGCAAGATGCCCTGACGCAGCAGGCGACCACTGGCGATGACCTGAACCACCGGCACCGCCAAAGCCAAAGCACAGGGGCACGTGATGATCAGCACCGCCACCGCGTGCAGCAGCGCCACCTGCCAGGGAATGCCGCCCAGGACGACCCAGCCCAGAAAGGTGGACAAGGCCGCCACATGCACCACCGGCGCATACCAGCGCGCCACCCGGTCGGCCAGAGCGACATATTTGGCCCGGCCTTGTTCGGCCACCTCCATCATGCGGACGATTTCCGCCAACAAGGTGCGCTCGCCCACCGCCGCCACCTGCAAGCGCAACGGCGCCGACAGATTGATGGTGCCGGCGAAGACACGCCCCCCCACATCCACCGCCGCCGGCACGCTTTCACCGGTGATCAGGCTGGTATCCACGTCGGAGCGGCCCTGCACGATGGTGCCGTCGACGCCGATGCGTTCGCCCGCTGCCACCAGCACGATCTGACCGGTTTTCACCTGATTGGGCGGGCACAGGCGTTGGCTGCCGTCGTCTTCCAGCACGCTGACCGCCACCGCGTCCAGGGTCAGCAGATGCTCGGCGGCGCTGCGGGCGCGCCCGCGCGCCCGGCTGTCCAGATAACGCCCGATCAGCAGGAAGAACAACAGCGTGATGGCGGAATCGAAATAGGCGTGTTCGCCGCCGCGGATGGTTTCCGCCAGCGACATGCCCGAGGCCAGAAGCACGCCCAGGGAAATGGGCACATCCATGTTGGTGCGCTTGTTGGACAACGCCGCCAGGGCCGAGTACAGGAACGGGCGGATGCAATAAAGCACCGCCGGCAGCACGATCAGGGCGCTGATCCAGTGCATCAGATCGCGTGTATGGGCGCCCATATGGGAAAAATGCCCAGCCCACACCGACACCGACAGCAGCATGACGTTGCCGGCGGCGAAACCGGCCACCGCCATGGCGCGCAGCAATTGCTTTTCGTGTTTTTCCGTCTCGCGCCCCAGCTTGGCGGGGTCGAACGGTACCAGCCGATAGCCCACCGCCAGCACCGGAGCCAGGATGTCAGCGGCGTCGCCCTGATCGGCCTTCCAGCGCAGCACCAGCCGACGGGTGGTCATGTTGACCCGGGCCCAGGTCACCGCCGGATGGCGGGCCAGAACGGCCTCGATCAGCCAGATGCAGGCGGCGCAGTGAATGCCCTCGACCATCAAATTCAGGCTGGCGCCGCCTTGGCCATCCTCGACCACGTGGGCGGCGTAATCGTGATGGGCGGTGGCGCCGTCCTCGGGCCGCAACGGCCGCATCGCCGGATCAACCGAACGCCGCTGATAATATCGCTCCAGCCCCATGTCCTGGACCAGGGCATAGGCGCCTTCACAGCCGCGACAGCAGAAATCCCCGTCAAGAGTGACGGGGATGTCCTGGCCGCAATGGCGGCACGGGCGCGTGCTCACGGAATGACGAAACGCTGGGCGTGCTGATAGGCCACACCCTCGCCGACAGCCGCCACGTCCATGTCCCACACGCCGGCCAGCGGCAGGGCGAAAACACCGCCATAAACGCCGCCGCCCATGGACGGCAACGCCACCTCGTGGTCATAGCCGGCGACGGTCGGACGCACCATGCCGGCGGTCACCTTCAACCCGTCCACGCCCTTGCCGTCGCGATCGCGATAGCTGATGCGGACATCGACCTTGTGGCCGTCAGCGGTGCTGGCCGGGACCAGCTTGGTGTCCACCTGCCAGCCCATTTCCGCCTGCGCCTTGGCCAGGGCCAGATTCTGGTTATACAGCCGGCCCTTTTCATAGGCGTCGGTGGTGGAGATGCCGGTGAAGGTGCTGGTGGCGAAGTAGGCCAAGGTGCCGTTCACCGCCAGGACCACGCCGAAGCCGGCAACGAAAATATAGGGGTACCACCACCCCGGCTGACGGGTCTTCTTGGTCATGGCGTTCATCGTCCCGGCCCCGCGAACAACGAGGTGCTGCGCAACTCGGTGCCCTCAGCTTTTTCGGTCAGGATGAAGATAAGGTCGGTCTTCTTGTCCGTCACTTTTTCCTCGGGTGCGTTGACGTAAAGACGAAGGGTGGTGATCTCGTCGCCGGGAACCGACAGGTCCATCTGGGTCACGTTGCTCTCGCCGCCGACCACTTCCATGGTGGCGCCTTCGATGCCGACGACCTTCAGGTTATACACGCGGTCTTGGCGGACCATGTTGAGAATTTTGTAGGTGTAGCCGTTACGGATGGTGCCGTTGGACATCTGCACGTACATGGGCGCCCGCTCATGCAGGATGTTCACCTCGGTGGTGCGCCGTGTCCCCAAGGACAACGCCATGCCGGCGCCGATCACCAGCAGCAGCAAGGTGTAAAGAATGGTACGCGTCCGCAACAGCTTGGTTTTGTTGCCAGGACCACCGGCCGCACGCGAGTTCACATTGGTGATGGAATCGTACGAGATCAACCCGCGCGGCAGACCAACCCGGTCCATCATGGTGTTACAGGCATCGACGCACAGGCCGCAACCGATACAGGCCATCTGCAAGCCTTCGCGGATGTCGATGCCGGTGGGGCAGACCTGGACGCACATCTTGCAGTCGATGCAATGGCCCCGGTCCTCGAAGCTCTGGCCCTTGCGCGCTGGCGCCCGCGGCTCGCCCCGCCATTCCTCGTACGAGATGATCAGCGAATGCTCGTCGAACATGGCCGACTGAAAGCGCGAATAGGGGCACATATAAAGGCACACCTGCTCACGGGCGAAGCCGGCCAGCAGATAGCAAAAGCCGCCGATGATGGCGATGAAGGAATAAACCCCGACCGAGGCCTCCAGGGTGAAGATGTCCTTCATCATCTGGAAGGCGTCGCCGAAATACAGCACGAAGGCGATGCCGCACGCCGCCGACACCGCCAGCCAACCGGCCTGGATGACGGCCTTCTTGATGATCTTCTGCGCGGTCCAGGGGGCGCGTTCCAGGTTCATGCGGGCGGAACGGTCCCCCACCACCCAACGCTCGATCTGCACGAACAGATCGGTATAGACGGTCTGCCAGCACAGGAACCCGCACCAGACACGACCGGCCAAGGCCGACATGAAGAACAAGGTGATGGCCGCGAACAAAAGCAGGCCGGTCAGATAATAGACTTCCTGCGGCCAGATTTCGATGAAGAAGAAGTAGCCGCGCCGTCCGTCGATATCGGCCAGGATGGCCTGGCTGGGGGCACCGGGGCCACGGTCCCAGCGCAGGAACGGCGCCAAGTGGAAAAATGCCAGCAAACCCCACATCAGCCACCACTTGGCGGCGCGAAACAGCCCCTTCTTCACGTGGCGGGGATGAATGATGACTGTTTCGGCATACATACTGCCGCTGGATTGGGGCTCTTTTACCTGCTGGTTCATCGCCTGCTTACTCTCTTCCGCATCAGGGGGTGGCCGACTGTAATAAGCATCCAATATGCCCGCGGCGTCAAAAATGCATGCCGGTCATGCCTCTAGCGCATGTCTTGGTATTTCCAATGGGGCCAGACTATGGGCCATGGCGGCAGGCAAAACAATGCTTGCCTGGAATTCCGAACAAAAGTTCATCTGCGGCTGAAACTGAAGGCATATCAAAGAAAAGGGGCGCTTCCCTTGCGGGAAACGCCCCCATCCTTAAAGTAACCCAGATTACTTGCCGCCGCCCATGGAATGGACGTAGACAGCCAGCATCTTGATGGTGGCGGCGTCCAGACGACCAGCCCAAGCGGGCATGGCGCCGTGACGCGGCTTGGTGACCTGGTTGATCACGCCTTGCTTGGCGCTTTCCTTGTCACCCTTGAACAGCCAGATGTTGTTGTTCAAGGCCGGGGCACCCAGTTCCTTGGTCCCAACGCCGCCTTCCTGGTGGCAGGCAGTGCAGCGTTCGGCGAAGATGGCCTCGCCCGGCGAACCGGCAGCGGGGGTCTTCGAGGACAGCGACAGGACATAATCGGCCAATTGGTCGACCTGGGTCTTGTCCAGGGCATCGCCGGTGCCGAAAGCCAGCATTTCGCTTTGACGCGAGTTGCTGTTTTCGTTGCGGACGCCGTACTGGATGGTCTGATGAATGTCATCGAGGCTGCCGCCCCAAATCCATTCGTCATCGGCCAGACGGGGATAAGCGCCGGCAACGCCGACACCGCCCGAACCATGGCAAGCCGAGCAATTGTCGCCGAAGGCGATCTTGCCGCCAGCCATGGCGTAGTTCAGCAGGGTCTTGTCGTCCTTGATCTGCTGCAGGCTGGCAGCTTCCAGCTTGGCCAGCCACTGGGACCGGGCCTTCTTCTGCAGATCCAGCTCATTGGCCAGATCGGCGCGGGACGAATAGCCCATCATGCCGCGGCTGTAATCGCTGGTGGTCGGCCAGGTCGGCATGGCGACCCAATAGCCGATGGCCCAGATCACGGTCGCCCAGAAAACGTACACCCACCACTTCGGCAGAGGAGTGTTCAACTCCTTGATGCCGTCCCACTCGTGACCGGTCGTGTTCTGACCGGAGATCACGTCATGTTCAACGTGAGCCATGTTAGCGCTCCTTGTCGTCATCGTCCCTGAGGGGGATGTTTCCGTACTCTTCCAACCGGTCCTTGTTACGCGGACGGAAGGCGTAGAAAACGATCCCCAGGAACAAAACCATCAACCAAACCCCCCACAGGGAGCGGAAAAACTCCGAGATCGCCTCGAGAGTCATGTCCCGCTCCTAGCGCTGGATCTTGGTGTGATCCACGGTGGTGAAATCGACCATGGTGCCCAGGACCTGAAGATAGGCCACCAGGGCGTCCATTTCCGAAACCACCTGCGGGTTGCCGTCGAAATCGCCGACCTTGGCCTTGGGGTAAGCCTTGGCGATCGCCGATTCAGCACCGGCGTCGGACGTGGCTTGCTCCACCAGATGGGCCTTGGCGTTCTTCAACTGCTCGGCCGTGTAGGGAACACCCACGATGGACAAGGCAGTCAGATTGCCGACGATGGTCGACTGGTCCAGCGGCCGCTTCAGGTGCGGATAGCCGGGCATGATCGATTCCGGGACGACGTCACGAGGGTTGATCAGGTGGCGGACCTGCCAGTCGTTGGTGTACTTGCCACCAACACGGGCCAGATCGGGGCCGGTACGCTTGGACGACCACTGGAAGGGGTGATCGTACTTCGACTCGGCCGCCAGGCTGTAATGGCCATAGCGTTCGACCTCGTCCTTGAACGGACGGATCATCTGGCTGTGGCAGTTATAGCAGCCTTCGCGGACGTAGATGTCACGGCCAGCCTGCTCGAGCGGACTGTACGGACGCACGCCTTCCACCTTTTCGATGGTCGACTCGATGGTGAACAACGGCACAACTTCAACCAAGCCGCCGACGATGACGGTCAGCAGAATGCCGACAGCCAGGAAGAAGACGTTGGTTTCGACTTTGGCGTGATGCTTGAAGATAGACATTTCTGTTCCTCCCCCTTAGCGAGCGCCGGCAGTCGAGGGCTGCATCGCCTCTTCGGCCACGTCACCCTTGATGGTCTTGATGAAGTTGTAGACCATGATCAGGGCACCCAGGACGAAGAGCAGGCCGCCCGTCGCGCGGATCACATAATAGGGGTGCATGGCTTCAACGGTCTCGATGAACGAGTACTGCAGGAAGCCCAGGTTGTCGTACGCACGCCACATCAGACCCTGCATGATGCCGGAGATCCACATGGAGGTGATGTACAGAACGATACCGATGGTGGCGACCCAGAAGTGCAGGCCAACCAGCTTCAGCGAGTAGACTTCCTTACGGCCCCACAGCTTCGGCACCAGATAGTACAAAGCGCCGAACGAGACGAAGGCAACCCAACCCAAGGCACCCGAGTGCACGTGGCCGACGGTCCAGTCGGTGTAGTGCGACAGCGAGTTGACGGCCTTGAGCGACATCATCGGACCTTCGAAGGTCGACATGCCGTAGAACGCCACCGAGGAAACCAGGAAACGCATGACCGGATCGGTCCGCAGCTTGTCCCAGGCACCCGACAGGGTCATCAGGCCGTTGATCATACCACCCCAAGAGGGCATCCACAGCATGATCGAGAAGGTCGCACCCAGGGTCTGGGCCCAATCGGGCAGGGCGGTGTAGTGCAGGTGGTGCGGACCGGCCCAGATGTACAGGAAGATCAGTGCCCAGAAGTGCACGATCGACAGACGGTACGAATAGACCGGACGTTCGGCGCGCTTGGGCACGAAATAGTACATGATGCCCAGGAAGCCGGCGGTCAGGAAGAAGCCCACCGCGTTATGGCCGTACCACCATTGGGTCATGGCGTTCTGCACGCCGCCGAAGATGTTGTACGACTTCATCCAGCTGCCACCGAAGAAACCGGCCGGAACGGCCAGGTTGTTGCCCAGGTGGAGCATGGCGACGGTCAGGATCATGGCGAAGAAGAACCAGTTGGCCACATAGATGTGGGGTTCACGACGCTTCATGATGGTACCGGCGAAGATGATCAGATAGCAGACCCAGATCACGGTCAGCCACAGGTCGACCCACCATTCCGGCTCGGCGTATTCCTGACCCTGGGAGAAGCCCAGGGCATAGGTCAACGCGGCAACCACGATCAGCGCCTGGAAGTTCCAGAACACCACGGTGGCAAAGCCGTCGCCGCCGAACAAGCCGGTGCGGCAGGTGCGCTGCACGGTGTACAGCGAGGTGCAGAAAAGGATATTGCCGCCGAAGGCGAAGATCACGGCGGAAGTGTGGACGGGACGCAGACGACCGAAGGTGGTCCACTCCAGATCCAGATTCAGGACGGGGAAGGCCAACTGCCAAGCGATGAAATCGCCAGCCAGAAAGCCAACCACACCCCAGAAAATCGCCGCAAGGACGAACTTCTTCACCACGTCTTCATTATAGACGATGGCGTCGGTGTTGGTGCTCATGCCGAACTCCTGTTTCGACCGGGAAAGGGTCAACTCGAAAGACACCCGCCATTTCCAATGCGAACGCATTCCCCCGTAAGCCGGAAATGGCCGGGCGGACAGTCCTCCGAGTCGCCGCACTATGACGGTTAGGTCGGCGCCGGCCATTGATCCATATCAAAATGCCTAAATTTTTCCTGGCTTCCCGTACACTTCCCAGGCTTTATTCCTGCCCGACATCCCCCCGAACACATCTCGATCACCCCTAGGCCAGAGTCCGCCAAATGAACCAGAACCCGTCAGATCGTCCGGTCGTCCGCTTCGCCAAGGGCCGGGCCCGGCGCTTCCGTTCCGGCCACCCGTGGGTGTTCTCCAACGAAATCGAGATGAATGCCGAGCTGAAGGCCCTGCCCGCCGGCAGCTTGGTGACGCTGATGGATGCCGGTGACGAGAAGTTGGGGGTGGCCAGCTTCAACCCGCACTCGCTGATCGCCGCCCGCGTGCTGTCGCGACGCTGGACCGACGTCATCGATGCCGGCTTCATCGCCGCTCGTTTGAAGGCGGCCCAGGCCTTGCGCGATCAATTGTACCCCACGCCGCATTACCGGCTGATCCATTCCGAGGCCGACACTCTGCCCGGCCTGATCGTGGACCGCTACGGCGACGTGTTCGCCCTGCAAATCAACACCGCCGGCATGGAAGCCCTGACCCCGGTGCTGCTGGAAGCCCTGACCGAGGTGTTCAATCCCCGCGCCGTGGTACTGAAGAACGACAGCCCGGTGCGCATCCTGGAAGGGCTGGCGCTGGAGCACAAAATCGCCCTGGGCAGCCTGGACGGCCCGGTGGAACTGGAAGAAAACGGCGCCCGCTTCGTCGCCGACCTGACCGACGGGCAAAAGACCGGCTGGTTCTACGACCAGCGCGACAACCGCGCCTTCATCGCCCGGCTGGCTAAGGGACGGCGCATGCTGGACGTCTACACCTATGCCGGCGGCTTCGCCATCCAAGGCGCCCTCAATGGGGCCACCGAAGTGGTGGCGGTGGACCGGTCGGAACACTCGCTCGCCCTGGCCGCCCGCGCGGCGGAATTGAACGGGGTCTCGGTGCAGACCGTCCGGGCCGAGGCCTTCGCCGAAATGGCCCGTCTGGAGGCGGCGAACGAGCGCTTCGGCGTGGTGGTGGTCGACCCGCCGGCCTTCGTCAAATCCCGCAAAGACGTGCAATCGGGGGCCAAGGGCTATCGCAAGATGGCCCGACTGGCGGCGCCTTTGGTGGAAGCGGGTGGCTTCCTGCTGTGCGCGTCGTGCTCGCACCACATGCCCGTCGATCAGTTCATCGAGGAAATCGCCCACGGCCTGGGTCAGGCCGGGCGGTCGGGCCGCATCCTGCGCAGCGCCGGCGCCGGGTCCGATCACCCGCTGCATCCGCACCTGCCGGAAAGCGCCTATCTGAAGGCGCTGGTCCTGCAGCTGGATTGAGAATCAGTAGCGAAAAACCCTCTTTGGTTGACTGCACTGCTCGCCTCGGAGACTATCCGCCTGAGCTCTTTCAACCATGGATGATACTGATGCGCCTGCTCGTTTTGATGGCTTCGGTCCTTGCTCTTTCATCCTGCGTCATGACCAAGGAAATGACATCCAAACTGAACACGGAATATAAAGACCGGAACGTGGATGACTTTTTTCTGAAATTCGGTCTGCCCTCTACTCGCCATCAATTGAATAGCGGGGACATCGCCTACGTCTGGGATTCCGGCGTTACCGTCCACCAGATGCCAATGATGACGACCGTCACGACCAATAGCTATGGCAGTGGTTCCGCCGTTTACGGCAACGGCTTGGCGAATGGTTCTTATACCGGCACCAGCAACACGACGGCCATGACTTCTGGTGGCGGCGCGATCAAGACACGGTGCCGGGTGCAAATTGTTACAAAGCCTGAAGGCGCGATCAAAGACATGAAAATCATTGAAAACACCATTGGCAATTGGCTGCCTTCACGTTGTGACGAGGTTCTGTTTTGAACCCTGACATGGCGGAAAATCGCCTACGCGATTGCGGCCCCTGCACCATCTGCTGCCGGTTCTTCGCCGTCCCCGAAACCGGCAAGCCGACCAACCAATGGTGCGAGCACTGCACGGACCTTGGCTGCGCCGTGCATACGACCCGCCCGCAATCGTGCCGCAACTTCCAATGCTTCTGGCTGCTTGAGCCCCAGATGCCCGAGGAATTGCGGCCCGATCTGTGCGGCGTGGTGGTCAGCTTCAACGAAGAACACACCAGCGTCGTCATCCATGTCGATCCCGACCGCCCCGATGCCCTGGCGGAAGAGCCGGGGTCATGGTGGATGGAGCCGCTGTTGAACGCCTATGACCCGGTGTGTCTGGTCTGCGGCGACGACAAGATGGTGGTGCGGCGCGAAACTCAGGACTGATCCTGGTCCCGCACCCGCAGGCACAGCAGGGCGGCATTGTGAAAGGCCGGCGCGCCACGTCCATCGGTGGAAATCTCGCCCAAAGACAACGCCCCGGCCAAATGGGCCGAGCCGGTTTGTCGGCACAGATCCGCCAGTTCACGCCTTGTCCCATCCGGCCCCAGATGCATACGCCGACCGGCACAATAAAAAGTCAGCAACGTGTCCTGGCTGACCCCCAAGTGGTCGGCGATACGATCAATGCAATCGCTTTCCCCCACCTCCGGCGCCCTGATGATGACGATGATGCTGCCTTCGGGCACCTCGCCGACGCAGGTCAAGCCGCCGGCTGCGTCCAACACCACCGGAATGCGGACCTGCACCAGGGAGTCACCGGCCAGGATCGCCAAGGGGAAGTGGACGGAATGCCCGTAAAAGCTGTCCACGGACAATTCCTGCCCATAATCCTCAACCAAGGCTTCCCGATAGACATCAAATGCCGGACGGTCATCCAAGGTCAGGATGCGGTTGGCCTCGGTGCGGGTGGCACGCATGATCCGCACCGGCAGGGAAAAGCCGTGTTCGACACTGGGCCGCGCCGCTGACGGCAACAGCACCGTCAACAGGGCATTTCCGGCCAAGATATCGCTGTCAAATACGCAATCCAGCAGCTGAAAGGTTTCCTGCCCGGCATTGGCCCCGGCATAGATCACCCGGTCGTCCAGGCCGTGGCCCAATTGGCACAGCAGTGCATACAGATTACCCAGGCAGGCGTCGAAAATACTGAACAAAACCGGCTCGGCCCCGCCCGGCGGCAGCGCGTCGAGCCATGCCGCCACCTGGGTCACCACCTGATCCGCCGCCTTCGGCAGATCCATGCCGGTAAACAGCCGTACCGGCGGCATCTGTGCCAAGCGCACCAGCATCACGCCGTCACGGCGCTCCCCCGCTTCCGTCACCAAGGCGGGAAACACCGCTCCGGCCAAGGGCAACCGTAATTGCCGGCAGACCTGCTGCAACACCCCCACCTGCGCCTGCTCCGCCGCTGGCACCAGAGCCAACACACCGCCTTCCGGATTAAGCTTTGCCCACGGGCGCAACGTTGCGTTCAATTCGGTTTCGCGCAAAGGGCAATGCAGGGGAGAAGCGACAAGCGGCACAGCAAGGTCCTGGACTGAATTAATCCTTGCTAAAGTATGGGATGCAATGCCGCCGCAAACAAGGACACAGGCTCAAGCGGTCTGATTTTCCGGGGCGATGCGGGGAAAGGTAAGGACAAAGCTGGTGCCGCCACCCTGGGCCGCGCCTTCCAATTGCACTTGCCCCCCCAGCGGGCCGGTGACCAGATTGAAGACGATGTGCAACCCCAAGCCCGACCCACCGCTACCGCGTCGAGTGGTGAAGAACGGATCAAAGACGCGGGTGCGGTGTTCCTCGGCGATACCCTTGCCGTCATCGGCATAGACCAGCCGAACCATGTCGCCCGCGTCCACCTGAGCGATGATGCTCAGGCGGCCATGCTGACCGGGATCATAGCCATGGGTCAGCGAATTCATGACGAAATTGGTCAAAATCTGCGACACCGCCCCCGGATAACCGTCCAGTTCCAGATCGGCGGGACAGGACATCTCGATACGGTGGCCGCCCTGACGCAGGTTGGGTTTCAGCGACGTCACCGTTTCGGTGATGGTGTCGAACAGGCGGAACGAGCGGCGCTCGGACGAGGTGCGATCCACCGCCACCTGCTTGAAACTGCGGATCAAATCGGCGGCCCGTTCACAATTGGCGACGATCAGCTTGGCGGTGTCGGCGGCGGTATCCATGTAATGCTGGAAATCGTCGACACCGATGTCGTCGGCCTCGAACAAGGCCCGGATCGACGCGGTGGAATCGGCCAGATGCGAAGCGCAGGACAAGGCGATGCCGACGGGGGTGTTGATTTCGTGCGCGACGCCACCGACCAAGGCGCCCAACGAGGCCAGCTTTTCCGTCTGCACCAGGGTCTCCTGGGCTTGGCGCAGGCGTTCAAGCGCCTCTTCCGCCTCGGCGCGGCGCCGTTCCAGTTCCTGGTTCAACAAGGCCATCTGGTTTTGCAGGCGGTCACTGACCTTGACCAGACGGCGCTGTTCACGCACCGAGCGCGAATAAGCATCGGCCAGAATCTGCACGTCCGCCACGGACGCGGCTTCGCCGCCTTGCATACGCCCTAGCAAGTGCCGGGCGTCGGCCAGGGCCCGCTCTTCCGCGTCGAAAAGACTAAATCCGCCGCCTGTGCCGGGCTCGCTCATGATGCGGTCAGGATACCGCCACCAGATTGAAGGTGACATGGCTGAGGTCTTCGGAAAAATCCTCGCCGAATTCCTTCATGGTCTCGTCATCGGCCATGAACTGCCAATTGACGACGATATCGGTGCCTTTGGCGTTTTCCAGCATCTGGAACATGTTCATCAGCGCCTTGGCCGAAGACGAGTTGAAATAGATCAACTCGAAATCAACCTTCAACCCCTTGCCGTCCGCCTGGGCCAGATAGTCTTGCAGCGCGGTGAAAATGGGGCCGAACACCGAGGAAGCATCCTCGGGATAGGACTCGCCCTTGATCTGCAAGATACCGGCGGCGACATCAAAGTTCACCTCGGGCGAGCGCTCGGAAGCGGCAATGGTCAGGTTTTCCATATCAACCCCTAGAGCATTTTCACGCGAAACGTGGATATGCGATGAGCCAGAGTGGCGTCTGAACTGCCCGGCACGGGCCATTTGTAAGACCTAGCCTTGCTTCCGCTTTAGCTGAAGCAAGGCTAGATGGAGACTTTGAGGCAGAAGAAATGCCGATCGGTGTCGATGCGGTCGAAATCGAACTCGATGGGAGCACTGGCCCGGCGCGCGATCTCGATCAGACCGATGGTGGCGCCGCGGCTGCCCTCGTCGGGTGGCTCGCGCAACTGCTCCTTGTAATAGGCCTTGATCTCGTCCTTGCCCATGCCGCGCAGGGTTTCCAGGCGCCCCCGCAGCTTTTCCATATCCTCTTCCAGGATGATGTTGCCGCAGACGATGAAGAACTGGCCGTTGTCGCTGCCGATGGTGACCATGCCCGAGGACAGTTCGACCGACTTGCCCAGGTTGCCCTGCACCTTGTCCGCCGAATAGCGGATGATGTTCTGCGACTGCTCGACGAACACCGAGAACACCTTTTTGATGGTGGTGACGTCGGTGTCCTCGAGAGCCATTTTCTGCCGCAAGGCGTCGCCCAACGAATACAGGATGCCTTCGGACAGATAACCCGAGAACGAGAAGACGATCCCCCGCTCGTCCAGTGTCGACTTAAAAGCCCGGTATTGCTTCGCCAGCATTAGACTTTCCCTCATTCCAGAGGCGCCGCCCCCATAAGCCGCGGGCAATCCCGCGAAACGTCCGACACAGTATCAACGGACGCGCACACGCTCAAGCAGGCGTTCCGCCCCCGTCCCTGACAGCGCCATCGCGGGGGGGGCAGCGCAGATGCACGGTGACGATGGTGCCGATACCCTCGGTACTGTCGATCACCACACTCCCGCCATGCAGGTCGACGATCTGGCGGACCATGTGCAGGCCGATGCCCGAGCCCGACAATTTATGCGCATTGCCGGCCCGATAGAAACGCTCGAACACGCGCGGCTGGTCGGCCAGGGGGATACCGATACCCTCGTCGCGCACGGTCAGCACCACGCCGCCGTGATTGGCCCTGAGCTTCACCTGCACCGGATCATCGACGGAATATTTGAGGGCGTTGGAGATCAGGTTGTTGATGACCAGCGGCAACAGATTGGAATCACCCCACACCCGCGTCACCCGGCCCATATCAAGCAGCACCTGCCGCCCGCCCGAGGCCGCCTGATGATGGGCCACCGCCGCCCGCAGGATGGGCGCCAGGTCGAGCACCTGTTCTTGCAGGATCATCCGCCCGGTTTCCAACTGTTCGTCGGCCAAGCAGGTGCCGATCAGGTCGATCAGCCGCCCGACCGCGCCGCGAATGGTCTCGAGCCGGGTCAACATGCCCGAATCCACCCGTTGCGCCCGCATCATCAGCATCTGCGCCGCCGAATCGATGATGGCCAAGGGGGTGCGGAATTCATGGCTGACCATGGACAGAAACTGGCGCAGCTGGCTTTTGGCCGCCGTCTCCCGTTCCAGCGCCACTTCCGCCCGATCCTTGGCCCGGGCCAGGGCATCGCGGCTGTCCATCAGTTCCGCCGTGCGCTCGGCCACCTTCAGTTCCAGCTGTTCGTTGGCTTCGGCCAGCTTCTGATTGAGGCTGTTGATGGTTTCGATGTCGCGCCAGGCGCGCAGGGCGCCGACCAGGGCCGTGAACAGTTTTTGCGCCGTCAGTTCGCTTTTGCTTTTGTAATCGTTGACGTCATAGGAGACGACCACGTCGCGTTCCGGCGCCTCGCCCGGCTGACCGGTGCGCAAAATGATGCGGATTTCATGGTTGCGCAAATCCTCGCGCACGCTGCGCACCAGCTTCAGACCGGCATCGGGGCTTTCCATCACCACGTCGAACAAGGCGACCGGAATGGACGGATTTTCCGCCAGCACCCGTCGGGCCTCGGCCGCCGAACGGGCGGAAATCATCTGGAAGCCACGGCCTTCGAAGGAAAAGTCGCGCAACAGGATCTGGGTCATGGCGTGGACTTGTTCGTCGTCGTCGACCACCAGCACCGGCCACGGCGGCAACTTGGCGCCACGTCGAGGCTTGTCGCGCAGAATAAGTGGAGCGGAACCGACCATCATCGCCCCCTGTTCAGCGCACAGCCACCGGCGCAGTGAAGGCATAGCCGGTGCCGTGCACCGCCTCGATGGGCAATTCGCGGCCCAGGGCTTCCTCGCCCTTGGCGCGCAGGCGACGCACCATGGAATCGACCGAACGGTCGCCGGCATCCCATTCGCGCTTGCCCAGAGCCTTGAAGATGGCCGAACGCGACACCGGCTCACCCGGGCGCTCCACCAGCAGCGACACGAACACCCGTTCATTGGCGGTCAATTTGGTACTGCCGCCATCGGGGGAAACCAAGGACCAAGCCAATTGGTCGTAAACCCACTGAGCCCCCGTCGGCGTCAGTCCGCCAGCGGCGACCGGCACCGTCGCCGCCCCTTGCAAACGACGCGACAACGACCGCACCTGGGCTTCCAACTCGCGCAGTTCCACCGGCTTGACCAGATAGACGTCGGCGCCGATTTCCAAGCCAACCACCCGGTCCACGTTCACGCCACGGGCGGTCAGCATGATGATGCCGATTTCCGAATGGTCACGCAGGCGCTTGGCGATGGAAAACCCGTCCTCGCCGGGCAGATTGATGTCCAGGATGATCAGATCGGCGGGGTGTTCGGCCAAGGCCCGGTCCAGGGCGCGGCCATCTTCACAACCCACCACCACATGACCACAGGCGGACAGGTATTCCACCACGTCCGCCCGCAACGATGCTTCATCTTCGACTACGGCTATGCGCGCCATCTATTCCCCTACCCCGCTCCACCGGCATGGGGCCAGTGGAGCATCAACCAGGGCGGCGCGTCAAACCCCTTGCGCACACCCCAACCGATCCGCTCACATCTTGGGAGCGACGATCTTTTCCACCAGCTTGACCAGCAGACGATCCATGCGACCGGCCCACACCTCGTCACTGTCGATCATCTCGCGGCAACGGCGGAAGGCGCGCAACACGGTGGTGTGACTGCGACCGCCGAACACCCGGCCCAGCTCCGGCAACGAGCACGAGGTCAGCAGACGGGCATAGTACATGGCGGCCATGCGCGGCTTCCACAGCCGGTGATCGCGGGAGTGGACCATCATTTCGCGCTCGGACAAACCGAACTCGGCGGCCACGGTGGCGATGACGTCGGCGACGAAGGGATCGCTGACCTTGTAGCGGAGCGGCGCGGCAGAGCGGATTTCAGCAAGAGCGACGGACATGATTTTGTCCCCCTTTCAACAGTGTTTGCTTACATCCTATTGTGCGCATGTGCACAAGATCAGCCACCCGCGAGATGAAATTCGTTGTGTCGAGAAGTGACGAAGACTTCACAGGGCTGTCACATCAGCCCAAACGCGACTGGAATCCTCGCACCGCCGCCACCAGGGCGCGGCGGGCGCCGGGCTCCATGGCCGAATGACCGGCATCGGCGACCATGTCCAGGCGGGCGCCGGGCCATTGCCGGGCCAGTTCATGGGCGGTGACCGGTGGACAAACCACGTCGTAGCGCCCCTGCACCAGATGGGCCGGCAGATGGCGGATGCGGGACATGCCGGCCAACAATTGCCCCGGCTCCATGAAACCGCCATGGGCCATGTAATGGCATTCCATGCGGGCCAAGGCCAGGGCTTGACCTGCCTCCATCTCGCTGGGCTGGTCGCGTGGGGTCAAGCGGGCGCAGGCTTCCTCGTAGGCGCACCATACCTTGGCCGCCGGCAGATGAATGGCCGGGTCGGGGTGCATCAGCCGGCGATGATAGGCGGCCAGCAAATCGGCGCTTTCGCCGTTCACATGATCGCGGAAACGCTGGTGCGCCTCGGGGAAAAAGGTGCCCATGCCATGCAGGAACCATTCGGTCTCGATCGGTCGGAACAGAAAGATGCCGCGCAGGACGAAACCCAGCACCCGTTCCGGATAGGCCTGACCATAGGCCAAAGCCAGGGTGCTGCCCCACGACCCCCCGAACAAAAGCCAGTTCTCCACCGCCAGGTGATGGCGCAGTTTTTCCATGTCGGCGACCAGATGCGCCGTTGTGTTGGCTGCGGTTTCGGCATTGGGCTGCGAGTTTCCGCAGCCACGCTGGTCGACCAGAATGATGCGCCAATAGCTGGGATCGAAATAGCGGCGATAGGGCGGCGCCGTCCCCGCCCCCGGCCCGCCATGGACGAACAGCACCGGGCGACCGGTGGGATTGCCCGACACTTCCCAGTACAGGGAATGGCCGTCCCCCACCTCCAGCATTCCCGAGGCATGGGTTTCGATGGGGGGAAACAGGTCCATGGTCGGTCACTGCCTTCGGGCAAGGGTTGACGTGGCGATGGTTTCCACCCTAAACCCGCAATCATGGACGTCAACCTCTTCGATTTCGATCTGCCGCGCACGCTCATCGCCGAGCGCCCGGTAAGCCCCCGCGATGCCGCCCGCCTGCTTCATGTGCAGGCGGGCGGCCTGACCGACGGCGTCGTCGGCGACTTGCCCCGCTGGCTGCGACCAGGCGACCTCTTGATCAGCAACGACACCCGCGTCATTCCCGCCCGCCTGTTCGGCCGCAAGGGGGAAGGCGGGGTCGAGTTGACCTTGCATGAACGCACATCCTTGGACGAATGGAAGGCTTTCGCCCGCCCGGCCAAGAAACTGCGCCCCGGCGACAAGGTCCGTTTCGCTGACGATTTCTCTGCCACCGTGGCGGCCAAGGGCGAGGCCGGCGAGGTCTTGATGCGTTTCGACCGTGGCGGCGACGACCTGATGCTGGCGCTCGACGCTTACGGTCGTCTGCCGCTGCCGCCTTATATCAGGAAGGGCGAGGCGGACGAGCGCGACCGCGCCGATTATCAGACGGTATTCGCCCGCGAAAAGGGCGCGGTGGCCGCCCCCACCGCCGGCCTGCACTTCACCGATAGCCTGCTCGCCGCCCTGGAAAGCGCCGGGGTGACGCGGACTACCGTCACCTTGCATGTGGGCGCCGGCACCTTCCTGCCGGTCAAGGTCGATGACACCAAGGATCACCGCATGCACGCCGAACGCGGCGTGGTCACCGCCGAAGTGGCCGATCTGGTCAACCGCACCAAGGCCGCCCGCGGGCGGGTGGTGGCGGTCGGCACCACCAGTTTGCGCCTGCTGGAAAGTGCTGCGGATGACGACGGGGTGTTGCATCCCTTCGATGGTCCCACCGACATCTTCATCACGCCGGGCTACCGCTTCAGGCTGGTGGACGTGCTGATGACCAATTTCCATCTGCCCAAATCCACCTTGTTCATGCTGGTTTCCGCCTTTGCCGGGCTGGACCGCATGCACCAAGCCTATGCTTACGCCATGAATCGCGGCTATCGTTTCTATTCCTATGGCGATGCCTGCCTGCTGGAGCGGGAGAACCCTTGTTGACGCAGTTTCGTTTCGACCTTCACGCCACCGACGGCGCCGCCCGTCTGGGCATTGTCCACACCGCCCACGGCCCCATGGACACCCCGGCCTTCATGCCGGTGGGCACCGCCGGCACGGTCAAGGCCATGCTGCCGGACAGCGTCGCCGCCACCGGCGCCCAGACCATCTTGGGCAACACCTATCACCTGATGCTGCGCCCTGGGGCCGAACGCATCGGCCGGCTGGGCGGGTTGCATGAATTCATGCAATGGCAGGGGCCGATTCTCACCGATTCCGGCGGCTTCCAGGTCATGAGCCTAGCCAAGCTGCGCAAGATGACCGAAGAAGGCGTCGCCTTTCAGTCCCACATCGACGGCTCCAAGCATCTGCTGACGCCGGAACGATCCATGCAGATCCAGCATCTGCTGGATGCCGACATCACCATGGCCTTCGACGAATGCACGCCGTTTCCGGCGACGCCGGAACAGGCGGCGCAATCCATGCGCCTGTCCATGCGCTGGGCCAAACGGTCGAAGGATGCTTTCGTCGAGCGTCCCGGCTATGGCCTGTTCGGCATCGTCCAGGGCGGCATCCACCACGATCTGCGCCAGGAATCGGCGGAAGCCCTGCAAGGCATCGGCTTCGACGGCTATGCGGTGGGTGGATTGGCGGTGGGCGAAGGGCAGGAACTGATGTTCTCGACCCTGGATTTCACCACCCCCTTGCTGCCCACCGATCGTCCGCGCTATCTGATGGGGGTGGGCAAGCCGTCCGATATCGTCGGCGCCGTATTGCGCGGCATCGACATGTTCGATTGCGTCATGCCAACCCGGTCGGGCCGCACCGCCCAGGGCTTCACCCGGCGCGGCACCGTCAATTTGCGCAATGCCCGCCACCAGGACGACCCGCGCCCGCTGGACGAACATTGCGCCTGCCCGGCCTGCCGCCAATACAGCCGCGCCTATCTGCACCACCTGATCCGGTCCGAGGAAATCCTGGGGCCGATGCTGCTGACCTGGCATAACATCCAGTTCTATCAGGACGTGATGAAAGGCCTGCGTCAGGCCATCGGCGAAGGGCGGGTGCAGGATTTCGCCCGCGACTTCCTGGCCACCGAAGCGTTGGGCGATATCGAGCCGATCTGAAAGGGAATAGGATGAGCGACACGAGCGACCGCGAGGACCGCATCTACCGCATGGTCCAGCGTTTTTACGAACTGGGCAACGAAGACCCAGTGCTGGCCCCGGTCTTCGCCGCCGCCATCACCGACTGGCCCGGCCATTTCCGCATCGTCGCCGATTTCTGGTCCCACGCCCTTTACGGCAGCGGTCGCTATCGCGGCCACCCTTTCCCGGTGCACATGCACCTGGATTTCGGCCCCGAAGCCTTCGATGCCTGGCTGAAGGCCTTCACCCAGGCGGTGGCCGAAATCCTGACCCCGCTGGAAGCGCAAAACGCCCTGGGCCGGGCGCGGCACATGACCGAAAGCTTTCGCGTCGGCCTGTTCCCGTTCACCCTGGCCGACGGCACCCCGTCGCGGATGCCGCCGAAAACCTGATCAGTCGCGAACCCAGCGGGCCAGATAGGTGCGGATCAGACTTTCCATCTGACCGTCGATATCGCGGATCAGCGCTTCCGACAGTTGGTAGAGCACGCGGTCGCGTTCGTTCAGCGTCGCCCCTTCCGACACCGTCTGCGAGCGCGCGGCGCGGGCGATGACGTCGGCGATGGGCATGTGCCGTTCATCCAGAATCTGGATGGCCACGTCCAGGCTGGCTTCATAGCGCTCGGCCTGCTGTTCCTTGAACATGCCGGTGAAGCCCTTTTCCGTCGGCAGCGGCACTTCCACCACCTTGGCGTCCTTGATCAGCACGCGGGCGAAACCGCTGCGGCCGATGGGCCGCAGGCGATCCTGGGCCCAGCGCACGGTGGCGCCTTCCGGGCTCAGCGCCATCAGGTGTTCGATATTGGGCTTGCGGCCCGAGGGCACGTATTCAGGTACGATTTCCAACTGGCCCACGTCCAGACGGAACGGGCTCTTGTCGGCGAACGACAGTTCCGGCGCCTTCTGCACCACCGGTTGGGCCTCGCAGGCGGCCAGGGTCAGAGCGCCGGCCAAAGCCAGCATCAGGCGGGGAAAGCGGAACGACATGGCGTTATCCCGTTATTGGGGTGGGGGGGAATTGCGCGCCTATTGTGGCGCCGCAAACCGTGCCGTCAAGAAGGCGTTTTCCCGCGCTTGGGCGGCATATACACCCGGTCCAGGTCGTCGTCGCCGAAAGCATAGGTGGTGCGGCAAAATTCGCAGGTGATGGTCACCTGTCCCGCTTCGTTCTTCAGGCTTTCGATCTCGGCCCGGGGGATGGATTGCAGCATGTGCTCGACGCCATGCAGCGAGCACCGGCAGCCGGCGCGCAACGCCTTGGCTTCCCACGCGGTCAGATCCTCGGCGTGGAACAGGCGGTGCAGCAAAACCTCGCCGGCCAGGGTGGTGGACAGCATTTCCGTGTCCTTGACGCTGGCCATCAAAATAGCGGCGGTGCGCCAGGCCTCGTCGGCATCGTCGGTGGTCAGGATCGGCCCGCCCGGCTGATTACCCGGCATGCGCTGGATCATCAGCGCCGCCGAACGCCAGCCGCCACCATCGGCGGTCGGGGCTTGCGACACCAGAACCACCTTGCTGTCCAGTTGTTCCGACTGGGTGAAATAGTTTCGGGCGCAATCGGCCAGGGTATCGCCGGTCAACTCGACGATGCCCTGATAGCGCTCCACCGTCAGCCCCTGATCGACGGTGAAGGCCAGATAGCCCTTGCCCAGCAGGGCGGGCACCGGGGCGCTGTCTTCCGCCACCGCCGCCAGCTTGGCCGCGTCGAAGCGGGCATAGCCGCGCATGGCGCCGGCGCTGGTGATGTCGGCCACCACCAGGGAAACCGCGCCGTCGCCCTGGGCTTGCAGGGTGAAGACGCCGTCATATTTCAGCGACCCGGCCAACACCCCGGCCAAGGCCAGGGTCTCGGCCAACAAGGCGCCGACGCGCGGCGGATAATCATGGCCGTCGAGGATGGTCTGCACTGCCGGGCCCAGACGGACCAGACGACCGCGCACCAGACCGCCAGCCAGTTGAAACGGCAGGATCAGATCATCGGCGGCAAGGCTCACAGCAGGCACCAGGAGAGGATACCCTTTTGCACGTGCAGACGGTTTTCCGCCTCGTCCCACACCACCGACTGAGCGCCGTCCATGACCGAATCGGTCACTTCCTCGTTGCGGTGCGCCGGCAGGCAATGCATGAACAGGGCGTCACCGGCGGCATGGGCCATCAGCCCGTCATTGACCTGATAGGGCGACAACAGGGTATGGCGGTTGGTGTCGGTACAGCCCATGGACACCCAGGTATCGGTGATCACCAGATGACTGTCCTTGACCGCCGCCACCGGGTCGCTGCCAATGACCACGCGCGCCCCCTGGGCCCGGGCCCAATCGACCGCCGCCGCATCGGGCATCAGTTCCGGCGGACAGGCCAAGCGCATTTCGAAATTGAAATGGGCGGCGGCCTGAATCCAACTGGCGGCGACATTGTTGCCGTCACCCACCCAGGACACCACCTTGCCGTCCAGCGAACCGCGATGTTCGGTGAAAGTCATGATGTCGGCCATCACCTGACAGGGATGGGTGTCGTCGGTCAGGCCGTTGATCACCGGCACGGTGGCGTATTCCGACAATTCCGCCAGCTTGGCGGGGTCGTCGGTGCGGATCATGATGGCGTCCACATAGCGCGACAAGACCCGTGCCGTGTCGGCGACGGTTTCGCCCCGTCCCAACTGGGTGTCGCCCTTGGACAGCACGATGGTATCGCCGCCCAATTGCTTCATGCCGGTCTCGAACGACACCCGGGTGCGGGTCGACGGCTTTTCGAAGATCATGGCCAGAACCCGGCCCGACAGCGGCTTGGGGCGGCCGAAAGGCTGCTCGCCGCGCTTGTAGGCGGCGCCCAGGTCCAGAATTCGGCGTAGGGTTTCCGTGTCGAAACGGTCCAGATCCAGAAAATGCCGGGTCTGCCCGGCGCGGCTGCGGCCCGGATTGACGGTCATGGAGTCACCTCGTCCAGGGTACGCGCGATAATGGCCAGCGCCTCGTTGATTTCGGCTTCACCGATGATCAGAGGCGGCAGCAGACGCACCACGTTGTCGCCGGCACCGATGGTCAAAAGACCGTTGGCCATCAGCCGGGATTGCAGCTCGGTATTGGGAATGCGGCATTTGAGCCCGATCATCAGGCCCAGACCGCGCACTTCCTCGATCACCGCCGGGAAGCGGGCGGCAAGGCTGTCCAGTCCCTGCCGCAACAATGCAGCCTTGGCATGGATTGCGTCCATGAAGCCCGGCTCCAGCATGACGTCGAGCACGGTTTCGGCCACCGCCATGGCCAGCGGATTACCGCCGAAGGTCGAGCCATGGGCACCCGGCACCATGCCCTTGGCCGCTTTTTCCGTGGCCAGACAGGCGCCGACGGGAAAGCCGCCGCCCAAGCCCTTGGCCACCGGCATGATGTCGGGGGTGACCCCCATCTGCTGGTGGGCGAACAAGGCGCCGGTGCGGCCCATGCCGGTCTGCACCTCGTCGAAGATCAGCAACAGGCCGAATTCGTCGGCCGCCGCCCGCAGGCGCTGCAGATAATCGGGATCGCCCGGCACGATGCCGCCTTCACCCTGGACCGGCTCGACCAGAATGGCGGCTGTCTTGCCGGTGATGGCGGCGCGCAGGGCGTTGAGATTGCCGAAGGGAACATGGACGAAGCCGGGCATCTGCGGGTCGAAGCCCTTCAGATGCTTTTCCTGGCCACCGGCGGCGATGGTCGCCAAGGTGCGGCCATGGAAGGCGCCGGTGGCGCAGATGATCTCGGTGCGCTCAGCATTGCCGGAATCGTAATGGAACTTGCGCGCCATCTTGATGGCGCACTCGTTGGCCTCGGCCCCGGAATTGCAGAAGAAGACGGTGTCGGCGAAGGTATTGGCCACCAGCTTGGCCGCCACGCTCTCCTGCCCGGCGACCCGGTACAGGTTGGACGTATGCCACAGCTTGCCCGCCTGCGCCTGCAACGCCGCCACCAGCCTGGGATGACAATGGCCCAGATTGGTCACCGCGACACCGGCGCCGAAATCGAGGAATCGGCGCCCGTCATCGGCCCACAAAGTGGCACCCTCGCCGCGTTCGAACACGACATCGGCCCGCGCATAGGTCGGCATGACGACAGGAATCACGATCCACCCTCCCCAACAGGAAAGCCGGAAACCATCGTCCCCGACGGACGATCAGCACCGGCACGTTGAAAGGAAAGGCGGGAATATCCCTATGTTGACGGCAAAAGTCAACCAGACTTATCCCCAGACGCACGAACGCCCGCCCCCCGGGAGGAGAGGGGGCGGGCGTCGCACGGCGCCTGGGCGGAGGAAACCCCGCCCGGCGCGGGTCCGGTTGTTAGGCGGCCGACTTGACCAGGGACTGGAAGGCGGAGACGCGGGCGCTGATCGGCTCCAAGGCCGCAGTGACCACGGTCTGGGTCAGTTCCACGAACTTGCGGCTGTCGGCGATGACGCCTTCCACCGATTCGCGGGCCAGCTTGGTGTTCAGCTCCAGGAACTCGGCCGGGGTCTTGCAGGCGAACAAAGCCTTGAACGCGGCATCGGCCTTGGCCTGCGACGCGGTCAGGTATTCCTGCGAGGCCTTGGCGACATCTTCCAGGCCCTTGACGGCGACGGAGCTGCTCTTGACCAGGGCTTCGGTGTTGTCCTTGGACAGGGCAACGATCTTTTCAATGCTGTCGATCTTCATGGCGCAATCCTTTGAATTTGGGTTGGACAACCGCCTTTCGTAAGGCCGTTGTGCAGTGCAACATGAGGATAGAATACGGATTGGCGCGGCAAAGGCAAGGGGTTTTTGTGCAGCGCACAATAATATCATCCAGGCACGCGAAAGGGCGCAGCCAAACGGATGCGCCCTTTTAAAAAAGGCATTTATGATCAGCGCGTTACGGCGATATCACGCAACACGGCGGTTTCCATCTGCGCCTCGCGCAGGCGGAAATTGACGGCATCGCCGATGGACACCATGCCCAACAGATCGCCACCATCGACCACCGGCAGATGGCGAATGCGCCGTTCGGTCATGATTTCCATGATGCGCTTGACCGAATCGCCGGGACCACACGTCAGCACCGGGCTGGTCATGATGTTGCGCACCGGCATGTCGACCACCCCCTTGCCGAACTGGGTGATGCCGGAAACGATGTCGCGTTCGGACACCACACCGACCACCGTGCCCTTGGCGTCGCAGACCACCGCCACACCCACTTTCTTGGCGGACATCAGGGCGGCGGCATCGGCCACCGAGTGCTCGGGGCGGATGGTGAAAACGTTGCTGCCCTTGGTCTTCAGAATTGCTTCGACCGACATGGCTCCCCCTCTTGTATTTTATAGTTGAACCCAAGCGAAAGCATGCCCGCCCGCGCCCATAGGCGCAACTGGAAAGACCGCGTCCAAACGGCGGCGGCGGAAAGACAACCCCCTCCCCCGGTGAAGGGGGAGGGGGTGTTCCACCGGACGGCTTACGAGTGTGGGGGGCGAAACCGCCCGGCCGGAACGGGCTCAATGGGCCTTGATCTCGATATCCTTGACCTTCGGCCCCTTGCCTTCCTGCTTGGGCACCTTGACCTTCAGCACGCCGTTGAAGAATTCAGCATCGGCGGTATCCGCGTCGGCGTCCTCGGGCAGACGGAAGGCACGGGCGAACGAACCGAAGCTGCGTTCAGAAACATGCACCGCGCCGCTATCGTCGCTATGTTCGCCGTGCTTTTCACCGCGAATGTTCAGCATGCCGTTGTCGACGGTGACCTTGACGTCCTTGATTTCCACCCCGGGCAGTTCGGCGTCGACCTCGTAATGATCGGGCATTTCCTTGACATCCACCTGCGGCATCACCTCACTCATGAGGCGCAACGCGCCGGGGCGCCACGGATCAAGCTCGAACATCGAGCGACCAAAGGCGGCGGGGAAGAAGCTGTGAAAAAGACGGTCGACCTCGTCGCGCAGGCCCACCAGCGGGTGGGAACCCGACTCGGCGGAGGCCGGACCGTGCATGGGCACGTGCCGCGTGGCTTTGTCGGCCATGGCTTCCTCCTGCAAAAATGGCTGCCGTCAGCCCCTTTCGGGGCTTGTGCACATTATAGCACCGATGGAAAAAGCCCCACCCACGGCTGCCGACATGGCAGACATGGCGGAAAATCATGATTGGATGAAATCGTCAGGCGCCGCCGAAACTTTGCACCAGCGAGCCGACCACCATGTACCAGCCGTCGACCAGCACGAAGAAGATCAGCTTGAACGGCAACGACACCATGGCCGGCGGAATCATCATCATGCCCATGCTCATCAGCACCGAGGCGATGACCATGTCGATGACGATGAAGGGCAGGAAGATGAGAAAGCCGATCTCGAAGGCGCGGCGCAATTCGCTGATCATGAAGGCGGGAATCAATGCCTTCAGGGGGGCGTCCTCGGCCTTGGCCACATCGGGGGTGCGCGACAGGTCCAGGAACAATTGCAGATCCTGATCCCGCACGTGGCGCAGCATGAAGGTTTGCAACGGCTTGACCGTCGCCTCGAAGGCCGCCGCTTCTTCCAGGCTGCCCTCCACATAGGGCTGCACGCCGTCATTCCAGGATTGTTCCAGGGTCGGCGCCATGATGAAGGCGGTCAGGAACATGGCCAAGGATACCAGCACCATGTTGGGTGGACTTTGCATGGTCCCCAGCGCCTGGCGCAAAAAGCCCAGCACGATGACGATACGGGTGAACGAGGTGACCATCACCAAAATGGACGGTGCCACCGACAGCACCGTGGTCAGAGCGATCAACTGGATGATGCGCAAGGTGGTGGAATTGGCGTTGCCGCCGCCGCCGCCCGTCCCCAGATTGAGCGAGAATTGCTGCGCCCAGGCCGGGGCCGACAGCACCAGCACGCCCACAACGGCCACACCGGCCGCGATCGCCCAACCTCGCCTCATGGCTTATTCTCCACCCCGCCCAGATCATCCTGGGCGGTTTCGATATTGCCTTCCACCAACAGGTCGCCGGCAGTTCCCAGCAACAGCAGGTGTTCGCGCCCGTCGCGGCGCACCAGCACCAGCCGGCGGCGGGAATCGAGGGCGATGGTCTCAACCAGCGCCAACCGCCGAACCGACGTCCGTGGCGGCACCATGCCGGGAACACCGAAGCGGCGCAAGAGCCACAGCACGCCCAGGATCATTCCCAGCACCAGCACCAAGGCGGCGACGCTGCGCAGATAATCGGTCATTTCCATCAGGCCGGCCCCTCGTCGTCGGCAACAGTCTCTGCTGTCGGCGGTTCCATGCGCTCGGTCACCAGTTCGGCCAGACGATCAAGGTCGGCGATCAGTTTTTCCAAGGCCGGGATCATGTCCTGGCCGGTCTCGCGCGGCAATTCCACCACCGTCTCGCACACCGACCGCACCCGGCCCTCCAGCGCCGACAAGTCGACGGTGGTGCCGGTGGCCAGCAGGCGCCGCGCCGTCATCACCATGGAGGTGGCTTTTTCCAGTTCCTGGAAGACTTGCGGCTCCGCGTTCATGCGCCCTCCGCCCCCGCTGCGGCTTCCATCTCGGTCATGCGGCCGTTGGCGCGATAGACATAGGCCAGGATTTCGGCGACGGCGGCAAAGGCTTCCAGCGGGATCACCGTGTCCACCTCGACCGCCGCCAGCACCTGGGCCAGATCGGGATCGGTGCGGACCTTGACGCCGTTGGCGAAGGCCAATTGCAAAATCTGCTCGGCCACCGCCCCCTTGCCCGAGGCGGTGACGGTGGGGGCATCGGCCTGATCGGGATCGTATTGCAAGGCGACGGCGATGGCGCCACGGCCCGCCGCCGGCGCGACGGCGGCAGCTTTGGCGGCGGTTTCGGCGGCCTCGTCCCACAGGTCACGGCCCTCGCCCATGCATCTGCCTTCCCGGTTGCGTGATAGGGAAGTGTGGGAGGCGCGCGCTTAAAATCAGGTTAAGCCGCCGGTTTTGAATCGATTCACCGTTTCTTAAAGGCGCCGCCGCCATACTGTTGACCGTAATGGGACGATTGAGGTCCGGGACATGTACGACAAACTGACATTGGTCAATCTGGCGCAAAGCCGCATGGATTGGATCGCACGGCGCCAAGAGGTGCTGTCCGAGAATATCGCCAATGCCAACACGCCCAAATACATCCCCAAGGATCTCAAGCCCTATAACTTCAAGGACGTGCTGGATCAAAGCGTGCCGGCGGTCAAGCTGCGCGCCACCAACGCCGCCCATGTGGTGCCGGAATTCCGCGACGAACAGCGGGCGGTCGACACCAAAAAGGTGTTTGAATCCTCGCCCGACGGCAATGCCGTGGTGCTTGAGGAGCAGATGGCCAAGGTGGGCGAGGCCAAGACGGCGTACGACGTGGCCGCCGGCTTGTTCCAGCGCCAGTTCAAGATGCTGAAGACCGCATTGGGCAAGGGCATTTAAGCCATGGATGAACTGCAAAAAGCCTCGAAGATCGCCATGTCCGGCATGAAGGCCCAGTCCGAGCGGCTGCGGGTGATCTCGGAAAACCTGGCCAATGCCGATTCCTTGGCCCGCACCCCCGACGGCACGCCCTACAAGCGCAAGGTGGTGACCTTCAAGAGCGAGCTGGATCGCGCCAACGGTTATACCGGCGTCAAGGTCGATAAGGTGCGCCCCGATGCGGCGGAATTCCAGCGCCGCTACGACCCCAAGCATCCGGCCGCCGACCGTGACGGCTATGTGCTGGCGCCCAACGTCAATCCGTTGATCGAGATGATGGACATGCGCGAGGCCCAACGCAGCTATGAAGCCAACATGAATGTGATAAACTCGTCCCGACAGCTGCTGTCGCGCACCGTGGAAATGCTGCGCCCCTAAGCGCCGTTTAAGGATTCGTCGCCATGACCAATATCGCCAATGCCGTCAACGCCTATGCCGCCTTCGCCAAACTGCCTTCCGCCGAAGGAATGGAAGCGCGCGACACGCCCACGCCGGTTCCCGGCAGCGATTTCGCCAGCGTGCTGAAGGATGCGGCCAAGATGTCGCTGAACGCGGTCAAGCAGGGCGAGCAGATGTCGGCGGCGGGCATCGCCGGCAAAGCCGACATCCGCGAGGTCGTGGCCGCCGTCAACAACGCCGAAATGACCCTGGAAACCGTGGTGACCGTGCGCGACAAGGTCATCAACGCCTATAACGAAATCCTGCGCATGCCCATCTGAGGGCAGGGGATACGGCGGATGAACATGGCCACGATCCGGCGGCACGGGTGCGCCAAAGGCAAAGCCCGAGCGGCGTCTGAGCCCACCCGGCACGGGTGCGCCAAAGGCAAAGCCCGAGCGGCGTCTGAGCCCACCCGGCACGGGTGCGCGATCCAATGACCGAAGCCGAGCTGATCGACATCGCCCGCGACGGCATCTCCACCTTGATCTTCGTGGCGGCGCCGCCGTTGCTGACCGGTCTGGCGGTGGGTCTGGTGATTTCCATCTTGCAGACCATCACCCAGATTCAGGAAATGACGCTGACCTTCGTCCCCAAGGTTTTGCTGGTGTTCGGATCGATCATCTTGTTCTTGCCCTTCATGCTGGGGCTGTTGACCGATTTCTGGAAATCCATGCTGGACCGCGTCATCACGGGCGGCGGATGAGTCCGTACCGGCCAAGACCGGCAGGGGGGATGGCGGCGTGCTGAACGATATCCTGACCCTCGATATCTACCGTTTTTTCCTGATCTTCACCCGGATCGGCGCGGCGCTGATGATCGTTCCCGGCCTGGGTGGCAGTCTGGTGCCCACCCGTATCCGCCTGATCTTCGCCCTGGCCATGTCCCTGGTGCTGTTGCCGGTCTTGGGCGGCGGCTTGCCGCCCTTGCCGACCCGCCTGAGCAACCTGTTTTTTCTGATCGGGTCCGAGGCGATGATCGGCGTCTACCTGGGCATTTTGACGCAGACGCTGATGAGCACGCTGCACGTGGCCGGCACCTTCATCGGCTTTCAGGTCGGACTGACCAATGCCTTTTCCTACGACGCCGTGGCCGAACAGCAAAGCTCGACCCTGACCGCTTTCTTCACCAACACCGCCCTGATCGCCGTTTTCGTCACCAATCTGCATCACCTGATGATCGAGGCCATCGCCGGTTCCTATGCCGTCATGGTGCCCGGCCAGCCCCTGCCCTTGGGGGATTTCGCCGAAACCCTGAGCAAGCTTCTATCGGCCAGCTTCAATTTCGCCCTGCAACTGGCGGCACCGCTTCTGGCCTTCGGCATCATCTACAACGTCGCCCTGGGACTGATGTCGCGGTTGTCGCCGCAAATCCAGGTGTTCTTCATCGCGCTGCCCTTGCAGGTGATGGCCGGCTTGTGGATGATGATGGTCGCACTGCCCCTGATCATCATCCTGTTCCTGCGCTGGTTCCAGGACGGCCTGATGCCCTTCCTGACGCCCAGGTAAGCCATGGCCGACGAAGCTTCCGACGACAAGACAGAAGAGCCAACAGGCAAACGCCTGGGGGAGGCCCGCAACGAGGGCAACATCCCCCAGACCATGGAAGCCAAGGCCATGATGTCGCTGGTGCTGGCGGCGATCATGCTGGCCTTTCTGGCACCCGACATGGCCCACAATATCAAGGCGGTGATCACCCCCTATATCGAGCAAGTGCATCTGATGGAGGTGGGGCCCGACGGCCTGGGTGAATTGCTGCTGCATCTGTCCCTGGGCGTCCTGCAAAGCATGATCGTCCCCTTTGCCCTGGTCATCGTCCTCGGTGTCGCCGCCTCGCTGGTGCAGACCAAGGGTTTCTTGTGGGTGCCCAAGAAGATCGTGCCCGACTTCAAGAAGCTCAACCCGCTCGAAGGCTATAAGCGCATCATTTCCGTCAACCAGCTGATGGAACTGGGCAAGCAGCTGATCAAGCTGACCGTTCTGGGCGCGTTGCTGGGCTGGGTGCTGTGGGGCAGCATCGGCGAATTCCAGAACTTGGCCAATCTCGAGTTGATGGCCATCTTGGAATACATCTCGGACAAGATTTTCTGGATGGTCCTGGTCACCTTGATGATGGTGACCCTGCTTGCGGTCGGTGATTACCTGTTCCAGCGCTGGCGCTGGATGGAAAAAATGAAGATGACCAAGCAGGAAGTGAAGGACGAACACAAGCAGGCGGAAGGCGACCCCCAGGTCAAGGCCAAGATCAAGTCATTGCGCTTCCAGCGGGCGCGCAAGCGCATGATGGCGGCGGTGCCCAAGGCCGATGTGGTCATCACCAACCCCACCCATTATGCGGTGGCACTGAAATACGATCTCGACGCCATGTCGGCACCGATTCTGGTGGCCAAGGGCACCGATCTGGTGGCCAAGCGCATCCGCGATCTGGCCGACGAACACGACGTGCCCATCGTCGAAAACCCGCCGGTGGCCCGCGCCCTGTTCGCCGCCGTCGAACTGGACCAGGAAATCCCGCCCGAGCACTACAAGGCGGTGGCCGAGATCATCGGCTATGTCATGCGTCTGAAGGGCAAACTTGCCCAGTGACCGCCGCGTAAGCCCGCTGCCCTGGACCCTGGGGGCGGCGGTAGCGGCCCTGGCGGGGATGGCGGTGCTGGAGGCCGGCCCCTTGGTGCCGGCCATGGCCGCCGCCTCGGCGGTGGCCCTGATCACCACCGCAGCCCTGGTGCGCCGCTGGATGCAGGATCGCCGTGCCGCCATGCATGCCCATATCCTGGCGGCGGCCCTGGATTCGGAAACCCGCGCCTGTCTGGTGGTGGCCGCCGACGGTACCGAACTTCATCGCAATTCGTTGGGGCGGCGCCTGCTGGGACAGGTGACCGACCCGCTGGCGTCATTCAAGGAACGCGCCGGCAGCGATGACCGCGTCTTGGACGACCTCGACCGGCTGGCGGCGGCGGCCATGGTGGGCGCCGTGCGCAAGGCGGAATTCTCGCTGCCCACCGTGGATGGCGGGCGCGAATGGTTCAGCGTCGAAATTCGCCCCGCCGGACCGGGGGCGGTGGTCTGGCTGGTGGAAGACGTCAGCCCCCGCCGCGCCATCGAGGAAACGCTCAGGCGCGAAAACGAATGGTTGGCCGATTTCATCGACTTCCTGCCCGTCGGCGTCTATTGCGCCGATTCCGACGGCATCATCCGCACCGCCAATCATCGCTTGGCCGAATGGCTGGGGGGCACGCCGTCGGAACTGATCGGCCACTCGCTGGAAGACGTGCTGGGTCAGACCCCCGACCCGGAAGCGGAGCGGGTCGAATTGCGCCTGATGGGCCGCGGCGGCGAAGTCTTCCAGGCCATGTTGGCCCATTCGGTGTTCGACGAAGGCGGCGAGATCCGCACCCGCTCGGTGGTGGTGCGCGACATGGTGCCGGAACATCAGTGGGAACGCGCCCTGCGCACCGCCGAGCGGCGGTTCCGCTGGCTGTTCGACGACGCCCCGGTCGGCATCGCCCTGATCGAGCCCGACGGCAGTATCGGCGCCTGCAATCTGGCCCTGCAAGCCATGATGGGCATCGACCATGACGGCATGATCGGGCGCCGGCTGGCCGATTACATCGCCGCCGAGCAGCAAGACAGTGCCGCCGAGCAACTGGCCCGGGTGCTGTCGGGGTCGCTGCCCGGCGCCCATCTGGATGTGCGGCTGAAGGGCCGACGCGACCTGATCGCCCAATTGTTCGTCAGCCCGACGCACGAGGATGGGGCGATTTCCGGCCTGATCGTCCATTTCATCGACGCCACCGAACAACGCAACCTGGAAGTCCAGTTCGCCCAATCGCAGAAGATGCAGGCCATGGGCCAGTTGGCCGGCGGCGTCGCCCACGATTTCAACAATCTGCTCACCGCCATGATCGGCTTTTGCGACCTGCTGCTGCAACGCCACGGCGCCGGCGATCCCAGCTTCGCCGACATCATGCAGGTGCGGCAAAACGCCAACCGCGCCGCCTCCTTGGTGCGGCAATTGCTTGCCTTCTCGCGCCGCCAAGCCTTGCAACCGCGTCTGCTCAACGTCACCGACGCCCTGGCCGAGCTATCCACCTTGCTGCGCCGGCTGTTGGGCGAGACCATCGACCTCAAACTGGTACACGGGCGGCAATTGGGGCTGGTACGGGTCGATCCCGGCCAGTTCGATCAGGTCATCATCAATCTGGCGGTCAACGCCCGCGACGCCATGCCCGGCGGCGGCGTGCTGACCATCCGCACCAACGCCGTCACCGTCGATCAGCCGGTGCAGCGCGGCCCCGAGCTGATGCCCGCCGGCCAATATGTGCTGATCGAGGTCACCGACAGCGGCACCGGCATCGCCCGCGAAAACCTGGGCCGCATCTTCGAGCCGTTCTTTTCCACCAAGGAAGTGGGGGCCGGCACCGGGCTGGGTCTGTCCACCGTTTACGGCATCGTGCGGCAAACCGACGGCTTCATCGTCGTCGACAGCGAAATCGGCCAGGGCGCCACCTTCGCCATCTACCTGCCCCGCTTCGAGGCCGACCCGGCCCAGGAAACCAAGAAATCACCCGCCACCCCCGACAGCACCGACCTGACCGGATCAGGCACCATCTTGCTGGTCGAGGACGAAGACGCGGTGCGCATGTTCGGTACCCGTGCCTTGAAGAATAAGGGCTACAAGGTCATCGAGGCGCGATCGGGCGAACAGGCGCTCGATGTGCTCAGGGCCGAGGACGGCATCGACGTGCTGATTTCCGACGTGGTCATGCCCGGCATGGACGGCGTGACGCTGGCCAAGCTGGTGCGCATGGAACGTCCGCACATCAAGCTGATCCTGATTTCCGGCTATTCCGAGGACGTGGCCAGAAACGGCATCGACCCCGATGCCGGCATCCATTTCCTGCCCAAGCCATTCTCGCTGAAACAACTGGCCGAGGCGGTCAAACAGGTGATGGACGGAACTTGATGCGAATTTAATGGGAACAAAAGTGAACATTCCTGTTGTGTTCTCGTCACGATCATGTACCTTGGGATGCAGGAAGCTGATTGCATCACCCGCCCAAGCGGGCTAAACCAAGGGGGCCGCCATGTCTCAGGCTGCGTTGCGTCTCGTGGATAAGGACACCATGGATCGTCAGAAGGCACTGGAAGCCGCCGTCAGCCAGATTGAGCGGGCGTTCGGCAAGGGCTCCATCATGAAGATGGGGCAAAAGGAAACGGTCGAGACCGAGGTGGTTTCCACCGGCTCGCTGGGTCTGGACATCGCTTTGGGCATCGGCGGCTTGCCGCGCGGTCGCATCATCGAGATTTACGGACCGGAAAGCTCGGGCAAGACCACCTTGGCCCTGCACGTTCTGGCCGAGGCGCAGAAAAAGGGCGGCACCTGCGCCTTCATCGACGCCGAACACGCCCTTGACCCGTCCTATGCCCGCAAGCTGGGGGTCAACCTGGATGATCTGCTGATCAGCCAGCCCGACGCCGGCGAACAGGCCTTGGAAATCTGCGATACCCTGGTGCGATCCGGCGCCGTCGACGTGCTGGTGGTCGATTCGGTCGCCGCCTTGGTGCCGCGTGCCGAACTTGAAGGCGAGATGGGCGATTCCCACGTGGGTCTGCACGCCCGCCTGATGAGCCAGGCCTTGCGCAAGCTGACCGGTTCGGTGTCCAAGTCCAAGACCATCGTCATCTTCATCAACCAGATCCGCATGAAGATCGGCGTCATGTTCGGCAACCCGGAAACCACCACTGGCGGCAACGCGCTGAAGTTCTATGCCTCGGTGCGTATGGAAATCCGCCGCGTCGGCGCCATCAAGGACCGCGACGAGGTGGTGGGCAACCAGACCCGCGTCAAGGTGGTGAAGAACAAGCTGGCGCCGCCCTTTAAGGTGGTTGATTTCGACATCATGTATGGCGAGGGCATTTCCAAGACCGGCGAATTGATCGATCTGGGCGTCAAGGCCAACGTGGTGGAAAAGTCAGGCGCCTGGTTCTCGTACAACTCGACCCGTGTCGGTCAGGGCCGCGAGAACGCCAAGCAATTCCTGCGTGACAACCCGGCCATGGCTGGCGAGATCGAAGCCACCATCCGCGCCAATGCCGGTCTGGTGGCCGAAGCCCTGGCCGCCGGCCCCGGTGACCTGGACGGCAACGCCGCCGAGGATTGATGCCAATCCCGCTGATCGGTCGCGATCAGCGGGACTTGGACTGGGCCGCGCGGCTTATGCCGCAGGTGGCAAGGATTGCGTACCGACGCTTTGCCTGAATGCGCTGTGAATGATCAAAGGGCCGCTCGATTGCGTTCGAGCGGCCCTTTGTTTGGTTCAAGGCAATGAAAACCGTGCCCGGATCAAGCCATGGCACCGTGGCAATGCTTGTACTTCTTGCCCGAACCGCAGGGGCACGGGGCATTGCGCGGAGTCGCCGACCACGTGGACGGGTCATTGGGATTGGTGGCCGGATTGCGCACGGTGGAGAGCGACAGGCCGGCTTGCTCCGCCTCGGCGGCAAAGGCCGGATCCTGTCGGCTTTCCTGCATCTGGCGCGGCGCCTTCGGGGTCAGGCTTTCCTGAACTTCACTTTCCGACGGCCCCACCCGCAGTTCCACATGGGCGAGGACGCTGGTCACCCGTTCGCGCAGATCGTTGAGCATCTGCTCGAACAGATTGAAGGCTTCGCGCTTATATTCGTTCAGCGGATCGCGCTGGCCATAGGCGCGCAGGCCGATGCCCTGGCGCAAATGATCCAGTTGCAGCAGATGCTCTTTCCACGCCTGATCGAGAATCTGCAGCAACAGGCTTTTCTCCACCATGCGCATGATCTCGGGCGTGTATTCCGCTGCCTTGGCCGCCATCTTGCGATCGGCGGCATCGGTGACGCGGTGGCGGATCTCCTGATCGGCGATGCCTTCTTCCTTGGCCCATTCGGCGATGGGGAGGTCCAGGTTGAACACCCGCAGCACTTCTTCATGCAGGGATGCCGTGTTCCAATCCTCGGCATAGGCGCGTTCGGGAATGGCACGGGCGACCAATTCGCCGATGACTTCATGACGCATGGCGGCGACGTCGTCGGAGACATCCTCAACCTGCATCAGTTCCTTGCGCTGTTCATAAATGACCTTGCGCTGGTCGTTCATGACGTCATCGAACTTCAGTAGGTTCTTGCGCACGTCGAAATTGCGCGACTCGACCTTTTCCTGGGCCTTTTCCAGCGCCTTGTTGATCCAGGGATGGATGATCGCCTCGCCATCCTTCAGCCCCAGCTTGCGCAGCATGCTGTCCATGCGCTCGGAACCGAAGATACGCATCAGGTCATCTTCCAGGGACAGGAAGAACTTGGAAGCGCCGGGATCGCCTTGGCGCCCGGAGCGACCGCGCAACTGGTTGTCGATGCGGCGGCTTTCGTGGCGTTCGGTGCCGATGACATAAAGACCACCGGCGGCCACGGCCTCGGCCTTGAAGGTCTCGATCTCGGCCTCGATGGCCTTGATGCGGCCGGCCCGTTCGGCGTCGTCGGTGATCTCGGACAGTTCCAGGCGCACCCGCATATCCAGGTTGCCGCCCAACTGAATGTCGGTGCCGCGACCGGCCATGTTGGTGGCGATGGTCACCGCGCCGGGAACACCGGCCTGGGCGACGATATAGGCTTCCTGCTCGTGATAGCGGGCGTTCAGCACCTGATGTGGGATGTTCTTCTTTTTCAGCAGTTCGGACAGCAATTCCGACTTTTCGATACTGGTGGTACCGACCAGCACCGGCTGCTTGCGGGTCCGGCATTCCTCGATCAGGGTACCGATGGCCTCGTATTTTTCCGCTGCCGTCCGATAGACCTCGTCATCGGCATCGACGCGCGATACCGGACGATTGGTGGGCATGTCCACCACTTCCAGATTATAAATTTCCTGGAATTCGCCGGCCTCGGTCATGGCCGTGCCGGTCATGCCGGCCAGCTTGGGGTAAAGCCGGAACAGGTTCTGGAAGGTGATCGACGCCAGGGTCTGGTTTTCGTTCTGGATGCTGACGCCTTCCTTGGCTTCCAGGGCCTGATGCAGGCCTTCGGAATAGCGGCGCCCATCCATCATGCGACCGGTGAACTCATCGATGATGACCACCTTGTCGCTTTTGACGATGTAATCCACATCCTTGGTGAACAGCTTGTGCGCCCGCAGCGCCTGATTGACGTGGTGCACTAGGCTGACATTGGTGATGTCGTAGAGGTTGCCGCCTTCCTTCATCAGCCCGGCTTCCACCAGCAATTGCTCGGTGTGCTCGGTGCCCTGCTCGGTCAGGGTGACGGCGCGCTGCTTCTCGTCCTTTTCGTAATCACCCTCCACCAGCAGGGGGATGATGCGATCGACCAGACGATAGAGGTCGGAATTGTCCTCGGTCGGGCCGGAAATGATCAGGGGCGTGCGCGCCTCGTCGATCAGGATCGAGTCCACTTCGTCGACGATGGCGTAATTGAAGGGCCGGTGGACCATTTCCTCCAGCCGGAACTTCATGTTGTCGCGCAGGTAGTCGAAGCCCAACTCGTTGTTGGTGCCATAGGTGACATCGCAGCCATAGGCGGCGCGGCGCTGATCATCATCAAGGCCGTGATGGATGACGCCCACGCTCAGTCCGAGGAAACGGTAGACCCGCCCCATCCACTCGGCGTCGCGTTGCGCCAGATAGTCGTTGACGGTAACCACGTGCACGCCGGCGCCGGTCAGGGCATTCAGGTAGACCGCCAAGGTGGCCACCAGGGTCTTACCTTCACCGGTCCGCATTTCGGCGATCTTGCCATTGTGCAGCACCATGCCGCCCATCAGCTGGACGTCGAAATGGCGCTGCCCCAGGGACCGCTTGGCCGCCTCGCGCACCACGGCGAAGGCTTCGACCAGCAGATCGTCCAGATCGGTGCCATCGGCCAGCCGGGCGCGGAATTCCTCGGTCTTGCCGCGCAATTCATCGTCCGACAGGGCGATCATGGCGGGCTCAAGGGCGTTGATCGCCTCGACGTCTTTTTTCAGGCCTTTGACGATACGGTCGTTGGCGGTACCGAAAAGCCGCCGGGCGATGGCGCCGAACATGGGCAAACCTCTGATAATTCTAAGGACGGACCCGGGGCGCGGGGCCTTTTGCGACGGCCAAACAGATAGAGCCCAAGGGGGCATCTGTCAATGAGAGGGGCCGGTTTATGTTGCCGGCGCTGTCTTCGGGCTCAGGCATCCGCCCCCGGTACGGTGAAGGCGAAGACTGAACCGCCGCCAGGCGCGGCCTCGACCCAGATGCGCCCGCCCCAGGATTCCACCATTTTCTTGGCCAGGGCCAGACCGGTGCCATTGCCGGGAATGCGTTGGCGCGTGTGCAGGCGGCGAAACAGCGAAAATACCGAAGTTCGGAATTCCGGCTCGATGCCGATGCCGTTGTCCTGAACCCGGAAAACCCAATCCCGGCCCTCGTCGGTGGCGCTGATGACGATTTCGCACGGAACATCGGGGCGGCGGAATTTGACGGCATTATCCAACAGCGTATGGAAAACCACCGCCAAACGGCGCGGATCGGCCAGAACCCGGGGCAATCCCCCCACCGCCACCTGGGCGTGGGCGCCATCAATGGAGCGCTCCAGGTCATTCAATACCGTGTCGATCACCGCGTTGGCGGCAACGCTTTCCGGCTGCGGACCGGTATGCACGGTAAAGTCCTCGACATCGGCCAACAGCGTCTTCAGTCGCGCCACCCCTTCCACCGCATAGCCGATGAACTGAGTGGCCTCGGCGTCCAGGCGGTCGGCATAACGCCGCTCCAGCAATTGGACGAAACTGGTGATCTGGCGCAACGGTTCTTGCAGATCGTGGGAAATGGCATGCCCCAACTCACGCATGCGTTCGTTGGTACTGGCCAACTCGTCCAAGGTGCGCAGCAATTCGGTCTCGGCGCGGACGCGGGCAGTGATGTCGATCAGCAACACCTGGCGTAGACGGCGCCCCTTTTCCAGATAGGTCTGACCGTGGATGGAGATATCCAGCTCACGCCCATCCTGGTGCCGCAAGCGCCAGACGGCGGTGGATTGCGATAATTCGCGCAGGCGCGGCAGCGACCGGGTCAGCGCATCGGTGGTGGGCTGAGGCATGAAATCGCTGACCAGACGGTCGATCATGGCCGTGGAATCATGGCCCAACAGACGCCCGACGGCGGCGTTGGCATCGACGATCAGCAAGCTGTCCAGGTCGTAGATGACCAAGGCCTCGGGGCTGTCGGCGAACAGACTGCGATAGCGATATTCCGACGCGGCCAGCGCCCGCATGAAAAACGCGCCCATGGCGAAGATCAGCACCGACGACAGCAGGACGAAGAACAACCCCTTCCAGCTTTGCACGATGGTCAACGAGGCCGGATCCTGGAACAAAATCGCAACGACGTGATCGGAGCCCAAAATCCAGACGCAGCCAAAAACCGCATAGCCAAGAGCCATACGGAGGGCAATGGAACCTATGCTCGTTATACGCGCATCCATGCCAACCCTTCCACTTTCGCGCAGATTCAGTCTAGCACCACCCCATGCACCGGACCAGCCGCCATATTGAAAACACCAGCCCCTTGTACTGCCGGCCCGGTTGTGGTTCAACCGCATGGGCATTCCGCCCGCAAAAACCCCTGCATCCCGCAAGGACACGACAAGCATGAAAACGTCATTCGCCGCCGCTTTCGCCGCCCCGTTCGCCCTGGTGCTGGCCGTCGCCGCCGCCCCCGCCCAGGCCGCCGACAAGAACCCGGTGGTGGCCGAGGTCAACGGCACCAAGATCCTGCAATCCGATCTGGCCAATTATCAGCGGTCGCTGCCGCCGCAACTGGCCGCCCAGGCGCCATTCGAGGCGTTGCAGGACATGGTCGTCAACAACATGCTGGTGGCCGAGCAGGCCAAGAAGGAAGGCCTCGACAAGGACCCCGAGGTCAAGCAGCTCTATCAGCAGGTGCTGGTCAAGATGTGGATGAACAAGCATCTCAAGGCCGAGATCACCCCCGCCGCCGTCAAGGCCGCCTATGACGGCTATCTGGCCAATGCCAAGCCGGAAGAGGAAGTGCGCGCCCGCCACATCCTGACCGAGACCGAGGATCAGGCCAAGGCGGTGATCGCCGAACTGAAGAAGGGCGCCGACTTCACCGAGACCGCCAAGGCCAAGTCCAAGGATCCGTCGGCCAAGCAAAACGGCGGCGATCTGGGGTATTTCGCCCAAGGCGAAATGGTGCCGCAATTCTCGAGTGCCGCCTTCGCCATGAAGGTCGGCGACCTGTCGGAAGCCCCGGTGCAAAGCCAGTTCGGCTGGCATGTGATCAAGGTGGAAGACCGCCGCCAGGCGACGCCGCCGACCTTGGAACAGGCCACCCCGGCCATCCGCGAGGAACTGGCGGAAAAGCTGGCGCAGAAGCTGGTCGGCGATGTCCGTTCCAAGGCCAAGGTCACGCTGTACGACCGCGAGGGCAATCAGGGCGCCAAGAAGTAATTTCATTTTACAACACGGGCGGCGACGAGGCACCTTCGTCGCCGCCCTTTGCTTTTGGAGCCGCGTCATGTCCGCCACCGTTTCGCCCCTCGCCCCCAGCGCTTTTCCGGTGATGCCCACCCTCGCCGGAATCCGGCTGGCCACCCATGAATGCGCCATCCGCTATAAAGGCCGCACCGATCTGTTGCTGGTGGAAATGGATGCCGGCACCAAGGTAGCCGGTGTCTACACCCGCTCGCTCACCTGCTCGGCCCCGGTGGATTGGTGCCGCGAGGCCTCGGCCAAGGGCTCGGCCCGGTTGCTGATCGTCAATTCCGGCAATGCCAACGCCTTCACCGGCGCCGCCGGCGTGGCCTCGGTGGAACGCACGGTGGAAGCCGCCGCCAAGGAATTCGGCTGCAAGAAATCCGAGGTGTTCGTCGCCTCCACCGGCACCATCGGCGTGGTGCTGCCGGATGAACGCATCACCGAAAACCTGCCGGCAGCGCGGGCCAAGCTGACCGAAGCCTATTGGCACGAGGCGGCCAAGGCGATCATGACCACCGACACCTTCGCCAAGGGGGCGACCCGTACCGCCACCATCGATGGCCAGGTCGTCACCATCAACGGCATCGCCAAGGGCGCCGGCATGATCGCCCCCGACATGGCCACCATGCTGTCCTTCATCTTTACCGACGCCAACCTGCCGCACGACGTGTTGCAGGACTTGCTGAAGAAGGGCGCCGACCGTTCCTTCAACGCCATCACCGTCGACAGCGATACCTCGACCTCGGACACGCTGCTGCTGTTCGCCACCGGCAAGGCCGGTCATGACAGCGTCAAGGATGCGTCCGACAAGCGGCTGAAGGATTTCAAGGCCAAGCTGTTCGACCTGCTGCTCGACCTGTCGCATCAGGTGGTCAAGGACGGCGAAGGCGCCACCAAGTTCGTCGAGGTCACCGTCACCGGTGCCGCCGGCAACCGCGCCGCCAAGACCATCGCGCTTTCCATCGCCAATTCGCCCCTGGTCAAGACCGCCATCGCCGGCGAGGACGCCAATTGGGGCCGCGTGGTCATGGCCGTGGGCAAATCCGGCGAAAAGGCCGACCGCGACAAATTGTCCATCGCCATCGGCGGTGTGCAGGTGGCCAAGGACGGCCAAGTGGTGCCCGGCTATGACGAGGCGCCGGTGACTGCCCATATGAAAGGTCAGAACATCGTCATCGAAACCGATGTGGGCATCGGCAAAGGTCGCGCCACGGTATGGACTTGCGACCTGACCCACGCCTATATCGACATCAACGGCTCGTATCGCACGTGAGTGGGCGCGAGGCCAGCGGGTTGGGCGGATGCTGGTCGGCGGCCAGCATCTGGCGCGGCGCCCCCTTGCTGTCGGCGCGGTTGAAGCTACGGCTGCTGACCACGGCCGACGCGCCACGTCTGGCCGAACTGGCCAATGACCCCGAGGTGGTGCGCCATACCGCCAATATCCCCCATCCCTATACCGAGGCGGATGCCTTGGGCTTCATCACCAACCAGGACAACCGCCGTCTGGCCGGACTGGGCGTGGTGCTGGGGCTGGAACGCAGCCTTGATCGTCACCTGATCGGCTGCATGGGCATTGGCCTGGATGGCGACGGCACCCCCGAACTGGGCTATTGGCTGGGCCGCGCCTATTGGGGCGAGGGCTATGGCACCGAGGCGCTGCGCCGCCTGTGCCGCCATCTGTTCGCCGATTTGGGCTATGAGGGCGTGTGGGCCGCCGTTCACCCCGATAATACTGGCTCCATGCGCGTGCTGGAAAAGGTCGGCTTCATCGCCGCCGGACGCCACGATTGCGCCATGCCGGCCCGCGGCGGCTGCATCGTCGATTCGCCCAAGTTCCAACTGACGGCCCAGGATTGGCGCACCCATCACGCCGCCCGCCCCATGCTGCTGGTGGCGGCGGCGGCGCTGATCGACGCCGATGGCCGGGTGTTGATGGCCAGCCGTCCGCCGGGCAAAAGCATGTCGGGTCTGTGGGAGTTTCCCGGCGGCAAGGTCCAGGCGGGTGAAACACCGGAAATGGCCCTGGTGCGCGAACTGGCCGAGGAACTGGGCATCGACGTGGGCGAAAGCTGCCTGGCCGCCATGGCTTTCGCCAGCCACGATTACGATACCTTCCATTTGTTGATGCCGCTTTACGCCATCCGCCAGTGGCGGGGCGAGCCGCAGGCGCGCGAAGGCCAGATGCTGAAATGGGTCCGCGCCTCGGGCTTGGCAGCACTGCCCATGCCGCCCGCCGACATCCCCCTGGTGGCTTTGCTGCGGGAATGGCTATAATCAGGCTGGTCCTGCTGTTCGAGGCCGCCATGACCCTGCATCGCAAGGAAAAAGAAGCCCTGACCTTCCTGGCCACCCATCTGTTCTATGGGTTGGCGGCGGGGGCCACCTTCGGCATCATGGTCCTGGCCACCAACATGGGCAATATCTGGACCATGGCGCGCGAGTCCAACCACACCGTCACCGTCATCGCCTTGTTCTTCTTCGGCCTGTTCGTCACCTTCGGCAGCGTCGGCATGGGCGTCGGCATCATGAGCCTGGGACGTGACGACGAAAACGGCGATTCCCGCCACTGACCGGCAGGCTTTTCCCGAACGCCCGGCAGAATCTGCCCCACTCCGACGCCCCCACCCCTCTCAAAATACCATAACACATTGATTTTTATGGTTTCTGTTGTTTGGCACGGTGCCTGCAAAGAAGAACGCGGCATTTGGCTTTACTACGGGGAACCGGATCATGACGGTCTATTCCATCAATCAGCGGATTTTCGAGCAGACGAACATGTCGGCGTCGAATGGCAAGTCCGCCTCGTCCGCCACCGACGAATTTCTCGCCGTCCTGAGCAAGGCCGGTTCGCAGGTCAGCGCCGGCGCCGCCGGCGTGCCCGCGGCGGAAAAGGCGTTGAAGAAGGTGTTCGATCGGCAGACCGACGAAAGCCGCCCCCAGGCCAAGGCCGTCGACAAGCCCAAGCGGACGGAAGCCAAGGAAACCGAGCGTTCCGACAAGGTCGACAACACCCGGACCGAGGTCAAGGCCGACGAATCCGAGACCAAGACGGTCACCGATTCCAGTGACGCCGCCCCCCAGGACGACAGCGACCAGCAGGCGCAACCCAAGGCTGAAGCCACCACCGAAACCGTGGCCGAGGAAACCCAGCCGCAGGTGACCACCGACGCCAATGCCGGCTCCCAGACCGAAGCGGTCGTCATCGCCGCCCCGGTCCAGCCGCAAACCACCCAGGTCGCCGACACCACCACCGAAGCCGGTGGCCCCCAGGTGGTCGAGCAGAATGGTGGGGAAAAAATTGCCGATGACAGCAACAAGGCGGCGCAGAACCAGACCGACCCGCAAAATGCCGGCGCCCAGAACGCCGATGGCGAGGTCGAGACCGTTGACGTCAATGCCGCCGCCGCCGGACAGAATGCCGCCAAGGCCAAGAGCGCCCAGCAGCACGGCGACAAGAACGCCGCCGCCCAGGCCCAGGCCGATGCCCTGGCCGCCAGCCTCGACGATACCGGCGCCCAGGTAAACGTGCAGGTCAAGGTGTCGGAAGCCACCCGCCCGGTGCAGCCGACCGTGGGTACCGCTGAAGTGCTGTTGACCCAGGACGTGGACGGCATCGAAGTGCCGCTGCCGGGTCAGGGCAATGGCGGTCAGACCGGCAGCCAGCCCCAGGCCAATGGCGGCCAGACCGCCCAGAATGCCGGCGCTGCCGGCCAGGATCCGACCCTGCTGAACAAGGCCGCCGAAATCCGCCCCATGGTCGCTGCCCTGGCCGCCGCCCAGGCGGAAACCGCCAGCCAGCCGCAAGCGGCGGGCAACGGTGGCAACCAGACCCAGGCGGTCGCGGGCCTCAACGGCGCCAGCGGCACCCAGGCGGCGGCGAAGACTGCCCAGGCCCAGGCCGCCCAGGCGCCGCGCCCGCAGCAAATGCCCCAGGCCAAGGAAGTGATGGATCAGGTCAAGGTCCAGATCGCCAAGGCAGGCGCCAATGGCGACACCATCAAGGTGCAGTTGAAGCCGGTCGAGCTGGGCTCGATCGAGGTCAAGCTGGACGTGGCCAAGGACGGTTCGGTATCGGGCGTGGTTACCGCCGACAACAAGGACACCCTGGCCATGCTGAAGAACGACTCGCGCACCTTGGAAAAGGCTTTGTCGGATGCCGGTTTCAAGACCGATGCCGGCTCGCTGACCTTCAACCTGCGCGGCGAAGGCCAGCAGCAGGCCGCCCAGGACCAGAACACCTCGCGGCGTTCGCGCCGTGCCGCCCTGGCCGCCGCCGGCGGTCTTGACGCAACCCAAAGCGGCGCCGCCGCCCAAGCCCAGGCACGCTTCGCCGGCGGTCGCTCGGGCGTGGACATCCAGGTGTAAGGAACAAGATCATGTCCATCACCGGCATCGAAAGCACCGGGGCGTCCAATAACGCGGCCAACAGCGGCACCCGCCTAGCCGAGAATTTCGACACCTTCCTGACCATGCTGACCGTTCAGCTGAAAAACCAAGACCCGCTGTCGCCCATGGATTCCACCGAATTCACCAACCAGTTGGTGCAGTTCTCGGCGGTGGAACAGCAGATCGCCTCCAACAAGAACCTGGAGAATCTGATCTCGGTGACGCAGACCAACACCAAGGCCCAGGCCATCGCCTATATCGGCCACACCATCGAGGTCGCCGCGTCGGCGGTGCCGCTGCAAGACGGCAAGGCCGCCTTCAGCTACACCCTGCCGGAAGACGCCCGCTCGATCACCGTCGCCATCAAGGACACCTCGGGCAAGCTGATCGCCAACCTGACGGCCAAGACCGCCGCCGGACGCACCGAGATGGCCTGGGATGGCCGTGACACCACCGGTAAGGTGGTCGAAGACGGCGCCTACAAGATCGAGATCAACGCCACCAATGCCGAGGGCGAGACCATGGAAGTGGGCACCACCGTCTACGGTCGGGTGACCGACGTGGCGTCCGACTCGACCGAGACCCTGATCGCCATGGGCAAGGTCGTGTCCAAGGTTGAAGACATCTTGACCGTTCGTGAAAAAACCACAGCCACCGCCGCGGCCAACTGAGCCGGAACCGGAAGTTTTTAGGAGGACATCATGAGCTTATACGGCGCTCTCTTCTCTGGCGTTTCCGGTCTGGCGTCTCAATCGTCGGCCATGGGTGCCATCTCGGACAACATCTCCAACGTCAACACCGTCGGCTATAAAGGCGCCAGGGTGAACTTCCAGACGCTGGTGACCAAGCAGACCTCGATCACCGCCTATTCCCCCGGTGGCGTGCAATCCAAGCCGCGCCAGGGCGTCGACGTCCAGGGTCTGTTGCAGGCCACCAACTCGTCCACCGATATCGGCATGTCGGGCCAGGGCTTCTTCATCGTCAACGAAGCCGCCCGCCCGGAAAACGGCGACATGTTCGCCTATACCCGTGCCGGCTCGTTCAAGGTCGACTCGGAAGGTTATCTGCAAAACGTCTCGGGCTGGTACATGCAGGGCTGGCCGCTGATGAGCTGGGACAACTCGCAACAGGCGTCCCAGGTCACCGTCGGCAACAACGTCTTCATGAAGGCCTACAAGGACGACACCGGCAACACCGTCTACATCAACGACAACGTGGTGTCGGCCGATCACCTGCGCCCGCTCAACATGAACGAAGTGGGCGGCACCGCGTCGCAGACCCGCAACCTGCGCATGGGCGCCAACCTGCCCAACAATTCCGACGTGGGCGACATCTTCAAGCAGCCGGTGACCATCTATGACAGCTTGGGTGGCGACGCCACCGTGCAGTTCAGCTGGTCCAAGGTGGCCCAGAACCGCTGGGATCTGGAAGGCGTGCCGCCGGTGGGCGCCAAGAGCATGAGCCTGAAGAAGGACAGCAGCACCGTCTATTCGGCCATGGGCCGCCTGGATTTCCTGGGTGAACCCAAGACTACCGGCGCGCTGACCACCGCCATCAACGGCACCACCTATACCTTCAACACCACCTCCGGCACCTCGGGCGCCACCGCCGGCACCTTCTACGCCGATCCCGGTTCGACCGCCAATACCGGCGCCTTCGTCGATGCCCTGGCCGGTGAAATGAAGCGTGCCTTCAATCTGGAATACAATTCCCTGGCGGTTTCCATCCCCGGTGCGGTCGGCGCTGCCGACACCTTCTCGGTGACCATCAATGGTACCACCACCAACCTCAGCACCCTGGTCCAGGGTACCGCCAGCGCCAGCGCCGCCGCCGCCGCCCTGAACGCCAGCACCACGTTCTCGGCCCTGGGGTTGAAGGCTTTCGCCAACGGCACCAATGGCAAGCTGCATATCTACAGCGAAAGCGCCATGACCTTCGACGTCGCCGGAACCGGCGCCATGGCGACGGCCAGTTGGCGGGATGGCAACAGCGCCACGGCGCTGACCAGCAAGACCACCGACGGCATCGTCTATGCCGAGCGCTTGGCCGGCACCGACTCGCTGATCTTCCGCCAACGTGACGGCGTCGACGCCATCACCGTCGCCGGCCTGAACAGCCTGGATCTGGCCGACGGCAACTCGGCCACCTTGCAGGGCCAAGACCCCAGTGATACCAACGGCTTCACCGTCGCCGCCATCAACATCACCGGCAACACCAGCGAAGATGCCATCGAATTCAACGGCGACGGCACGCCCAAGGAAATCAACGTCGCCTTCATCGACGTGGATTGGGCCAACGGCTCCAACGACATGTCGGGCACCGATTCCATCGGCTTTTTCCTGGGCAATCTGGACATCCGCGACGGCATGAGCCAGTTGGACGGCGATTATCAGTTGGGCTACTGGAACCAGAACGGCGCCAAGTTCGGCAATTTCGCCGGCGTCTCCATCGGTTCCGACGGCATCGTCACCGCGCTGTTCGACAACGGCGTCACCCGCGCGGTGTTCCAAATCCCGGTGGCCACCTTCGTCAACCCCAACGGCATGCAAAGCCTGTCGGGCAACGTCTTCATCGGTACCGACTTCTCGGGCGAGCCGACCTTGCGTGGCGCCGGTTCGGCCGGTGCCGGCCAGATCAACGCTTCGTCGCTGGAAGCCTCGACCGTGGATATCGGTGAGGAATTCACCACCATGATCGTCACCCAGCGCGCTTACTCGGCGGCGGCCAAGATCATCACCACCGCCGACGAAATGCTGGACGAACTGGTCCGCATCAAGCGTTAAACCTTTTACCGCGCAAACTGGACAACCGGTCCCCGTTATGGGGGCCGGTTTTTTTTGGTTATACGCGGACCGCCGCGCGGGCTTAACCCAGTTCCGCCGCCTCGGCGTCGCTGAACACCCGCGACCGGGTGAGGAAACGCAGGCCTTCCGGCCCCTCCAGCGAGAACATGCCGCCGCGTCCCGGCACCACGTCGATGATCAGCTGGGTATGGCGCCAATACTTGAACTGGGCGCGGCCCATATAGAACGGGCAACCGCCCACATGCCCCAGCAACACATCCGCATCGCCGACCAGGAACTCGCCCAGGGCATAACACATGGGGGCGCTGCCGTCGCAGCAGCCACCCGATTGGTGGAACATCAAATCCCCATGCTTGACCTTCAACCGCGCGATCAACGCCAGCGCCGCATCAGTGGCGATCACCCGTTCGACCATGGCCGGCCCTTCCGTGAAAAAAGCCCCGGAACCGATGGCTCCGGGGCTGCAGGGGGAGATCAGAAGAAGCCCAGGGCCTTGGGGCTGTAACTGACCAGCAGGTTCTTGGTCTGCTGGTAATGGTCCAGCATCATGGCGTGGGTTTCGCGCCCGATACCCGATTGCTTGTAGCCGCCAAAGGCGGCGTGGGCCGGGTACAGGTGATAGCAATTGGTCCACACCCGCCCGGCCTTGATGCCGCGGCCGAAGCGATAGGCGCGGTTGCCGTCGCGGGTCCAGATGCCCGAGCCCAGGCCGTACAAGGTGTCGTTGGCCAGATGCAGGGCCTCGTCATCGTCCTTGAAGGTGGTCACCGCCACCACGGGGCCGAAGATTTCCTCCTGGAAGATGCGCATGCGGTTATGGCCCTTAAACACGGTGGGCCTGACGTAATAGCCGCCGGAAAGCTCGCCGCCCAGATCGGCAGCGCCGCCGCCGGCCAGTACGGTGGCCCCCTCTTCCTTGCCAATGGCCATGTAGGACAGGATCTTTTCCAACTGTTCCGACGACGCCTGGGCGCCGATCATGGTGCTGGTATCGAGCGGGTTACCCTGCTTGATGGCGCCGACGCGGGCGAGCGCACGGTCCATGAAACGGTCGTACAGGCTTTCATGGATCAAGGCCCGCGACGGGCAGGTGCACACCTCGCCCTGATTGAGCGCGAACATGACGAAGCCCTCGATGGCCTTGTCGAAGAAATCGTCATCGGCGGCGGCGACGTCGGGGAAGAAGATGTTGGGCGACTTGCCGCCCAGTTCCAAGGTGACCGGGATCAGGTTCTGACTGGCATATTGCATGATCAGCCGACCGGTGGTGGTCTCGCCGGTGAAGGCGATCTTGGCGATGCGGGGCGACGACGCCAGCGGCTTGCCGGCCTCGACGCCGAAGCCGTTGACCACGTTGATGACGCCGGGCGGCAGGATATCGGCGATCAGTTCCATCAGCACCATGATGCCGACAGGGGTCTGCTCCGCCGGTTTCAGCACCACGCAATTGCCCGCGGCGATAGCCGGGGCCAGCTTCCATACCGCCATCAGGATGGGGAAGTTCCACGGGATGATCTGTCCAACCACGCCCAAGGGTTCGTGCAGGTGATAGGCCACCGTGTCGGCATCCAGCTCGGCCAGACTGCCTTCCTGGGCACGGATGCAACTGGCGAAATAGCGGAAATGGTCGATGGCCAGCGGCATGTCGGCGGCCAGGGTCTCGCGGATGGGCTTGCCATTATCGACGCTTTCGGCATAGGCCAGCTTTTCCAGATTGGCTTGCATGCAATCGGCGATGCGGTTCATCACCAAGGCACGCTCGGCGACGCTGGTATGGCCCCATTTGGGCGCGGCGGCATGGGCGGCATCAAGCGCCAGCTCGATATCCTCGGCGGTGGACCGCGCCGCCTGGCAGAACACCTTGCCGGTGATCGGGGTGACGTTGTCGAAATACTCGCCCTTGACCGGGGCGACCCACTTGCCGCCGATGAAATTGTCGTAGCGGGGCTTGAACTGAACCGGGGCTTCGGCGGTGCCGGGCGCGGCATAGAGCATGGAAATCCTCCCAGGATGGTTTGTCCCGCTTGCTGCGGGATCGGCCTTTTCTCCGCACAGCGTGTGCCAAGGGTAAATCATTTAATTTCAACGCCTTACTACCCCCGCATCCTGTGCCATCCGGGGACAGTGTGTCAAAACGGGACAGTTGCGGCGCACACCCAGGTTTTGCTTGCTTTCGCCCCCGGCCCTCTTCGACACTTGCCCCATAAAGGCAGCGGCGCCAAAGCCGCGCCGTCAGGGAGAACGCGAGATGGAGATCGCCAAGGGGCACGCCCCCGGGCAGGCCCTGCGCCATGCCCGCCATCTGCTGGAATGCGGACAGATGCCGCCGGTGGGTCTGGTCAACCCGCTGGTCGCCCAATCGTGGCAACGCAGCCTGGGCGCCGGGCTGACGCCGTGGCGCGGCGACGAAACCCCGCATCTGTCGGCGCCACAATTGTCGCAGGCGGTGGAACGTCGGCGCGAACTGGTGACACGGGCGCGCCCGGTGATGGAATATCTGCATGCCCAGACCCGTGGCTCCGGTTCCATGGTCATCCTGGCCGACGAACACGGCGTGCTGCTGGAAACCCTGGGCGATGCCGATTTCCTCAACCGGGCCGAGCGGGTGGCGCTGAGGCCCGGCGCTTCGTGGCATGAAAGCCATCGCGGCACCAACGCCATCGGTACCGCCTTGGCCGAGGCGGCGGCGGTCAGCGTTCATGGCGGCGAACACTTCCTTGATCACAACGGCTTTCTCACCTGCGCCGCCGCCCCGGTCGCCGGACCCGACGGTCAGTTGCTGGGGGTTCTGGACATTTCCGGCCACCGCCGTTCACGCCATCCGCATACGGCCGGTCTGGTCAGCGCCGCCGCCCACATGATCGAGAACCGCCTGTTCGAGGCCCGGCACGAAGCCGCCTTGCGTCTGCGTCTGCATCCCCAGCCCGACGGCATCGGCACTTTGGCCGAAGGTTTGCTGGCCATCGGCAGCGATGGCCGCATCATCGGCGCCAACCGCGCCGCCACCGTCTTGCTGAACTTGCGTCACGACCAGTTGGGGCAGGTGCGCTTGGGGCAGCGCCTGCATGTGGATCTGGATCGGCTGCTGGAGTGGGGCCATACCCATCCCGGCGCGCCCTTGCTGGCCGACGCCCAAGGCGGCCAGCGCTTGTTCCTGCGGGTCGAGCCGCCGCCCAGACGGCACAGCAGCACCGCCATGTCCGCCAGCCCCCGCCGTGATGCCCTGTCGGCCCTGGACAGCGGTGACGAAACCATGGCCCTGGCGATCGCGCGGGCCCGCAAGGTGGCGGGCAAGGCCATCCCCTTGCTGCTGCTGGGCGAATCCGGAGTGGGCAAGGAAGTTTTCGCCCAGGCGGTGCATGCCTGCGGCCCCCGGGCCAAGGCGCCCTTCGTCGCCGTCAATTGCGCCGCCCTGCCCGAACATCTGATCGAGGCGGAATTGTTCGGCTATGCCCCCGGCGCCTTTACCGGCGCCAGCAAGGAAGGATGTCCGGGCCGTATCCGTCAGGCTCAGGGCGGCACGCTGTTCCTGGATGAAATCGGCGACATGCCGGCCAGCCTGCAAAGCCGCTTGCTCAGGGTGTTGCAGGACCGTCAGGTGGTGCCGTTGGGCGGAGCCAAGCCGGTCAGTGTGGATTTCGCCCTGATCGCCGCCACCCATCAGCCGTTGAAACAGGCCATGAATCAGGGCCGTTTCCGCGCCGATCTGTATTATCGCCTGAACGGCCTGACCCTGAGCTTGCCGCCGTTGCGCCACCGCTCGGACCTGTTGACCCTGGCGGCGCGCTTGCTGGACCAGATCGAACCGGGCGGTGGCTTGGCCTTGTCCGATCAGGTGGCTGCGGCCTTCGCTGCCCATGGCTGGCCCGGCAATATCCGCCAGCTCGCCAATGTGCTGCGCACCGCCTGCGCCCTGCTGGAGCCGGGGGAAACCCGCATCCGCTGGCGTCATCTGCCCGACGACCTGATCGAGGATCTGGGGCAGAAACCGATTGCCGCCGATACTCTCACCGGCGATCTGCGCGCCCTGTCCGACAGCCTGATGGAACAGACGGTGCAGGCCTGCGGCGGCAACATGTCGCAAGCGGCCAAGCGCCTGGGCATCAGCCGCAACACCTTGTACCGACGGCTGCGGGGGTAGGGGGAACTGCGCAGCCCCACGGCCGTGGGTATGGATAAAACCTGCCGCAACACGGATGAACACGGATTGCCCGCTTGCGCGGGCGGCACGGATGGGCGCGGATAAAATTAAAAATCCGCGTTTATCCGTGCCTATCCGCGTTACTGCTGGATGTGTCCGCCGACCCTGCCATAAGGCCGTGCACAATCAACCCTATTTGCCCGGTGCACCCATGCTGGTGGAATGCTCGAAATGCAGCGCCTCGCCCGGATGGGCGGCTTCATAAGCCGAGTGGGCGGCACGCGCCGCTTCGGCGAAACCGGACAGGATCAGCTTCAGCTTACCCGGATAGGTGCAGATGTCGCCGGCGGCGAAGATACCGGGGACGCTGGTCTGCATGCTGGCCGGATCGACGCTGATGACGTTCTTGTCCATGGCCAGCCCCCATTGGGCGATGGGGCCAAGCTCGGTCGCCAGACCGAAGAACGGCAGCAGCACGTCGGCGGCCAAGGTGCGGGTCTGGCCGTCCAAGGTGGCGACGATGACACTGTGCAACTGACCATTGGCACCGCCCAGGCCGTGCAGTTGATAGGGCACCACCAGCTCGATCTTACCCGATTCCGACAGCGCCTTCAGCTTGGCCTCCGATTCGGGGGCGGCGCGGAACTTGGGGCGGCGGTGCACCACCTGGACGCTGGCCGCCAGTTCCGACAGCGAAATGGCCCAATCGACAGCGGAATCGCCGCCGCCGGCGATCACCACCTTCTTGCCGCGAAAATCCTCGCGCCGGGTGACGAAGTAATTGACGCCCCTTCCCTGGCCCTGGCCCTCATAGACCTGCAAGCCGTCCAGGGGCGGGCGGTTGGGGCCGAAAGCGCCGCTGCCGGCGGCGACGATCACAACCTTGGCCATGATCTCGGTGCCATCGGACAAGCTGCACCGCCAGCCGTTCTCCGCCTTATCCAGGCCGGTCATCTGCCGGCCCAGATGATAGGTGGGGTTGAACGGCGCCGCCTGGGCCTGCAACTGGTCGATCAGATCGGCGGCGAGGATGCTGGGCTGGGCCGGTACGTCATAGATGGGCTTTTCCGGGTAAAGCGCCGCGCATTGGCCGCCGACGGCGTCGAGCGCGTCGACCACATGGCATTTCAGCCGCACCATGCCGCATTGAAACACCGCGAACAGGCCGGCGGGGCCGGCGCCAACGACGACAACGTCGGTTTCGTGCTTCATGGTCTTTCCCCTACCAGATAAACGTGCGAATGGCGGCGGCGGGCACATCGCCATGGGCCGCGACGAAGTGGTCCAAGCGATCCTGGGTCGGATTATCGCCGGGCTTGATGCCCAGATCCTTGGCATGAATGCCCTGGGTGACAAACACCGCCCCGGCCAGACCGGCCTGATTGGCGCCGCGCACATCGGTGTGCAGGGCGTCGCCGACGGCCATCACCCGCGAGGCCGGCAGGCCCAAAATCTTCAGCGCCTGGACATAGATGGCCGGATCGGGCTTACCCCGCATGGAGACGATTCCGCCCATCTCGGCATAGCGTTCGGCCAGGGCGCCGGCACAGACCACCGGCTGGCCCTGGCGCATGACCACCAGATCGGGGTTGGCGCAGACCATGGGCAGACCGCGTTGCAACGCCTGCTTCATCGCCGGCACGTAATCCTCCACCGTTTCCTCCACGTCCCAGGGGCCGGTGTTGAGGATGAAATCGGCATGGGCCAGATCGACGGCGACGTAATCCAGGCCTTCGAACACGTTGACGTCGCGTTCCGGCCCCATGTGATAGAGATTGCGGCCCAAACCCGCATAGAACGGGTCGGTGCGGGCCTGAAGTTCCAGATGCACCGCCTCGCCCGAGGACAGCACATAATCATAAAGTGCGCGCTCGATGCCCATGCGGGCCAATTGCTCGACCAGGGCCTCGGCCCGGCGCGGTGCATTGGACAACAGCAGGCTTTGCTTGCCCGCCGCCCGCAAAGCCACCAGGGTGTCGCGGGCACCGGCATAGGCCTCGACCCCGTCATGGACCACGCCCCACAAATCCAGGATGAAGGCGTCGGCCCGGTCGGCGATAGCCGACAGGCCGGAAATCAGCGGTATGCTCATGCTTTCCCCCGGTGGTCAGCGCCGATGGCCTGGGTGATGGAGGTGAAGCCGTCGGCCGCCAGCAATGCGATCAATCCCTTGTTGATGCGCTCGACCAGACCGGTGCCCTGATAGACCAGGGCGGAATAAACCTGCACCAGCGACGCCCCGGCCTTGATCTTGGCATAGGCGTCGGCAGCAGAGGCGATGCCGCCGGCACCGACCAACGGCAACTTGCCTTCGGTCAGCGCATACATGCGGGAGAGCACGGCGGTGGACGGTGCCAACAGGGGCGCACCAGACAGGCCGCCGGTTTCCTTGGCCTGCGGGCTTTGCAAGCTGTCGGGCCGGGCGATGGTGGTGTTGGAGACGATCAGCCCATCCAGGCTGCCGGCGACGGAAACGGCGGCGATGTCGGCCAAATCCTCGTCGTTGAGATCGGGGGCGATCTTCAGCAACAGCGGCGGGCGCTTGGCCCCCTCGCTGGCCAGATCAAGGGCGGTGCGGGTACGCCCCACCAAACCCTCCAACTGGTCGCGGCCCTGCAAGGCGCGCAAGCCCGGCGTGTTGGGCGACGACACGTTGATGACCATGTAATCGCAATAGGCCGCCAGCCGTGACGCGCCTTTTTCGTAATCGGAGGCGGCGTCCTCGGTCTCCTTGTTCTTACCCAGATTGGCGCCGACGATGCCGACGCGCGGACGCTGTTGCAGGCGTGCCGCCACCGCGTCAAGGCCTTCATTGTTGAAGCCCATGCGGTTGATCACCGCCAGATCCTCGGTCAGCCGGAACATGCGCGGCTTGGGGTTGCCCGGCTGCGGCCGGGGCGTCACCGAGCCGATCTCGACAAAGCCGAAGCCCTGACCCAGCATGGCATCGGGCACCTCGGCGTTCTTGTCGAAACCGGCGGCAAGGCCGACCGGATTGGGGAAACGCAGCCCCCACAGGGTCTGTTCCAGGCTGGCATGAGAGACGGCACGACGCCCCGGCACCAGCCCCGATTTCAAGGCGCGGATGGTCAGGCCATGGGCCTGTTCGGGGTCGAGCTTGCGCAACAGCGGCCCCACCAGGGAATAAAGATCGGCCATGTCAGTCCTCGAAGGCAGGGAAAAGATGCAGGCCGTCGGCGCCCAAAGGCAGCGTTCGGGCCGAACGGACCGCGCCCACCGGCAGCGGCCCATAAAGATGCGGAAACAGCTGACCGCCGCGCGAGGGCTCCCATTTGAGCGCATCGCCCAAGGCCACCGCCTCGACGGCGAGCAACAGCAAGCCGGCTTGCCCGGCGCGGTGCTTGGCGGCGCTTTCGACCACCTGTTCAGCGGTGGAAAAATGGATGAAACCGTCGGCCACGTCCTGGGACGAGCCGGAATAAAGCCCGGAAGCCTGGGCGGCCTGCCATTCCTCGGCCCGGCACATATGATAGATGAGAGCGGTCATGATGGTGCGGACATTAGGGGTAAATGCCCCTCAAGGCAACGGCGACGCCCCGATGACCGGCGCATGCAGCCAGAGCAGCAGCGCATAGAGCGCCAATCCGGCCAAAGGCCGCAGCCAGCCCATTTCCACCAGCAGGGCCGGATGAAGTTTCGCCGTCAACGCTGACAATCGGTCCCAATCGGCCAAGACCCGCCGACGCTTGGCGTCGAGCAGACGCGGGCCGAGCACAGCCAGCAGCAGCAGCGGGGCGAAGATCATCAATGCCGCCACGTCGCCATTGGGCACCATATGGGCGCCGGCCCACAAAGCCAGCCCCCACAGGATGGGGTGGCGGGTCAGGCGCAGCAGGCCGGGATGGGCGGGATCATACCCGCGCTTGCCCGGCCCGATGGAAAACGGGTTGGGACTGGTCATCCCCGCCGCCAGCAACAGGCAGGCGGGCAGCATGAGGATGGGCGGCACCCAACGCATCCACGGCGCCTGTTCCCACAGCAAAACGGTGGGGGCGGCCTGATAGGCGACGATGATCCACGCCAGCAAGGCCAGCGACAGGACGGAATAGGCGATGGAAAAACCGGCGACACCGCCCAAAAGGGCCTCGGCCCGGCGGCGTAAGCCGGGATGGTTGGTCAGGCGGTGGCTGACCAGGAAGACCAGCACCGCCAGGGCCAGATGGGCGAGCCCTAGTTCCAGGGATTGGCCTCGGGGATGTCCAGACGGTGCAGCCGCGCCGCCGCCGTCAGGGTGTTGCGCAGCAGGCAGGCGATGGTCATGGGGCCGACACCGCCGGGCACCGGGGTGATGGCCCCGGCCACCTTGACCGCCTCGTCGAACTTGACGTCGCCCACCAGCTTGGACTTGCCGTCGGGCAGGCCGATGCGGTTGATGCCGACATCGATCACCGTGGCGCCGGGCTTGATCCAGTCGCCCCGGATCATCTCGGGGCGACCGACGGCGGCGACGACGATGTCGGCGGCACGCACTTCGGCGGGCAGGTCGCGGGTTTGCGAATGGGCGATGGTCACGGTGCAGCTTTCGCGGATCAGCAGATGGGCCATGGGCTTGCCGACGATATTAGAGCGCCCGACGACGATGGCCTTGAGCCCGGTCAACGGCCCCAGATGGTCGCGCAGCATCATCAGCGAGCCCAATGGCGTGCACGGAATCATGCCGATGCCGCCCGAAGCCAGCATGCCGACGTTCCACGGGTGGAAGCCGTCCACGTCCTTATCGGGGCGGATGGTCTCGATCACCTTTTGCGCGTCGATGTGCTTGGGCAGTGGCAATTGCACCAGGATGCCGTGAACCTCGGGGTCATCGTTCAGACCCTCGATCAGGTTGAGCAGGTGGTGTTCGCTGGTATCCGCCGGCAGCACGTGCTCGAACGACTTCATGCCGCATTCGGCGGCGCGCTTGTTCTTGTTGCGCACATAGACCTGGCTGGCCGGGTCCTCGCCCACCAGTACCACCGCCAGACCGGGGGTGACGTGGTGGAAATCGCGGATCTCATGCACGCGGGCGGTGATTTCCTCGCGCAGATTGGCGGAAAAGGCGTTGCCGTCGATAAGCTTGGCCTGGGTCATGATCGTTTCGCCATCCATTGGTCAAGGCGGGCGGCCATTTCGGCCCCGTCGCCGGATATCAACACGGTCTTGCGGCGGTCGGTGGCGCCGGCGACGATCTCGAAATCCGATTTCGCCACCCGCCATTCCTTGGCCAGCATCTTGATCAGCGCGGCATTGGCCTTGCCGTCCTCGGGCACCGCCGTTACCGACGCCTTCAGCACCATTCCGCCATCAGCCTCGGCGGCCAGGCCGTCGATCTTGTTGCGTGATCCTTTGGGGGTCAGGCGGATAAAGACACGCAGGCCCTGGGCGGTGACGCTGTAGGGGACTTGGCTCAAAAGCCCTGAACCGCCAACAGCAGTTTCTTCACCACCATTTGCAGGAACAAGATGATCAGCCACAAAGCGATGGGCGACAGATCGACGGCGCCCACATCGGGCAGCCAGCGGCGCAGCGGCTTGAGCGCCGGCTCGGTCAGCCGTGCCAGCACGTCGCCGATGGTGCGGACCGCGTGGTTGTAGGTGTTGATGACGCCGAACGCCAGCAGCCACGAAAAGATGACGGTGGCCAGGACCACATACCAATAGAACTCGAGGGCGAAATAAATCACCGTCAACAAAGGTTCCAGGATGATGTCCATGGGGCGCCGGCCTTGATGGTTTGCGTTTCGATGGAAACCTAACCACAGCAGGGCGTGGGCGCAAGGGCGGCGTTGTCGCCGCCCTTGGCCGTCACGGTGGTCAGGCCGCCTGGAAGCCCGCCTGCTGGGCGAATTGGGCGGTGACGAAATCCATGGTGTTGCGATGGATCATCAGCCATTCCGGCAGTGATTTGGTGAAATAACCATCCTGGGCATCGCCGGCTTCCAGCCTGGCCAGCACTGTTCCCAGTTCAGCCAGCACCCGTTCGTGCTCGCCCTGGTGACAGCCCATGGCGAAAAAGCCGGTCTTTTGCATCATCGCCTCTTCGCGGGCGAAGTGATGGCGGCAATGGTCGATGAACTGGCGCAGCACATCCAGGCGCGCGGGCAGCGCGGCTTCGGCCATGGCGTTGATCTGGGCGGCGGCGACCTCGTGGTCGTCATCCATGAAACCAACACCAACGTTCAAGCCGGCATGCCACTCAAGAACAGACATTCCCTTTTCCCTTTCCGTTCGGCGACTGGCGGTGTCGGTTGCAGTGCACATATAATGCATACGTCATAAATAGGTGGCAAGAAAATACCCATTTGCAAAATGCGTGCTTGGGTTGACCATTTCACTTACCTGAAAGACGAAAAAGCGAGGGCCGAACCATGAGACAGTGTATCGCGCTGGCGGCGGCCCTGGCGGCGTTTCCCGCCTGGGCCGGACAGCTTTCCTCCCCTCCGGTCGATACCAACCAACGCCAATGCTATGACCAGAATGGTCGCCCCGGTTGCGCCGGCGGCCCGGCGGGGCAGGATGCCGCCTATGCCGGTCGCCAGCCCCGCTATGACGACAATGGCGACGGCACCGTCAGCGATCTGGTCACCGGCCTGATGTGGCAGCAGGATTTCAGCCGCGCCGCCTGGGCTCAGGCGCCGGCGCTGGCGGCGGCGGCACGCACCGGCGGTCATGCCGATTGGCGAGTGCCGACCATCAAGGAACTTTATTCGTTGATGGATTTTTCCGGCGCCACCGGCAGCGCCGGGCCGTCGCAGACCGGCGCCCCCGCCGACGCCCGGCCCTACCTGGACACGACAGCGTTCCGTTTTGAATATCCCCGTGTCGGGCGCTTCATCGACGCCCAATACATCAGCGCCACCGCCTATCTGGGGACGGTGATGGGGCGCGATCGCGCCTTTTTCGGCGTCAACTTCGCCGATGGCCGTATCAAAGGCTATCCCCAGGATGGCGGCCCCGGCAATCGGCAATGGTACTTACGGCTGGTGCGCGGCAATCCCGATTACGGCAAGAACGACTTCACCGACAATAAGGACGGTAGCATTACCGACCGCGCCACCGGCCTGACCTGGAGCAAGGCCGATAGTGGACGCGGCCTTGATTGGGCCGCGGCCCTGGCTTGGTGCGAGGGATTGAGGCTGGCCGGACACGACGACTGGCGTTTGCCCAATGCCAAGGAATTGCACAGCATCGTCGATTATTCCCGCGCCCCCGCTGCCACCAACTCGGCGGCCATCGATCCGATTTTTGCCATCACCCGTATCAGGGACGAGGAAGGTCGGCTCGATTGGCCCTATTTCTGGTCCTCCACCAGCCATCTGGACGGACGCCGCCCCGGCGATTTCGCCGTCTATTTCGCCTTTGGCAAGGCCCAGGGATATTTGGGCGGCGGCGGGCGCATGGGCGGTCCGCCTGGTGGTGGAATGGGCGGCCCGCCGCCCGGCGGGGGAATGGGCGGCGTGGGCATGGGGCCGCAACAAACCGGCCCCATGGTCCTGACCGACGTGCACGGTGCCGGAGCGCAACGGTCCAGCCCCAAGGCCGGCGACGAATCCCGCCTGCCCAAGGGGGCAGGCCCGCAAGGCGACGTGCTGCGTATCAACAATTTCGCCCGCTGTGTTCGCGGCTAGATGGTCAGCACCAGCTTGCCGCTGACCGCGCGGGATTTCAGCAAGGCCAACGCCTCGCTCGCCTGGGCCAGCGGCAGGGTCTGGCTGACATGGGGGTGCAGCTTGCCCTGCGCCCACATGTCCAGTGCATCATTCATGCTTTGCCGCACCAGCAGGGGATTGAGCTTGCGATAGGCGCCCCACCAATAGCCGATCACCGTGACGTTCTTGACCAGCAGATGATTGGCCGGAATCTGCGGCACGTTGCCCGAGGCGAAGCCGATGACCAGGATACGGCCATCGGGGGCGATGCTGCGCAAACTGGCGTCGAAGATTTCACCGCCGACCGGATCGTAAACCACATCGGCGCCGCGCCCGCCGGTCAGTTCCTTGACCTTGGCCCGCACGTCCTCGGCCTTGTAATCAATGCCGTGATGGGCGCCGTGATCGAGGGCGATTTGCACTTTTTCCGCGCCACCCGCGGTGGCGATGACCGTGGCGCCCATGGCGGCACCGATTTCCACCGCCGTCAAGCCGACGCCGCCGGCAGCGCCATGCACCACCAGCACCTCGCCCGGACGCAAGGCCGCTTTCAGCAAACCCAAATGCGAAGTGCCGTAAGCCACCGGAAAGGCAGCGGCGGTGACGAAATCCATGGCATCGGGGATTTTGTGGACATCGGTCCAATCGGCCACCGCCTCGCTGGCGAAGCCGCCGCCGGTGACATTGGCCATGACCCGGTCACCCACCGCCAGTTCGGTGACATCGGCGCCCACTTGCTCCACCGTTCCGGCCAGTTCCATGCCCGGCACCAAGGGCGGCGCCACCTTTTCCTGGTATTTGCCTTGGATGAATAGGGAATCGGCGAAATTGACCCCGGCGGCGGCGACCCGGATGCGTACCTGATGGGCGGCCAGGGACAGCGGGGGCAACTCGCGCAGTTCCAGCGCGGCGCCAAATTGGGGGCAGACCACGGCATGCATGGGGCGAACCTCGGAAAGTCTTGGGATTAAACCGGACGCAGGCGTTCTTTTTGCGCCGCCCAGGCCCGTTTCAAGGTGGTGAACAGAAAGATTTCCGTCAATTGCTCACGGGTCAGCACATTGGCGGCTTCCTCACGGGCGTAGCGCACCAGTTCCTCATCGGCCTTGGGGGCCGCCAGCAGGTTGGTGATCAGTTCCTTGCGGATCAGCGGCGGATACTTGCAGATTTCGCGCAAAAGCGAGGCCTTGACCAGCAGCGGAATGCGTTCCGAGGCGAACAGGCGATCCAGGCACATGGAATAGATGCCGAAATCCAGCTTGCCGGCCACCGTGCGGGTGAAGTCCATGAACTCGTCCAGAAACAGCGCCTCGGAAATCTTACGCTCGGCCAGCAGCTTGACCACGTCGAGGAAGGCCTTGTAGCGCTGACGCGCCGGCCCTACCGTACCGCCCAACTCCGCCGCCAGATCCTTGATCTGGTTGTCGCGGAACTTGGCATGGATCAGCGCCTCGGCTGATTCGCGCGCCCCCGAATCGAAGGCGGTTTCCTCGATCAGGGCGAACAGACGTTCGTACTTGACCCGCTCGGATGCCTTCAGCCTGCTCGCGGCCAGACCCAAGGGCAGGATGGCGGCCTTGGCCACCATGCCGTCACGGGCGACGATGGCGGCCATGGAAATGGCCGTCAGATCAGCCACTTGGCCGCCGAGGAAATCGTCGGTAATGACCATGCGCTCGCCCGGAGCCAAGGTCAAATTGGTGTTGAGCGCCCCACATTCCATGAAATGGGTGGCAAGGTCGCGCGGCTGCGCGGGCCCAACGGCCGGGCTTGGTTGGCGGCTGTCCATATCGCCATTTAGCCCGAACCGTCAGTCACCGGCAAGCATAAGTACTCAGGAACATCCCTTTGGTCGGGGCAGGCCGGCGATTTTATTGCCTTGCTTCAAGGGGCCGTGCGGAAACAGCTGATACAGATATTGCTGCGTGGCGCGATCGGGGCCGAATTTCTCCTTCATCAGCTTCATGAATATCCGCTGTTCGGCCACCAGTCCGTATTCCTCGAAATAAGCCCGCGCCTCGCGGATGACATCCCAATGTTCGTCGGTCAGCGTCACCCCTTCGGCCTGGGCGATGGCCTTGGCGATCTCCTCGTTCCACACCCGGCAATCCTCCAGCCAGCCGGCCTCGCTGACTTCCACGGCCTCACCATTAACCTGCAAATGGGGCATGACGCGATTCCTCCTGTTTATTAGATTATTTTTATATAGTGGGGTGACCCGCCCCTTTGGTCAATGGCGGCCCGCATTCATGGATTGCTAACAGGTGGCTGTGTTATACTGGACCGCTTGGCACGGATTGGATCAATGGCCGACGATTTACGCATATCCTCGTCCACCGGTGGGTTGGACAGCCTGAGGCAGGCCATGGGCCTGGGCGCGGGCAGCCGCGAGGTGCCCATGGCCGGCGCCCCGGTATCCACCGGCGTCCGTGGCGGCATCGGCGGCAAGCCGGGCAACCGCATCCTGCCCGCCGACTTTCCGCTGGATCAGCTGGACCGCCAAGCCCGGCGCGGAACCTATCTGGACATCCTGGTATAGCTCTTGCGCGTTTGCTTGGGCTTGTTCAGACTGCCGACATGCGACTGCAAGGCCCCAATCTCAGAATGAAGCCGGAAGGCGACGACCGCGAACGTTTGGTTTGCGGCGATTGCGGCTTTGTCGTCTATGAAAACCCCAAGGTCATCGTCGGCGCCGTCTGCACCTGGGAAGACCGCTACCTGCTGTGCCGCCGTGCCATAGAGCCGCGCGTGGGGTTCTGGACCATGCCGGTGGGCTATATGGAACTGCACGAAACCACCGAGCAGGGCGCCTTGCGCGAAGTCTGGGAAGAAGCCGGGGTGCGGGCCGAGATCGACGCCCTGCTGGCCATCTATTCCATCCCGGAAATCAGCCAGGTGCACATGATCTATCGCGCCCGCATGCTGACCCCCGATTTCGCCGCCGGCCCCGAAAGCCTGGAGGTCATGCTGGTGCCCTGGGAAGAGATTCCGTGGGAAGATCTGGCCTATCCCAATGTGCGCTGGTCGTTGGAATACGAGCGCGAAATGCGCGGTCAGAGCGGCTTCGCCCCGCGCGGTCGCCCGTTATAAGCCGCCGACCATGCCGCGCTTCAAGCTTCGGATCGAATATCACGGCACCCCTTTTGTCGGCTGGCAGCGCCAGGACAACGGCATCAGCGTGCAAGGTGAACTGGAAGCGGCCATCTTCCGCTTCTGCGGACTCGAGACCACCGTCACCGCCGCCGGACGCACCGATGCCGGCGTCCATGCCACCGGTCAGGTCATCCATTTCGACCTCGACCGCGAGGTCAGCGCCGAGCGGGTGCAAGGCGCGCTTAATTATCACCTGAAGCCGCACCCCATCGCCGTGCGGACGGTGGAAATCGTGCCCGACGACTTCCACGCCCGCTTTTCCGCCCTTGGCCGGTCGTATCTGTACCGCATCGTCAACCGTCGGGCGCCGGTGGCCATCGAGCGCGAGCGGGTCTGGTGGGTGTCCGTGCCGCTGGACGCCGAGGCCATGCAGGCAGCCGCCCGACACCTGTTGGGCCGCCACGACTTCACCAGTTTCCGCGCCGCCGCCTGTCAGGCGCAAAGCCCCGACAAGACCCTGGACCTGTTGCAGGTGACCCGGACCGACGAGGAAATCCGCATCGTCGCCGAGGCGCGGTCGTTCCTGCACCATCAGGTCCGCAACATGGTCGGCACGCTGAAACTGGTGGGGGAAGGCAAATGGCACCCGGACCGGGTAAAAGCCGCGCTGGAAGCCCGCGACCGCGCCGCCGCCGGCCCCACCGCACCGCCGGACGGGCTGTATCTGACCGGGGTGGTATATTAAATGGAATGGGGTGGTGCGGATTCAGGAATTCTGCGGGCTGAGGGGGAGATTGGTGGGCCCGGCAGGACTCGAACCTGCAACCAGACCGTTATGAGCGGCCGGCTCTAACCATTGAGCTACAGGCCCCACCTAAAAAATCCCCCCGCCGCCTTGCGGGCCGGGGGGATTTTGATACCGCAATTAACTCTAGGTGTCGAGAAAGCTGCGCAGCTTGCGCGAGCGCGACGGATGCTTCAGCTTCCTCAGCGCCTTGGCCTCGATCTGGCGGATACGTTCGCGCGTTACACTGAACTGCTGGCCCACCTCTTCCAAGGTGTGGTCGGTGTTCATGCCGATGCCGAAACGCATGCGCAGCACGCGTTCCTCACGCGGGGTCAGGCTGGCCAGCACCCGGGTGGTGGTTTCACGCAAATTGGCCTGGATGGCCGCGTCCAGCGGCAGAACCGCGTTCTTGTCCTCGATGAAGTCGCCCAGATGGCTGTCTTCCTCGTCGCCGATGGGGGTTTCCAGGGAGATCGGCTCCTTGGCGATCTTCAGCACCTTGCGCACTTTTTCCAAAGGCATGCTGAGCTTTTCCGCCAGCTCTTCCGGCGTCGGCTCGCGCCCGATCTCGTGCAGCATCTGGCGGCTGGTGCGCACCAGCTTGTTGATGGTTTCGATCATGTGCACGGGAATGCGGATGGTCCGCGCCTGATCGGCGATGGACCGGGTGATGGCCTGCCGGATCCACCAGGTGGCATAGGTCGAGAACTTGTAGCCGCGCCGGTATTCGAACTTATCCACCGCCTTCATCAGGCCGATATTGCCTTCCTGGATCAGATCGAGGAATTGCAGGCCGCGATTGGTGTATTTCTTGGCGATGGAAATGACCAGACGCAGATTGGCCTCGATCATTTCCTTCTTGGCCTTGCTGGCCTCGCGCTCGCCGCGCTGCACCGTCTGGATGATGCGGCGGAATTCGGTGATGGGCAGGCCGGCCTCACCCGAGACCACGCCGATCTGGGTGCGGATATCGCCCACATCACGGCGGTGCTTTTCCGAGAAGTCCTTCCAGTGCTTGGACTTGACCGCCACGGTTTCCAGCCAGTTGGGGTCCAGTTCCGAGCCGAAATAGCTGTCGAGAAAGTCCTGGCGCTTGACCTTGCACGATTCGGCCAGACGCAGCAGACGGCCTTCAAAGCCCATCAGCCGCTTGTTCAGGCCGTTCATGTGATCGACCAACTGCTCGATGCGGGCGTTGTTCAGATGCACGTCTTCCATCAGACGGACCATTTCCGCCTTCAGCTTGTCGTACTTCTTTTCCGTCGCCGCCGACACGGTGTCGCCCTTGGACAGGGCGGCCATGCGGTCCTTCTGCAGCTTTTCCATGCGCAGGAAATTGGCGGCAATGGCCTCGAAGGTTTCCAGAACCTGCGGCATCAGCTGGGCTTCCATGGCCGCCAGCGAGATGGAATTGTCCTCGCCTTCGCCGTCACCCTCGCCTTCCACTTCGCCCTCGGGGGCGTTGGGGTCGCGCGGTTCGGCCCCTTCCTCGCCTTCGGCGGGGGCGGCGGCCGGCTCTTCCTCGGCCGGGCCGGCTTCCATTTCCTCTTCCGACAATTCACCGCCGGGGCCGGAGCCATAGGTGGCGTCCAGATCGATGATGTCGCGCAGCAGCATGCGGCCGTTTTGCAGGGCGTCGTGCCATTCGATGATGGCGCGGATGGTCAGCGGGCTTTCGCAGATGCCGCCGATCATCATCTCGCGGCCGGCCTCGATGCGCTTGGCGATGGCGATTTCGCCCTCGCGCGACAGCAGTTCGACCGAACCCATCTCGCGCAGATACATGCGCACGGGGTCGTCGGTGCGGCCCAGATCCTCTTCGTCGACGTTGCCGGCGCCCGAGCTGGGTTCGGCTTCCTCTTCCTCGGTCTCGACGGCGGCGGCTTCGTCGGTTTCTTCGCTTTCCACCACGTTGATGCCCATTTCGGACAGCATGGCCATGGTGTCTTCGATCTGTTCCGACGACACTTCATCCGGCGGCAGGGCGGCGTTCAGCTCGTCATAGGTCACATAGCCGCGCTCGCGGCCACGGGTGACCATCTTCTTGACGGCGACGCCCAGGGCGTCGAGCAGCGGACCGTCCAGGTTCTCTTCCTGGCTCTCGTTGACTTCCGCCGTATTCTGCGTTTTGGTCGCCATTAACCCGATGCTCCTAATGCGCAAAGCCCGCGGCCATTCCCCCCTTGGGATGGGGCGCGGGGCAAGAAAGTATCAGAACTCGGGGCCGGTGTCGTCATCGTCGTCCTTGGCGATGGCCCGGCCCACTTCTTTCAACGCGGCGAAACGGTCGAAAACATCCGCCGACATCTGTTCCGCCAATTGTTGGGCCGCGTGTCCGATGTCATCGGACAGCCCGCGTTTCCAGGCATAGCGCTTGAAATGACGGTCCCAGTGCTGCCTAGCCTCGATAATCGTCTCTACACGCCCGATCTTGAATTCGTCGGTACCCATCAAGGCGTCGAGACCCTGGCCCAGACCATCAGCGCATAAGTGGGCGCACAACTGGTCCGAGTCAAGGTCATGAATAGATTGCAGGTGCTTTAGAATCCCGCGTCTCAGATTGTCAAGGTTCTTATCGGAAAACCCCACTTCGCCCAGGCTCTCGAAAACCTGTTCCAGTAGCGGCGGATGGCAGATCAGCAGCGACAGCAGCTTGGCCTCGGCCCGGCGCAACCACACCGCGTCATCTACCTGCGGCGGCGGCGGCTTGCCGGCGCCGGGCAGACGGCCATCGGGGCCGCGCAGCGGCGGATCGCCGGGGCGGCGCTTGAAATCGGCGCGGCGCCCCTGACCGCCGAAGCCGCCCTTCCCCTGGGATGGCACCCAGGCCGGGCGGGTCAAGGCCCGCATCTTGTCGCGGAACACCGACAGATATTGCCAGCGCACGGTTTCGTCGGTGATGGCGAAGGCCTTGTCCTTCAGTTCCTTCTCCAAGGCGGCGCGGCGCTCTGGGGTGTCGGTGGGGCGGTTGTCGGTGGAAAGTCGCCACACTACATCGACCAGCGGCTGGGCAGCGTCCAGCACCGCTTGCATGGCCGCCGGCCCCTTGGCCTTGATCAAGGAATCCGGGTCTTCCGGCGCCGGCAAAGTGGCGAAGCGCAACGACTTACCCGGCTTGCAGATGGGCAGACCGCGTTCCGCCGCCCGCGCCATGGCCCGCTGGCCGGCATTGTCACCGTCGAAACACAGGATCGGCTCGTCGGCCAGACGCCACATTTCCTCGATCTGCGCCTCGGTCAGGGCGGTGCCCAGGGGGGCGACGGCAAAGGTGAAGCCGGCCTGATGCAGGGCGATAACGTCCATATAGCCTTCCGCCGCCATCACCACATTGCGTTCCCGCGCGGTTTCGCGGGCTATCGCCAGCCCGTACAAGGTGGCGCCCTTGTGGAACAAAGGGGTATCGGGCGAATTCAGGTATTTGGGCTGGCCGTCGCCCAAGGTGCGGGCGCCGAAGGCGATCACCCGACCGCGACGGTCGGTGACCGGAAACATCACCCGGCCCCGGAAAAAGTCGAAGCTGGCGCCGCCGTTATCCGGCTTTTTTAAAAGTCCGACCTCGATCAATTGCGCTTCCGGGCAGGCATCGCTCATCAGCGCGGTTTTCAGTGCCTCGCGCGAGTCCGGCGACCAGCCCAGGCGGAAGCGGGCGATGGTGTCGTCGCTGAGGCCGCGCCCACGCAAATATGCCAGCCCTTCGCGTCCCGCCGGCCCGCGCAAGTGCTTTTCATAGAACTGGCAGGCCGATTCCATGGCGTCGTGCAGAGAGGCGCGCCGGGCCTCGACCCGGCGTTCTTCCGGCGTCGCCTTGGGCACCTCCAGGCCGCATTCCGAGGCCAGCCGCTCCACCGCCTCGGTGAACGACAGATGGTGGGCGCGCATCTCGAAGCCGATGGCATCGCCATGAGCACCACAGCCGAAGCAATGGAAAAAGCCCTTTTCCTCGTTGACGGTGAAGCTGGGGCTTTTTTCGTTGTGGAACGGACACAGGCCCTGGAATTCCCGCCCCTTCTTGGTCAATTTGACACGACGGGCCACCACCCCCACCAGCGAGGCGCGGGCGCGCAATTCGTCGAGAAATTGGGGCGGGAAGGCCATTTTGCCCTACCCTTTGTTTCAGCGGATCAGCCGCCCAGCAGCTTTTTGGTCAGGGCGCTGGCCTTGGTGAAATCCATGGTGCCGGCGTGGCGTTCCTTGAGCGAGGCCATCACCCGGCCCATATCCTTGATGCCGCCCGCACCCAATTCGGCGATGACGGCGGACACCGCCTCGGTCATTTCCGCCTCGTTCAACTGACGCGGCAGGAACCGTTCGATGATGGCGATTTCATCCTGTTCCTGCTGCGCCAGCTCCAGCCGCCCGCCTTGTTCGTAAAGCGAGATGCTTTCGCGGCGCTGCTTGATCATGGATTGCAGCATCTGCAGGATTTCGTCATCGCTGATGCCATCCATCACGCCCCTGGAGCGGGCGGCGATGTCACGGTCTTTGAGAGCCGCGAGAATCAGGCGAACGGTGGATACCACACGGCTGTCCTTGGACAGCATGGCGGTCTTCAAAGCGTCGTTGAGCTGCGGACGCAGCATGGAACCTCCCCAGATATCCCGTTTCCCCCCGGTCGCGGGAAAGCGAGTAGGCTATCTGGAATCCCCCATTAAGGCAACGACTCTGTCGCGCATTACCGGGTTGAATTTCTTACGTTTTGTTTTACCCTGCGGAAAGCTTGACGGAATGCGCGGATTTCGATAAGAAGCGCCCGTTTGCCTGCCGCATCTTGGGCCAACGTGGCCCCGCCCGGGAACATCGCCTGTCAGATCAAGGTGAGTTCTCGCGTTCGTGTGCGCCACACGCATATTATAGACACCCTCGTTCCCACCCCCGGGACGACACGCGATTAAAAAGGACCATCATGCCGAACCACGCCGCGGAGCCCGCCTTCGACATCCCGCGTCCGCCGGGCGCCACCGCCGCCCTGGTCCTGGCCGACGGCACCGTGCTGTGGGGCAAGGGCTTCGGCGCCACCGGCCAATCGGTGGGCGAGGTGGTGTTCAACACCGCCATGACCGGCTATCAGGAAACCCTGACCGATCCGTCTTATGCCGGCCAGATCATCACCTTCACCTTCCCCCATATCGGCAATGTCGGCACCAATGTGGAAGACATCGAGACGGTGACCCCCGCCGCGCGCGGCCTGATCGTGCGCGCCGACATCACCGACCCGGCCAACTGGCGCTCGGCCAAACACCTGGATGCCTGGGCCAAGTCCCATAACCTGATCGGCCTGTCGGGCATCGACACCCGCGCCCTGACCCGGCGCATCCGCGACCTGGGCGCCCCCAACGGCGTCGTCGTCCACGCCGAGGACGGCGCTGTGGACCTGAAGGCCGCGTGGCAAATGGCCAAGGCCTGGCCCGGCCTGGAGGGCATGGATCTGGCGCTCGATGTGTCGTGCACCCAAGCCTATGCCTGGGACGAGACCGAATGGTCGCTGGAGCAAGGGTACGGCAAGCAGGCTGAGCCCAAATACCACGTGGTCGCCATCGATTACGGCGCCAAGCGCAACATCCTGCGCTGTCTGGCCAGCGCCGGCTGCAAGGTCACCGTGCTGCCGGCCAAATCGACGGCCGAGGACGTTTTGCGTCACCAGCCCGATGGCGTCTTCCTGTCCAACGGCCCTGGCGACCCGGCGGCCACCGGCGTTTACGCGGTGCCGATGATCCAAGGAATCATCGCCTCGGGCAAGCCGCTGTTCGGCATTTGCCTGGGGCACCAGATGCTGTCGCTGGCCTTGGGGGCCAAGACCTTCAAGATGGATACCGGCCATCGCGGCGCCAACCATCCGGTCAAGGATCTGGAAACCGGCAAGGTCGAGATCACCAGCCAGAACCATGGCTTCGTCGTCGATGAAAGTTCGTTGCCGGCGGATGTGGAAGTCACCCACCGGTCGCTGTTCGACAAGTCGGTGGAGGGCATCAAGGCCAAGGGCAAGCCGGTGTTTTCGGTGCAATACCACCCGGAAGCCAGCCCCGGGCCGATGGATAGCCATTATCTGTTCGACCGGTTCGTGGATCTGATCGCCCAGTCGAAGTAGGGAATTTTTGACACGGATGGACACGGATAAACACAGATCAAATAAAAATATCTGCTTTTATCCGTGTTTATCCGTGTCCATCCGTGTCTGAATCAAAAAGTTCTTGTGAAAGCGCCCGCCATGCCCAAACGTACAGACATCAAATCCATCCTGATCATCGGTGCCGGTCCCATCGTCATCGGTCAGGCGTGCGAGTTCGATTACTCGGGCGTGCAGGCGTGCAAGGCGCTGAAGGAAGAGGGCTACCGGGTCATCCTGGTCAACTCGAACCCGGCCACCATCATGACCGATCCCGGTCTGGCCGACGCCACCTATATCGAGCCGATCACGCCTGAAGTGGTCGCCAAGATCATCGCCAAGGAACGCCCCGACGCCCTGCTGCCGACCATGGGCGGGCAAACGGCGCTCAACACCGCCATGAAGCTGGCCGATGACGGCACCTTGGAAAAGTACGGCGTCGAGATGATCGCCGCCAAGCGCGATGTCATCGCCAAGGCGGAAGACCGTCTGCTGTTCCGCGACGCCATGGACAAGATCGGCCTGGACAGCCCCAAGTCCCGCGTCGTCCGCACGCTTCAGGAAGCGCGCGAATCGCTGGATTTCGTCGGTCTGCCGGCGATCATCCGCCCCAGCTTCACCCTGGCCGGCACCGGCGGCGGCATCGCCTATAACATCGAGGAATACGAAAACATCGTTTCCGGCGGTCTGGCCGCTTCCCCCGTGCACGAAGTGCTGGTGGAAGAATCGGTGCTGGGCTGGAAAGAGTATGAGATGGAAGTTGTCCGCGACAAGAAGGACAACTGCATCATCATCTGCTCCATCGAGAACGTCGATCCCATGGGCGTGCACACCGGTGACTCGATCACCGTCGCCCCGGCCCTGACCCTGACCGACAAGGAATATCAGATCATGCGCAACGCCTCTTTGGCGGTGCTGCGCGAGATCGGCGTCGATACCGGCGGCTCCAACGTCCAGTTCGCCGTCAACCCCAAGAACGGTCGCATGACGGTGATCGAGATGAACCCGCGGGTGTCGCGGTCCTCGGCCCTCGCCTCCAAGGCCACCGGCTTCCCCATCGCCAAGGTCGCCGCCAAGCTGGCCGTCGGCTATACGCTGGACGAGTTGGCCAACGACATCACCGGGGTGACCCCGGCCAGTTTCGAGCCGACCATCGATTATGTCGTCACCAAGATTCCGCGCTTCACCTTCGAGAAGTTCCCTGGTGCCGACCCCAATCTGACCACCTCGATGAAGTCGGTGGGCGAGGCCATGGCCATTGGCCGCACCTTCCAGGAGAGCCTGCAAAAGGGCCTGCGGTCCATGGAAACCGGCCTGACCGGCATGAATGAGGTGGAAATCCCCGGCGCCTCCGCCGCCGACCGCAAGGACGCCATGAAGAAGGCGTTGGCAACGCCGCGTCATGACCGCCTGCTGGTCATCGCCCAGGCCTTCCGCCTGGGTCTGAGCGTGGATGAAATCCATGCCGCCTGTTCTTATGACAAGTGGTTCCTGGAGCAGATCAAGGGCATCGTCGATGCCGAGGAAGAGGTGCGGGCCAAGGGCCTGCCCATCGACGCGCCGGGCCTGCTGCGCCTGAAGAAGATGGGCTTCTCCGATCAGCGTCTGTCGGAATTGTCGGGCAAGACCCTGACCGAGACCACGTTCCGTCGCGAGGTGTTGAACGTCAAGCCGGTGTTCAAGCGCATCGACACCTGCGCCGCCGAGTTCCCGTCGTCCACCGCCTATATGTATTCGTGCTACGAAGGCGATGGCATCAACGCCGCCGAATGCGAGGCCGACGTTTCCGATCGCGACAAGGTGATCATCCTGGGCGGCGGTCCCAACCGTATCGGCCAGGGCATCGAGTTCGATTATTGCTGCGTGCACGCGGCCTATGCACTCGATGACGCCGGCAAAGAGACCATCATGGTCAATTGCAACCCGGAAACCGTCTCCACCGATTACGACACCTCGGACCGCCTGTATTTCGAGCCGCTGACCGCCGAAACGGTGATCGAACTGGTGCGCAAGGAACAGAGCAAGGGCCGGGTGTTGGGCTGCATCGTCCAGTTTGGCGGCCAGACGCCGCTGAAGCTGGCCCATGCGCTGGAAGATGCCGGCATCCCCATCTTGGGCACCAGCCCCGACAGCATCGATCTGGCCGAGGACCGCGAACGCTTCCAGGGTCTGCTGCATGACCTGGGCCTGAAGCAGCCGCCCAACGGCACGGCGCGGTCGCTGGACGAGGCCAAGGCGGTGGCTGACCGCATCGGCTATCCGGTGGTCATCCGTCCCAGCTTCGTCCTCGGCGGTCGCGCCATGCAGATCGTCTATGACCATGAAGCGCTTGAACGCTACATGAAGGAAGCGGTGGTGGTGTCGGGCAAAGACCCGGTGCTGATCGACTTCTACCTGAAGAACGCCATCGAGGTGGACGTGGACGCCCTGGCCGACGGCACCGACGTCTTCGTCGCCGGCATCATGCAGCACATCGAGGAAGCCGGCATCCATTCCGGCGATTCCGCCTGCTCGTTGCCGCCCTATTCGCTCGACGACGACACCATCGCCGAGCTCGAGCGTCAGACCGTCGCCTTGGCCAAGGCACTCAACGTGCGCGGCCTGATGAACGTGCAATACGCGGTTCAGGACGGAGTGATCTACATCCTGGAGGTCAATCCGCGCGCCAGCCGGACCGTGCCTTTCGTCGCCAAGGCCACCGGCATCCCCATCGCCAAGATCGCCGCCCGCATCATGGCCGGCGAGACCCTGGCCAGCTTCAACATCAAGAAGGAAAAGCTGGATCACGTGGCGGTGAAGGAAGCGGTGTTCCCCTTCGCCCGTTTCCCCGGCGTCGATATCCTGTTGGGGCCGGAAATGAAGTCCACCGGCGAAGTCATGGGCATCGACAAGGATTTCGCCCTGGCTTTCGCCAAGGCCCAGTTGGGCGCCGGCACCGTGTTGCCGACCGAAGGCTGTGTGTTCATCTCGGTGCGCGAGGGCGACAAGCCGGCCATGGTCGCGGTGGGACAGCAATTGCAGGACATGGGTTTCAAGCTGATGGCCACCGAAGGTACGGCACGGACGCTGCGCGAGGCCGGCTGTACCGTGCAGGTGGTCAACAAGGTGCTGGAAGGCCGCCCGCATTGTGTCGACGCCATGACCAACGGCCAAATCCAGTTGGTGGTCAACACCACCGAGGGCAGCCAGGCGGTCAAGGATTCGTTCTCGATCCGCCGCTCGGCCTTGCAATCCAACATCCCGCACTTCACCACGGTGGCCGGGGCGCAAGCAGCGGTGAAGGCCATCGCCGCCTTGAAGCGCGGAGCGCTTGATGTTGCGCCGCTGCAATCGTACTTTAAGAGCTCGTTCTGATGCGGGGGCTTTGAAGGAATGGAAAAAATCCCGATGACTCCGGCGGGCTTGACCACGCTGGAGGATGAATTGCGCAACCTGAAGGCGGTGGAACGCCCGGCGGTGATCAAGGCCATCGCCGAGGCGCGCGAGCACGGCGATTTGTCTGAAAACGCCGAGTACCACGCCGCCCGCGAGCGTCAGAGCTTCATCGAAGGCCGTGTCGCCGAGTTGGAAGATGTCATCAGCCGCGCCCAGGTCATCGACATCGCCTTGATGTCGGGGGATCAGGTGCGTTTCGGCGCCACCGTCACCCTGGCGGACGAAGACAGTGACGACGAGGTGGTCTACACCATCGTCGGCGCCCACGAGGCCGACATCAAGTCGGGCCGCATGTCGGTGCATTCACCCCTGGCCCGGGCGCTGATCGGCAAGCATATCGGCGACACCGTCGAGGTGACGACGCCGGGCGGCTCGAAATCCTATGAAGTGGTGGACGTCAGGTTCGTCTGATACCGCCTGAATGACGAAAGCCCGGGGAAACCCGGGCTTTCGCACGTTCTGGCTTGGGATATGCCGCGCTTATTGGGGCGATACCGTCGCCGCATCCATGAAAGCGGCAAAACCCTGTCGATCAAAATAAGACGGCAACCAGGACGAGAGCAGCGTCAAGACGATATTGTCGTGCAACAACAAGTCGACACCGTGGGTGGCGATATTCGTGCCCCGCAAGCCGTCGCCGCCGAGATCCTGGAGGGCAGGGATCAGGGGAATACCGTGCTGGCGAAAAGTCGCGGCAATGCCCTGCTGATCACGGAATTGCACGGTGACGGTGCCGGTTCGTTCGTCCGGATTGGCGGTCACCTCGAAGTGTAATCCATACCCATCCGCGACATTTATAAGGGCGGATTTTCCAAAAAAATCGTCAAGCCCGGCCCGGTAAAGGGCATCACCATTGCCGCGCAGATAAAGACACATGCAGCGCTCGCTGCCGTGCCAGGTCACACGGGGGAGGATGGGTTGGGCAAGCGCAAGCACCGGCGCGTTCTCTTGTTGGACGAAGGAGTAGCGGTCGTCCCGCTCCACCTGGCGGTCCACCTGCCACTCGCTGTTCTTCGTTGCCAATATCTGGCCGACCAGGGCCGGCAAGTGGGTATTGACGCTGGCCAGGACCAGGACAAGGGCGAAGGCGCCAAGACGTAGCAGCACTCCACAGCGACACGACAAGGCAGCCCACAGCGCCAGAAGCAACGGCAACAGGCTGGGGATGGCCCAGCCGACGAGCAGGAAAAGGGTGCCGCCGCTCATGCCGCTGGCGGGATGAAGCCCAAATACATAGAGGGCGGCCAGGGCCATTGCGGCGATGGGCAATCCGGCCAGATATTTTCTCTTTGGCCCGTGTATGTCCGCACCCGACATTCCGCCCCACTTTTCCCGATGAAACTACGTGCCGCCATCCACATGGGCGACCACCCATTTGATGCCATCGACTTCACCGGCATCGGCCCGCAGGGACTCGGCCTGGGCGTGGTCGGCGACGCCGCCCAGCAGGAAGGCGACGTTGTTGACGACGCGGACGATCAGCCCGCCCTTGCCATCCACCCCCAGATGACGGCGCACCGCGCCTTCCTTGGCCTGATCGGGGATGAACAGGTCCAAGGCCCGATCCTCGGCCAGGATCAGTTCATTGATGACGCGGGTAACGCCGGAAATCCCCGCCGCATTCTGTTCGGCCCGACGGCGCTGGTCCGGCTTGATCACCGCTCCCATCAGCAACACCCGCCCGCTCCACACCTCGATTGTGACGCCGCGATAAGAACCGGCATCCAACTCGCGCAATTTGCGGGTCAAAATCGAGGCGATGACGTCGTCGCGGTTGGCATCCTGGCGGGATCGCTCCAAGGCCGAAAGAACCGGGCGCACCGGCTCTTCCGGCGCGGCGGCGGAGCTTTGTGCCGGTTCGGCACTCTGGCAGGCCGCCACGGCCAGACCAGCCATCAACAGCACCGCCAAACGCTTGATCATGCCTCGTCGCCTTCATCCTCGGGCAGACCGCGCGCCGCACGATAGCGTCGCCACAACCACAGGCCCAACACGGTGGAAACCACGAACAGCAACGCCGATAAAATGGTGTTGGTGACCGGGTCTAATTGCATGCCGCCGCCCAGCAGGGTGAAGACGATGGTTTGCGGCAGATAGCCGATGGCCGAACCGGCGAAGAACGGCAGCGCCCGCACCCCCGATACGCCGGCGCCGATATTGGCCGCCAGACCATAGGACAAGGGCGACAGCCGTAGGATCAGCGCCATGGTCAGCGGGTTGCCGGCCAAAAAATCATCCAGCCGCTTGATCTTGCCGGGGAAGCGCCGGGCCAGGAAGTCGCGGCCCATGAAACGGGCATAGTAGAAGGCCGACATGGAGCCCATCAGGGTAGCGGTCAAGGCCAGCAAAGTCCCCAGCCAGAAGCCGAAGGCATAGCCGCCCAAGAAACACACCATCTGCCGCGGCAGGCCGATGGCGATGACCACCGCGCCGACCAACAAAAACAGGCCCTCGCCCCACAGCCCCTTGCCGCGCACTTCAGTATCGACCCAGGCCGAATCCAAAAGCGCCCTGAGACCGATGCCTTCCAGCAGGAAACCGATCAAGGCCAGGGTGGCGATCAGGACCAGACCGCGTATCAGCACCCGGGGGTCCAACAGGGGATGGCGCTTGGCGGTCACGGCTTGGCTCATTGTGGCGGGATTTCAACGACCGGATTGCGCGACCGCCGCATCAGCCACATCACCCCCAACAGATCGGGCACACCGACCAGGGCGCGGCGCAGATTGCTGTAATTGGAGGCGCCGGCCCCGCGCGGACGGTGGTTGACCACCACCGATTCCACCGTGCCGCCGGCCCGGATGGTCAGCGCCGGCAAATAGCGGTGCATATGATCGAAACGCGGCAGGTCCAGGAACAAGGCACGGGAAAACAGCTTGGAGCCGCAACCGGTATCGGGGGTGTTGTCGCGAAGCGCCCAGGCACGGATGGCGTTGGCCGCCTTCGACGCCCACCGCCGCGACGACGTATCCTTGCGGTTGGCGCGCCAGCCGGCGATCAGCAGCTTTTCGCGGCTGGCTTCCGGCTCGGCCCGCCAGCGGGCCAGCATGCTGGGAATATCCGCCGGATCGTTCTGTCCGTCACCGTCGAGCATGGCGATCAGCGGCGCGCGGGCGTGCTTGACGGCGGTGGCGATGGCTTGGCTTTGCCCGCAACTGGCCCGATGCCGAACAAACCGCACTTGCGGGAAACGCCCCTTGGCCTCCAGCAGTTTTTGCCCGGTGGCATCGGTGGAGCCGTCATCCACATAAATGATCTCGAATTCCACCACCCCATGGAGGGCGGCATGGATTTCCGTCACCAGCGGCAGGATGTTGTCGGCTTCGTTCTTGACCGGAACGACCACCGCCAGTTCGGGGACCGCATTCATGGCGTCACCTTGCGTCGGGGTTCAGGGATGGGGGTTCAGGCCAGACCGCCCCGGCCCATGGCCAGGAATTTTTCCCGCCGCCGCGCCCGCAGCACGCCGCCTTCGATGCCGGCCATGTCGCGCAAAGCGCCGTCCAGGGCCGCCGACAGCGACTGCATCACCTGGTCGCGGTTGCGATGCGCCCCGCCCAGCGGCTCATCGACGATTGCATCGCAGATACCCAGCTTGTGCAGGTCTTGCGCGGTCAGGCGCAGGGCCTCGGCGGCGTCCTTGGCGTTCTCGCCCGAGCGCCACAGGATCGAGGCGCAGCCTTCCGGGCTGATCACCGAATAGATGGCGTGTTCCAGCATCAAGACCGTATTGGCCGAGGCCAGGGCGATGGCCCCGCCCGAGCCGCCCTCGCCGATAATGGCGGTGACGAAGGGAACGCGAACATCCAGGCAGGTTTCGATGGAGCGGGCAATGGCCTCGGCCTGACCGCGCGCCTCGGCATCGACGCCGGGATAGGCGCCGGCGGTGTCCACCAGGGTCAACACCGGGATCTGGAAATGGTCGGCCATTTCCATCAAACGCCTGGCCTTGCGATAGCCCTCGGGCTTGGCCATGCCGAAATTGTGCTTGAGCCGGGTTTCTGTGTCGTGACCCTTTTCATTGCCCAGCACCATCACCGACTGGCCGCGGAAGCGACCCAGGCCACCGACGATGGCATTGTCTTCGCCGAAGCAGCGGTCACCCGACAGCGGGGTGAAATCGGTGATCAGGCCACGGATGTAATCCAAGGCGTGCGGGCGGTCGGGGTGGCGGGCCACCTGGGTCTTCTGCCACGGCGACAGTTTGGCGAAGGTGGAACGCAGCAGCTTGTCGACCTTGGTCTGCAGGCGAGCAACCTCGTCGGCGATATTGACGTCGCCGCCATCGGTCAGGTGCCGCAGTTCCTCGATCTTGCCTTCAAGCTCGGCGATGGGCTTTTCAAATTCCAGGATATGCATGGGAGGCTTCATACCACAGCGGAGATTGGGAGCAAGAAAAAGCACGCCCCCGCAAAAAATGAAAGCGCCAAAAAGGAAGGGGGGCCAAGCCCCCCGTTCCGATCAGCTCTTGCCGCCCTTGCGGGCCGGCTTGGGGTCGAGCCCTTCGTACAAGGGCCACGCTCCCGTCGCCACCGCATCCAGCGACGGCGAAGTCTGTCCCAAGCGCGAGCGATAAATCCAGAAATTGGTCATCACCCGCTCGACGAAGGACCGCGTCTCGCGCGACGGCAGTGCCTCGATGAACAGCAACGGATCATCGTTGTGCTTGATGGTCGACAGCCATTGCCCCAACTTGCCGGGGCCGGCGTTGTAAGCCGCGGCCAGCAACAGCAGATTGCCGTTGACCGGCTCTTCCGCCATCAGCTTGTTCAAGTACTTCTGCCCCAGGGCCAGATTGGCCTCGGGCACCAGCAGGTTGTCACGCCCGGTCTTGCCGCCGATGGCGGCGGCGGTGGCCGGCATCAACTGCATCAATCCGGCAGCACCGGCGCCGCTTCGGGCATTGGGGTTGAACGATGATTCCTGGCGGACGAAGGCATAGACCAAGGCCTTGTCCACCTGCCAACCGCCGCGCGGATTCCAGTCCGGCAGCGGATAGCTGGCGGCATCGTTCAAAAGACCGGGGGCCATGCCGCCCAGGCGGACAGCCAGACCGGGCATGTCGGCCACATGGGCCAGCACCATCATGGACTGGCGCAAGGCCTTGGTGGCACGGGGATAGGATTTGCGCAGCTCTTCCTCGGCCAGTTCACCTTCCCCCACCTGCACCAGGGCCAGGGCACGACGGGTCCCCGGCGCCCGCATCAGCAGGTCGGCATCGGCCTCGGTGAAGGGCGGCGATTCCCACGAAAACAGGGTCTCATAGCCCAGGGTCTGGCGTGCAAGCATGCCATAGAAGGTGCGCGGATAGGTGGCGGCGATTTCCAGCCAGTGATTGACCACCTCGGGACGCCGCGACACCAGATTGGCACGGGCGGCCCAAAAGGCGCCGGCGGAAACCATCCACGACGATTGGCTGTCGGAATTGGCCACGGCTTCGAAATGGCGCCGCGCCAGTTCAGGCTTGCCCTGACGCCACTGGGCCAGACCGGCGATCCAATGAGCCGACGGCAATTCGACGCCCGAGCGTTCCCCCGCCTGGGCCGCCCACACGGCGGCCTCGGCATCGCGACCGCTGGAGAAATGGTCGGCGGCCATCAGCGTCTTCATCTCGTCCACGTCCAAGGCGGACAGATTAGCCGCCTCCGACCCGGTCAGCAGCGCCAGCGCCGCCGAACCGTTGTCCTGGCGCAGCAACTGACGGAACTTGGTCTTAAGGGCTTTGACCTTGGGCGAGCCGCCATCGCTGTTATAGCTGGCGCCTTCCCAATTGGCCCCTTCGTCCGAGGTATCGATGCCGGTCCCCTTGAGCGCGCCCTTGACCGGCGGCTTAATGGCGCCAAACCCCTTGATACCCTTGGCGGTAGCCAGCTTGTAAATGGCTTCCGATTGCGGCAGATCGGCGTTATCGGCCATCCACGCCCGCAATTCCTGATATTTGGGACGGTACCCCGATTGCAGATAGCGCTGGGCCAGGATATGGCCCTTCAGCACATCGTCCTTGAGCTTGCCCATCTCGCGGTCGGCGGCGGCCCACTGGCCCGCGGCCTGCATCTTGAAGATACGGGCGTAAAGAGTGGAATCATCGGCGGACAAAGGACGCGGCAATGGCGCAATGCGCGCCTCGCGGCCAATGCCGGGCATCACCGCAGCGGTGCGGGTGCCTTCGGCGGCGGACGCATCCGCAAGGTCAGAGTGAGCGTTTTTGTCGGCGGCAAAAGCCGGGACATAAAGGCTCAGGATGACTGCCGTCAGCACCGGGAGGAGCCTGTGTCGCAAGGCCGGGCCTCTCGAGTTGTTATCGGAAAAATCGAACATCCTGCGCAGTTTTATAAATGACCCCTGGGGGGAAAAGCAAGCCAAAAGGCTGGGAAAATATGGAAAAACTCCAATTTCCACATATATATCAATAAGATGTACCTTATTGTGGCAAGCCCTTAGGAATGTCCGTCTATGCGCTTGCGCACGGCCAGCAGATCACGCCAGGCCTCGCGCTTGGCCGCCGGAGTGCGCAACAGATACGCGGGATGAAAGGTGGGCATGACCGCCACCGGGCGCGGCAGACCGGGCGAAGAATAATCAAACCAGCGCCCGCGCAGGCGGTTGATGCCCTCGGATCGTCCCAGCAGGGCCGAGGCGGCGGCGCCGCCGAACAGGATCAGCAATTTAGGGTCGACCAACTCGATATGACGGGTGATGAAGGGCAAACACACCGCCACCTCGTCCGCTGTCGGCTTGCGATTGTCCACCGGGCGCCAGGGCACCACGTTGCTGATATAGACGCTGCCGCGATCCAGGCCGATGGAAGCCAGCATGCGATCGAGCAGCTTGCCCGACTTGCCGACGAAGGGCAGGCCTTGGCGGTCCTCCTCCTGTCCCGGCGCCTCGCCGATGCACATGATGTCGGCATCCGGGTTACCGTCGGCGAACACCGTGCTCATGGCCGTGCGCTTCAACGGCAAGGCGTCGAACGCCTCCATGGCCTGACGCAGTTGGGCCAGGTCGCGACACTGCGCCGCCACATGCGCAGCGGTGCCGCCGTCATGACGCGCGGGTGGGGCCGAGGGCTGCGGGGCAGGGGCCGGCATGGCGGCGGCCACCGCCACCGGGCGTGGCGGCGCCTTGGCCGAAGCTGCGAAACGATCCACCGGCACTTCGCCGATGGCTTCATCCACACCGGCATCCAGATACCAGCGCAACAGATCGTGGGGGGAGAGGTCCAGGGGCATGATGGCTAACAAAATATCACGAACCCTGGCCCTGTTTGAAGGATTCGTATCTTCACGAAATCCTGTGCTATAGAGGCGACCTCGTTTGTCACACTTCGCGCCGGGTGGGCGGCGCCGGTCAGGGATAGGGACGACATGGAACGCGAAGCGATGGAATTCGACGTGGTGATCGTTGGCGGCGGGCCTTCGGGTCTGTCGGCATCGATCCGCCTGAAGCAGCTGAACCCGGAGCTTTCGGTGTGCGTGCTGGAAAAGGGCTCGGAAGTGGGCGCCCATATCCTGTCGGGGGCGGTGTTCGAGACCCGCGCCTTGGACGAGTTGCTGCCCGACTGGCGCGACCGCGACGCGCCGCTCAATTGCCCGGCCCAGGACGATGCCTTCCTGTTTCTGACCGAGAGCAAGGCGATCCGGCTGCCGACGCCGCCGCAGATGAACAATCACGGCAATTACATCATCAGCTTGGGCAATGTCTGCCGCTGGCTGGCCGGTCAGGCCGAGGAACTGGGGGTCGAGATCTATCCCGGCTTCGCCGCGTCCGAGGTGCTGTATCACGACGACGGTTCGGTCAAGGGTGTGGCCACCGGCGACATGGGCATCGGCAAGGATGGCGAGCCCACCGCCAATTACACCCCGGGCATGGAACTGCACGCGCGCCAGACCATCTTCGCCGAGGGCTGCCGCGGTTCGCTGACCAAGACGCTGTTCGAGCGTTTCGACCTGCGCAAGGACTGCGACCCGCAGACCTACGGCATCGGCATCAAGGAATTGTGGGAAATCGATCCGGCCAAGCACAGCCAGGGCAAGATCGTCCACACCGTCGGCTGGCCGTTGGACAGCCAGACCTATGGCGGCTCGTTCCTCTATCACCTGGAAGACAATCAGGTGGTGGTCGGCTTCGTCATCGGCCTGGATTACAAGAACCCGCATCTGTCGCCGTTCGACGAGTTCCAGCGTTTCAAGACCCATCCGGCCATCCGCTCCACCTTTGAAGGCGGGCGCCGCATCGCCTATGGGGCGCGGGCCATTTCCGAGGGTGGCTTGCAGTCGATCCCCGAACTGACCTTCCCCGGCGGTCTGCTGATCGGCGATACGGCCGGCTTCCTCAACGTGCCCAAGATCAAGGGCAGCCACACGGCGATGAAATCGGCCATGGTCGCCGCCGAAGCGGTCGCCGCCCTGTTGAGCGAGAATTCCGGCAATCAGGCCCATGCCTATCCGCGCGAGCTGAAGAAGACCTGGCTGTGGAGCGAGCTTCATCAGGTGCGCAACATCCGCCCCAGCTTCCACAAGGGGCTGTGGCTGGGCATCGCCTATTCGGCCCTGGAGACCTATCTGTTCCGCGGCAAGATGCCGTGGACCTTCAAGATTCATGCGGATCACGAAGGCTTGGGCAAGGCCAAGGATTTCGCCAAGATCGCTTATCCCAAGCCTGATGGGGTGATCAGCTTCGACAAGCTGTCCTCGGTGTTCATTTCCAACACCAATCACGAGGAAAACCAGCCGGCGCATCTGAAGCTTAAGGACGAACGCGTCGCCATCGACGTCAATCTGGCCCTGTACGACGCCCCCGAGCAGCGCTATTGCCCCGCCGGCGTCTATGAAATCGTCGATGGTCCAGCCTTGCGCATCAACGCCCAGAACTGCGTCCACTGCAAGACCTGCGACATCAAGGACCCGACCCAGAACATCACTTGGACCGTGCCGGAAGGCGGCGGCGGACCCAATTATCCGAATATGTGAGGGTGGTTCCAGGCGGAGAAATCCAGCCGTGACACGGATGAACACGGATGCCGCTTCGCGGCCACACGGATAAACACGGATTTTTTGTTTTTATCCGTGTTTATCCGTGCCAATCCGCGTCTATCCGTGTTGCGGCTGGTTCTATCTGCCGATGATGGCGGTGCCGACACCACGGCAGTAATTTGTTTGTGCGTGGCACACCCCGCCGAAATCGTTATTATGGCCCTTCGCTCCTTGGATGTGGCGCCGCCGCATCCGCCAGAAAGCATGGGTGACGATGATAAGGGTGTTGAAGATGGCCCCGATGCGCTGGGCAGCCATGGCCATGGTGGCTGCACTGGCCGCCTCGTGTTCGCCGCAAGGCAGCAACCCCAATGGCTCGGGTCGTGACGACCGCCCCATGATCGTGGTGGGACGCTCGGGTTTGGGGGCATTCCTGGCTGGCCGGCTGGCCCAAGGCCAGGGCGACACCGCCGCCGCCGCCGATTATTACGCCGCCGCCCTCTCTCGCGACCCCGACAATGGCGACTTGCTGCAGCGCGCCTTCACCCTGATGGTGACCGAAGGGCGGATGGATGGGGCCGTCCCCATGGCCCGTCGCCTGCAGGATCTGGATAGCGAATCGGCCATGCCGGTTCTGGTCAGCGGCTTGGCCGACGTCCATGACGGTCTGCTGGTGCAGGCGGAAAGTCGCTTTGCCGCCTTGCCCCGCCGCGGTTTGAACGGTTTGGTCGGCCCGTTGATGAGCGCTTGGGCGCTGGCCGGACAAGGCCGCACCGATCAAGCCCTGGCGGCCCTGGAACCCTTGGCGCAATCCAAGGGATTTGCCGGCGTCAAGGCCTATCACTCAGGCTTGATCAACGATCTGGCCGGGCGCCATGACGCTGCCGAGGCCGCGTTTTCAGAGGCCCTGGCCGGGCAATTGTCCATTCGCGGCATCGAGGCGGCGGGCAGCCTGTATCAGCGCCGCAACCGTTCAGATCAGGCACGGCACTTATACGAGCGCTATCAACAGGAACATCCCGATACCCTGCTGTTCGACGGCAATGCCCTGCTGAAGGCTGGCCCTGCCCTGGCGCCGGCGGTACCCGACGCTCAATCCGGCATGGCCGAGGCGTTGTTCGACGTCGCCTCGCTGATGCGCCAAGGCAATGGCCAGGAAGCTGCTGTCGTTTTCGCCCGTCTGGCACTTTACATGCGCCCCGACTTCCCGCTGGCCCGCGCCATCCTGGGCGACATGCTGTCGGCCCAGGATCGACTGGATGCGGCCAATCTGGTCTATGGCGGCATCGCCCCCGATGCGGCGGCCTATTATTATGGTCAGATGCGGGTGGCGGTTAATCAGGAAGAGTTGGGCGATACCGATGCGGCTCTGACTCGCTTGGCCAAGCTGGCCAAGGACCGCCCGGACAGCCTGGACCCGCTAATCACCCGGGGCGATATCCTGCGCCGCAAAAAACGCTTTGCCGAGGCCGCCGAGGCCTATGGCGCGGCCATCAACCGCATCGGCCCCGCCTTGTCGGTGCAGCATTGGCCGCTGATTTACAGTCGCGGTATCTGCCTGGAGCGGATCAAGCAATGGGACCGGGCCGAAGCCGATTTCAAGAAGGCGCTGGAACTGAAGCCCGATCAACCAGACGTGCTGAACTATCTGGGTTATACCTGGGTTGATGCCGGCATCAACCTGGACGACGGTCGGGCCATGCTGGAAAAGGCGGCAAGTCTGCGCCCGCGTGACGGCGCCATCATCGACAGTCTGGGCTGGGCCTTGTACCGCTTGGGCGATTATCATAATGCCGTGAAATACCTGGAACGCGCGGTGGAGTTGAAGGCAGAGGACCCCACCATCAACGACCATCTGGGTGACGCCTATTGGCAGGTGGGCCGTCAGGCCGAGGCCATGTTCCAATGGCGCCGGGCCATGGGATTGGACCCCGAACCCGAAATGATCGAGCCCCTGAAAGAAAAGCTGCGTACCGGTCAGGTTCCGGCCAAACCCGTGACCAAGTAATGCCTCCGGTCAGCGTCGAGGCCTGGGCCAAGGTCAATTTGTACTTGCACGTCACCGGCAAACGCCCGGATGGCTACCATTTATTGGACTCACTGGTGGTCTTCGCCGGCATCGGCGACACCCTGCGGGTGGAAGCCGCCGATGATCTAAGTCTGAGCGTGGATGGCCCCACCGCCGCTTTGCTGGACGGTATGGGCGGCAATATCGTTCTGGACGCCGCCCAGGCCCTGGCCCGGGCAGCGCAGATTCCGGCCCTCGCCCGTATCCATCTGACCAAACGGCTGCCGGTGGCGGCGGGCATCGGTGGTGGTTCCGCCGACGCCGCAGCCACTCTCCTGGCCCTGTCGCGCCTGTGGGGGGTGACCCTACCCCCCGCTCAACTGCACGCCCTGGCCCTGGCCCTGGGCGCCGATGTGCCAGTCTGCTTGCGCCGCCGCCCCACTCGTATGGGGGGCATCGGCGACACTCTGGCCGAAGTCCCGCCGCTGCCCGCCGCGTGGCTGGTATTGGTCAACCCCAGGATCGGCCTGTCGACGCCGGCGGTGTTCAAGGCCCGCCAAGGTTGCTTCAGTGCCCCACAGCCCCTGGAAAGCAGCCCCGCCGATGCCGAGCAATTGGCCGCCATGCTGGCCCATCGCGGCAACGATCTGACCGATGCCGCTATCAGCCTGGTGCCGGATATCGCTGAAGTCTTGCAGATGCTGCAAACCACCCCGGAGTGCCTGTTGGCGCGCATGTCGGGCAGCGGCGCCACCTGTTTCGGCCTGTTCGCCGGCCAAGCCCAGGCCGATGCCGCCGCCGCCGCCATTGCCGCCGTTCATGGGCAATGGTGGTGTAAATCGGCGCCATTGCTTTCCGCCTCTTGAAACCTGTCGCAGTTCCGACTATGGTGCGGCCCCGCTGTTGGGGCGTCGCCAAGCGGTAAGGCACCGGTTTTTGGTACCGGCATTCCCAGGTTCGAATCCTGGCGCCCCAGCCACCTTTCCCATCCCAGGAAATCCGCGACTTTCACCGTCCTGAATCGGGCGTGTGGAGCAATGGTGTGTAGCAGTCCCGTGTAGCAACACGGAGACGCCGATGTCTGTTGCCCAGCACACAATCCGCCGCGGTGGCACATACCACTTGCGTTGCCGGGTGCCGTTTGATTTGGTCGCGGTGCTCGGGCGAAGCGAAATCCACCGCTCGCTTGGCACAGCCTGCCCCAAGGAAGGCAAAAGGCGAGCAATCCGCCTTTACGGGCTGTTCGTGGATATCTTCGACGGCGTGCGGGTGATGGCGGAAACCAAGGAAGAATGGCTGGCACAATTGGCGGCGATGGACGCCAAAAGCAGGGCCGACCGTATCGGCGAACTGTTCGACCTTGCCACGCTTTGCGTGAAGGAGGCGGAACAGGAAAGGGCGCTGCGCGAAAAGCGCGACGGGCAAATCCGTGAAATGGGCGAGCACCTGGGCTACTTCATCGGCCAATTGGCCGACAGCGTTTCCCCGGAACGGCTTGCCCTGCTTGAACATTGGAAAGCGACGTTCTCGGCCCTGACCCGCGACCGCGACGACTTGAAACGGCAACGGGACGAATTGGCGGATTCCGCCACCGTCGCCCAAGGGGCGGAACTCATCTCGGCGATCACCCGGCGTCTTGGGCTTCCATTGGTCAGCGCGACAACCCCAACCGTCTCGCAGTTCCTGAACGACACCTACGCCAAGGAACGCCGGTTGGCCGATGACAGCCACCGGCACATTACGAACTTCATCAGCCTGTTCGCCAAAATCACCGGAGACAAGCGATTGGCGGATTACACCCGCACGGATGTGGTTGATTATGTGCGAACGCTGGAACGGTTGAGCCGTTCAACCGGCAAATCGCCCGAGGACAAAACAGCCTCTGTCAAGCGGTTGCTGGAAAAGTCCGTCGGCAAACCGACGATGAACGCGACCACCATCGGCAAGCACGTCCAGCACGTGAAGGGTTTCTTCAACACCGCCCGCAAACACCTGAACTTCACCACCAGCGACACCATCGACCAGATGTTCGATGGTATCGATTTGAGCGACTTCGTCCCGTCCATTCAAAAGCGGAAAATCTGGTCGATCGACAAGTTGAACGCCCTGTTCAACACCCCCATCTGGCAAGGCACGTTCCGACCTCGCCAAATAGATCGGCCTGGGTCGTCAACGTGCCAAGGCGGCCACGTGACGGTAGGGCCGTAATGGACATTGTGCCTGCGGCCACCGCCAAACATGGGCCGACCTTCCCGGAAAATTGAAGGCACAGTCGCCCGGTCGGTTATGCCCAGCGTGGCCCAAACCGTCGCCTTGCCACTTTTGGGGCGGGGGAAGGGAATCGACCCCTCGGCGGAAGCTTGAAAAAGCCGCCACTCTCTTGCCACTCCGAATGCCAGACTTGCCTAAAATCGGGCTTCTGGCATAATGCCGGTCCCTTCGCGGGGACGGCGGTTTGCCGCCATTTCCTCAGGGTCGCGGGTGTAGCTCAATGGTAGAGCAGAAGCTTCCCAACCCAACCTAAAGTAGTAATTTTCCTTCAGCGATATCAATGACTTAGCCCTGGACTGAAGGCCAAGGCAGAGTTATTTCACCGTCTTTACCACTCTGACGAGTAAAGAGGCGGCGAAACGGTATGGCAAACATCCGCAAGCGTGGCGATAGCTGGCAAGCCAAAGTTCAACGCAAAGGCATGCCGGTTCTTTACCAAACCTTCGCCAAAAAATCCGACGCGGCAGTTTGGGCACGGCAGCTTGAAGCGTCCATTGACCGTGGCGAAACGCCCGACGAGGTCGGGCCGATGGCGACCACCACGTTTGGCGAACTGATTGCCCGCTACCAAGCGGAAGTGACAGTCACGAAGCGAAGTGCCCGCCAGGAGAATTACCGCATGAAGCGGTTCCTGGGTATCCATCCGGTGAAGGACGCAGGGGGGGGGGCGGCGTCAGGCGGCGACGGCGGAGGCCGGGTTGGCGTTCCGCCAGTTCCAGGGCAGGAGTTCGTCGATGCGGCTGGCGGGGTGACCCGCGATCCGTGCAAGGACATCGGCCAGCCAGGCTTGCGGATCGATGTCGTTCATCTTGGCTGTGACGATGAGGCTGTACATGGAGGCGGCACGCTGTCCACCGCGGTCGGACCCGGCGAAGAGCCAGGACTTCCGGCCGAGCGCGATGCCACGAAGGGCGCGTTCGGCGGAATTGTTGGTCATGCAGACGCGGCCGTCGTCGAGGAAGCGGGTGAAGGCGGGCCAGCGTTTCAGCATGTAGTCCATGGCCTTGGCAAGATCGTTGCCTCGCGACAGACCGGCGCGCTTCTCCGTCAGCCATCGTTCCAGGTCGGCGACCAGGGGGGCGCTGAGCTCCTGGCGGATCGCCCGCCGCCGGTCGGCGTCCTGGCCGCTGATGGCGCGCTCGATCTCGAACAGGGCGTCGATGCGCCGGACCGCCTCCAGCGCCAGGGGCGAGATCACCGAGGCAGCCCGGCCCTCGGCCTTGCGGCGGGCATTGGCCGCCAGGTCGGCTAGGGCGAAGAACGGACGCCTCGCATGCGCCCAGCAGGCGGCCTCCAGGATTGGCCCGGGTTTTCGGTCGGGCAGGTAGAGTGCGCCATAGCCCCCATAGGCGTCCGCCTGGAGCAGCCCGGCATACCCAGCGAGATGGGCCTGGGGGTGTTCACCTCTCCGGTCGCGCGAATAGTAGAACATGGCCGCCGGTGGTGCCGGTCCGCCGAAGGGGCGGTCGTCGCGGACATAGACCCAACATCGGCCGGTGTCGGTCTTGCCCTTCGCCAGGACGGGCACCGTGGTGTCGTCGCCATGCAGACGCGCGGCGGCAAACACATGGGCCTCGATGCGCCGGATCAACGGCTCCAGGGCGGCGCAGCCGGCGCCCACCTGGTCGGCCAGCGTGGACAGGCTGAGCGGCACACCCTCCTTGGCATAGCGCTCGGCCTGGCGGTTCAGCGGCTGGTGCTGCCCGAACTTCTCGAACAGGATCATGGCCAGCAGGCTGGGGCCGGCCCAGCCGCGCGGGGTCACATGGAAGGGCGCCGGCGCCTGGCTGATCTTCTCGCAGTCCCGGCAGCTGAACTTCTCGCGGACCCGCTGGATGACCTTCCACTGGCGCGGGATCACCTCCAGGGTCTCGGTGACGTCCTCGCCGATCTTGCGCAGACGGTCACCGCCGCAGCAGGAGCAGGCCGACGGAGCCGGCTCGACCACCCGCTCGCGCGGCAAATGCTCGGGAAACGGCTTGCGGGCAGGCCGGTTGCGGGTGAAGGCCGCCACGTTGGTGGTGCGCGCCGCGGCCTTCTCGGCGGTGATCTCGTCCTCGGTGGCCGCCGCCGCCAGTTCCTCGAACGCCAGCTCCATCTGGTCGATCAGGCGGGCCGAGCGTTCCGCCTGGGGGCCGTAGAGTTCGCGCTTCAGTTTCTCGATCTGCAGCTTCTGGTGCGCGATCAGCGCCTGGTCCTCGGCGGCCCTGGCGCGCGCGACCGCCAGCTCCGCCCTCAGGGCGTCGATGTCGTCTGTCGGGGTCTCGCGGCCGATTTCCATGCCCCAATGGAATCATAAAACCCGGCCGCTGACTCGCTAAAAATGTGGGTTTCCGCCCTATCCGGCACTTCGCGGGCGGAAGGTGTGGCGCGGGTTGCGCCAGTCGATCCCGTCGAGCATGTAGGCCAGTTGGGCCGACGAGATCGCCACCACGCCGTCAGCCGGAGAGGGCCAGATGAACCGCCCCTTCTCCAGGCGCTTGGCGTACAGCGACATGCCCAGGCCGTCGTGCCAAAGGACCTTGATCAGATCCCCCCGAGCACCCCGGAAAACGAACAGGTCACCGGCGTGGGGATCGCGGCCGAGCGCCTCCTGCACCTGCAGCGCCAAGCCGTTCATGCCGCGCCGCATGTCCGTCCGCCCGACCGCCAGCCAGACCCGGACGCCCGTCGGAACCGGGATCATCGCCGCTCCAGCACGTCCAAGACCCGGCACAGCAGCTGGGCACCGACACCATCGCCGACACGGACACGGTAGCCACCAGCCAGATCGATCTCCACCACGCCGGCAGAAGAAGAGGCTTCCTTCCGCCCGGAGGCCGCCATGTCCTCGGCCACCACCACCGGCACCATATGGGCCGGCACCGTCTCGCCCTGTTGTCCCCCGAAACGCTTGCGCCAAGTGAAAACCTGATTGTCGTTGACCCCGTACCGCCGCGCCACCCCGGCCACAGAGGCCCCGGGCTCGTAGGTCGCCGCGACGATCTCCCGCTTCAGATCCTCAGGCCAAGAACGGTTCCGCCGCCGCCCGGTCGAGTTTCTGTCCATAAATGAATCCGTGGACACTTCCGCCAACTTCAACGCCAATCAGGCGATCAGCTTCGCCGAAGCTCACCCGGCCGGGAAGGCGGTCCACGCCGGAGGGATACGTTCCTGGCCCACCCCATGAGCAAGCTTCACCTGAAGGATTTGACCACCGGTGTCTTTGCGGGATACCGGAATGAACGGTCAAAGTCATGCGGCCCCCAGCAGGTTCGCCACGAGTTGAATCTGATGGGCCACATCATCCGCACCGCCACCATTGACTGGGATTTTCCATTCGGCAAAAACCCCGTCGACCTTATCCGCAAGCCCAAGATTCCGCCGGGAAGGACGCGGCGATTGATACCGGGCGAGTTGGAAAAGATGCGGGAGGGGATGGAGAAGTCCGAATCCACCTACTTGATCCCGATGATCGAGTTCGCCATAGAAACCGCCATGCGGCGTGGTGAAATCTTGGGTTTGGAGTGGCGAAACTTCAATTTCCGCACCAATACGGTTCTGCTGCCAGTGACCAAGAACGGCCATCCCCGCACCGTGCCGTTGAGCAGCAAAGCGATGGACATCATCCGCTCACGGTTTGGGTTGGATGATAAGCGGGTGTTCGCGGTGACCGAAACTGCAGTGCGGCTTGCGTTTGACCGGTTGATGGACAGGATCAGGATTGATGATCTGCACTTCCACGACCTACGGCACGAAGCCATCACCCGCTTGTTTGAGCGTGGGCTGACCGTGCCAGAAGTGGCGTTGATCAGCGGTCACCGGGAATACCGGATGCTGACGCGATACACGCATATTTCGCCCGAAGAACTGGTGAAGAAGCTTGGGTGATGTTAGCCGCGAAATGAGCATTGCTCTTAACCTGTTACCGAGATCGTTTGGTGCATCCAATCATCAGGTAGCGAGGAACCGACCATGGTTTCGGGTAAAGGAGCATCGCCTTAGGGCTTGGGGAGACTTCCCGGAATTTGGTTATTGTGAAACCCGCGTTGAGTAATTTGGCGATATAAATTTCCAGTGGGCGATGGAAATGAATGCTCATCAAGGGATTGGTTTCGAGAGAAATGTGAAACTCCATCTCAACAGCTATTTCATCACTGTAAGAAAACCACTCTTTATCGGCATAACCATAATGAGCTGGCCAAAACGCCGGGTGAGGAATTACCGATAAAAAGTATCCGCCGTCAGTCATCGACGTGCTGATGGCATTTAATGACGATTCTAAATTTGGGGTGTCCATTAGAAACATATTGGCCAGCACAAAGTCGTGGCGAAATCCCGATGAGATTGCGTATCCTTCAATGCTGTCATTGATAAAAGTTACGTCTGTGCTGGAAAATAAGTTATCTGCTACTGCAATCGACTTCCCACTTATATCAATGCCGATTACCTTGTCACAATAATTTGAAATCATATTTGCCATGACTCCAACACCACAACCCACATCAAGGCCATTGGTAAACTTTTTTCCTTTTAGGCCCTTTGCGATTTCAGGCATTAGCACATGATTGTATGTAATGTCTTTGCCAGAGGTAATTTGCTCAAGCCTTGTATCAGCAAGGCTGTCCCATTGCTGTCTAAGCGTATTCCAGTCAACGGACTTAGCAAGTCGGCAGAGCATGTTCTTTGACCTTGTCCTGCGACATAACGTCTAGCTTGATCAAAATGTCTGCCAAGTCGTTGGCTACCGCAAAGAACGGGTGATGGCCCTGCTGAAATTCGTGGATCACATGCTGTCCATCCACCTTGCCGCCGACAGCCACCTGGGCGTCGTGGCGGTCCTTGTTGATTATGGTGAATCTGGAGGCGGGTGTATGGCGAAGCCCTGCGTAGGTTACAATCTTAGCCCCTTCGGCACGCAGTTCATCCGCCAGAGGAATATCGTGTTCTAGTATAATAGTCAGCTCATTGGCGGCTGCTTTTTTGAGCAAAACAGATTTAACGTCATCATTATTCGTCCAGCTCATGTCACGCGTAAAGATCACGGCACGACCAGGATGTGAAATCCATTTCAGCATGTATTTCAAAATTTGCTTTTCAGTACGGCACGAATGCGGCCTGTTTTTGTAATAGGACCTAAATGCCATGATGCTCCACAAGAGCGTGAGCATGCCGGCGACGATATACAAAGCGAGTTCGAGTGAACTAAAGGGCTTTCCCTGTTCGCGGAATGTAATGGCCAAGCCCGCAAGCGATGCGACGGACCCATAAACCGACAGCAGATTCATGAAAAGCATTGAACGTCCTCGCCAGCCGCAGTGTGCACTTCTGCAGCACCCCACATTTATCGGCAGGATCGTTGATCAGGAGCGAATTTTCAACTGGCCGCTTACAACCTCGGCTCACGACAACCAAGTGTCTTTTTCCTACTTGTGGGCTATGACGGCTAACTCAGCAAATTGACGGCTTCCCGCAACATGGCGTCATTCACGTCGATGTAGCGTTGGGTGGTGGCAAGGCTGGAATGCCCGGCAAGGTGTTGGAGTACCCGTGCCCCAACGCCCTTGCTGGCCAGGGTGGTGATAAATGACCGGCGACCGCTATGGCTGCTCGCCCCGTCAACGCCCGCTTCCGCATAAATGCGGCGGAACAACTGGACCAGGGTGTTGGCCGAGAACGGCTTGTTGGATTTCTGGCTGGCGATGAGTGGCTTGGTCGGGTCAATGGTAGCGGTGGTGGCGATGTATCGGGCCACTTCCTTCTGGAGCCGTTCCGACACCATCACGGTTCGGCCCTTCCGCCCCTTGGTCATCGTATGGGCGAGGTAGATTTCCGACTTGGGCTTGCCCTGGCCATCCACCACGGCCCCGATGGTCAAGCTGGCAATCTCACAAGCCCGAAGGCCCGCCAACATGGAGAACATGAAGGCCATGCGGTTGCGGTCGGCGTGGCGGTCTTGGGCGATGACGGCCAACACCCGCTTCACTTCCTGGTCGGAAAGAACCTTCGCCTGCTTCATAGGAAAATCTCACGAAATGTAAGCCTACGAAGATTCTAACTCGTTTCCGCCAAGCGTCCAGTCGAGGTTGGCAGCGGAACCCAGGTTTTCTGCGGGTTTGCGGGCTAATGTCATAGTTTCCTTCTTCTATGACATTTCCATTCTGGCAGGGCCGAGGCCCTATTCGCATGAAACTTCCGAGGAAGTTAGCGGCGTTTGGTGTAGGGCTCGTTCTGAAGCTTGAAGCCCAATTTTTTCAGCACCGCCGTCCGGTAGGTTGACCAGTCGAGCCCATAATAGGGAACGCCGGAAATCATTATTTCGTGCTCGGCCCGCAAGGCTCCGTCAATGTCATTCGACACGTAATCCGCTGACCAAAGCCGGTCCTCCAAGAATGGATTCCAGCCGCGATTTTTTAGGCCTTTGGGTGGATCGACATCGCCATCATAAAACGGCAAGGTCCCATCTTCCTCGGAAACAACATATGCAAACTCTCGTTCATTCCGTGACCACGTGAAGTCAAAGCCATCGAACGGGAAAATCGCGTATATCTTCCGCCACTTGCCCTGCTTGATGTCGCTGTAGGCACGTGCGTGCTCGGGATTTGACGTGCAGATTACGCTATTCCCACGGTGAGCGGCAAAGCCGTGTTCCTTCATCCAATCTATCGCGTATCGATGATTGACGAGCCCGCTACTTTTTGGTCGACGCTCTACCTTTGGGCGGCCAACAAATGCGGGGCCGTGATCACGCTCCCCAGTTCCCCTGAAAAGTAGCTTGCTATTGAGCCGCTCAACCGACCGGATAAACCATCCGCAATTTCGTTTGATCTCCTTCCAAACGGCATTGAATTCACCGCCGTGGATTGGGATGGCCTCGCCTAGACGGACGTCCTTGCCGTGATCCTTGCGGCTTGCGGGGCGACCGGCCCGCTTCTGGGGATGGATCTCAAGCCACGGCACCCGTTGTTGTTCGATCTCGTCGGCTATCCACTGATACCGGTAATGCTTCGGCATGGACGGCAATAGGATTATCGAGTTGCCATTGTCAGCAGCGGCTTTGAGCACCTCCCGCAGCTTTGGTCGAGGCTGGCGATTGGCTTCTGGTGTTCCAGGCCCCTCATAACGCGTCTCTATTTCCCGCCCCACATCGCTGACCGCTGCGAACGGATGGGCTGCGGCTCGTTGGCGAACCCATTCTCGTTGCACATCGACCGAGGGCGAAACGCACCCCCGTGCCGAACGAATTTCACGGTAATAGGGGATCAGCAGTCGTTGATCGGTCATAGCAGTCCTGAAAAGGCGTTTTGATCAAACTCATCAATATCCTTTTCTAGAGCCCTGTCTAGCAGGGAATGGCGATATTTCTGATCATTTTTTCAGAACTGCTGCTTCAGATGCATCATGATCATATGAAGACGACGGAACGCGATGCTGTCGGCCTCACCAGAACAAGGTGGTTAACACCAGTTTCTGCTGTAAACATCGCTGTAGGAGATAAAATTATGATTGAAAACATGAACGTCGAACACCTGTCTAACCTTGCGGCTGAAGGCAGCCGTGTTTTTGCGGATTACTTCCACAACCTTGATAAGGCCATTCGTTCCACCGAAGGCAAAGCCGTGGAATGCACCAAGATTGCCTACGAATATGGCGTCGCAGCATTCAAGGATACGGAAGCTTTCCAGGCCGTTCTGACCGACGACGGCATCCAGCTTAAGGGTGGTTATAATGCGGACAATCACTTCTTGGCCGTCACCAAGTTGCTTGCGACGCTGGCCAAGGTGCCGTTCAACAGCGGTGAAATTTCCCGCATCGCCGCCATCTGCCTGCACGCCTATGAATCGGGCGTGTCGGCGGAAGAACTTGCTGCCTATATCGAGCAGGTGGGTGGCATTCGCAAAGCTTACGATGCGTCGGTCGACGCCCGCCGTAGCAAGGGGGCCGCCGAGCCGAGGCCGGAAATCGACAAGTCGCTTCACATTCGGATTTACACGGATGGTGGCTTCCAGGGAAGCTTGAACGTGACCCCGGACTTCGTTGCCAAGTTGATCCGCAAGTGGGGTGTCGAGGAACCCGGCACGGATGGGTTCACGTCTTCCACGGCGACCAATGACAACGCGGCCAATGCCAAGGAGGTGACCCATGGTTAATAAATCCATGCGTGACCTTCGCATCGAGATGGGGGCTTTCGCCCCTATCCCGAGCAACAATGCCAGCCCGTTGAACTACATCGGCGGCAAGGCCAAGGTGGCGGAAAGGCTTTGGCGTCTTCGCCCGGTTGCGGCGAGCTTCGACACCATCATCGATCCCTTCTTTGGCGGCGGTGCCACACCGCTGACGTTTGCCCGGTTGGACGCTCATCGTAAAAAGCACTACCGGGTGCGTGACATGTTCGGCCCGACCGTAAGCTTCTGGCAGGTTCTGCAGGCCCAGCCTTGGGAATTGGCTAAAGCGGTTGATATTTTGCTTCACCGGTTTGCCGACGGTCGTGCCCTGTACATGGCTTGCCTTGAGCACATCAAGGAATGGCAGGCCACAGGCCAGGGTTCGGTGGCGGCGGCTGCAGCCTACTATATTCACACGCACACCTGCGTGCCTGCGAAACAGCTCCATTTGCTGCCCCGTGGGTACGGCCCGTTGCGGGCAACCAAGTGGCTGAGTAATGCGAAAGGGACCACCGGCAGGTTGATCCGGTGGTCAGCACTGATCGCGGATTGGGATATCAGGCAGCAGGATTATAAGGCGACAATGGCCGAGGCCATCGAACTTGGAGATAGGGCGTTCGCCTTCATCGATCCGCCCTACGAAGGGCAAGATGCGGACCTGTATGATTGTTCGTTCACTGCCGACGATCACGACCGCTTGGGGGGCTTGGTTTCGGCTGCCGGGCGGAATGGTGCCAAATGCATGGTCACCATCAACCATTCGCCCGTGAACAACCGGCGATATGCCGATCATTTCCGCTTGTTGCGTGAACAGGTATATGCGGTCAACGAGCCGGGAACCGATCAAAAAAAGGTCGGAACCGAACTGGTGGTTTTGACTTATGAGCCGCCATGTTTCCAAAATATGGTTGCCAACAATAACTGGCGATTTGCTGTCAAGGTCTGAAATAAAATGCCCAGCTTTTATTGACTTAATTTAACGGCTGGCGGTACTTTTATTAATACGAAATTACCAATAACGGTAGGCACATTATAAATGGAGAAATAATATGGGTAGAAAAATTATCATAGTGAAGTCCAATGCGAAGTGGGAGGTAAGCAAAAAAATTATAGAATGTCTCAATGACAATAATTGCAATATCTCTAAATTGGAGTCGTATAAGCGTGACTCCAACATTAGCAAAGCGATTTCAAAGGCTATCAAAGAAAAGTTAGGTAAGGGGTATTCTGGTCTGCACTGCTATATAATTGAAGACAAAATCGCCACGCTTGTTCGCCTTGCCTCTGATATCAAGGTTGTGGGGTGCCTTGATGAAAATGCTATCGTTAAAATTTTGGAAGGGACTGCCAACCAAGACGTGGCCGAGGCACGAAAAGCATTAGACATGCATAACCATTACTGGGGCGTGACCGATGAAATTGAAAGCTTTCTTAGGAATAGGCTTGGGCCAAACTATAATCTGATGAAGAGCACGCTTAACAGCATTTCAAATATCAGAAGCGTACTATTTTCATCATATAATGATGCTAAATTGTTATACATTGATGCATTGGCAAGGGCGATAAGTCCTCTCGTCTGAGAACTTTGGGAGGGGGCAAATTCCTCCTCCCTTTCCTCATTGAAATACATTGCCAATTTACCTGAGGCAGCTCCACGCAAATATTCCACAGGAAGCTGAGGACGACTGGTTCCCCCTGCGGCATAATGCTCCCCGAAATTGACCATTCAGGGCTGCCGCATATGAACGCCGAACTCCACCGGACCCTTTGGGCGACTGCCGATAAGCTGCGGTCCAACATGGATGCTGCCGAATACAAGCACGTCGTCCTGGGGTTGATCTTCCTCAAATACATTTCGGATACGTTCGAGGAACGGCGGCAGGAATTGGTGGTGGCATTCGCCAACCCGGATCATGAGCTTTATATCGGGGATGACGCGGCCAGTGCCGAACTGCTGGAAGACCGCGATTATTACACGATGGCGAACGTCTTCTGGGTGCCGGAATCGGCCCGGTGGTCCATTGTCCGCAATCAGGCCAAACAGCCCGATATCGGCAAGCGGATTGATGATGCCCTGATCGCCATTGAACACGACAATCCCCGCCTCAAGGGCATCCTCGACAAGCGGTTTGCCCGTGTGCAGTTGGAGCCGGGCCGTCTGGGCGAACTGATCGATCTGGTTTCGTCCATCGGCTTTGGCGAGAAGGACAAGGCCAAGGATGTCCTGGGGCAGATATACGAATATTTCCTGGGCCAGTTCGCCAGTGCCGAGGGCAAGAAGGGCGGGCAGTTCTATACCCCCGCCTCGGTGGTGAAGGTACTGGTCGAGGTGCTGTCACCCCACAAGGGCAAGGTCTATGACCCGTGCTGCGGTTCCGGGGGCATGTTCGTTCAGTCGGAAAAATTCGTAGAAGCCCACGGTGGCCGATTTGGCGACATCTCCATCTATGGCCAGGAAGCCAACCCCACAACATGGCGGCTGGTGGCGATGAACCTTGCCATCCGTGGCATGGACTTCAACCTGGGCAAGGAGCCCGCCGACACCTTCCATCGGAATCAGCATCCTGACTTGAAGGCCGATTACGTCCTGGCCAATCCACCCTTTAACATTTCCGATTGGGGTGGCGACAAGCTGGCGACCGATCCCCGTTGGGTTCATGGCACGCCACCAACTGGCAATGCCAATTATGCTTGGTTGCAGCACATCCTTTCCCACCTCAAGCCAGCGGGCAGTGCCGGTGTGGTGCTGGCCAACGGCTCCATGTCATCCAATCAGAACAGCGAAGGCACCATCCGCAAGGCGATGGTCGAGGCGGACGTGGTCGAGGTGATGGTTGCCCTGCCGCCCCAATTGTTCTTCAACACCCAGATTCCTGCCTGCCTCTGGTTCCTCAACAAGGACAAGAGCAAGAACGGGCGGAACCGAAAGGGCGAGGTGCTGTTCATAGATGCCCGCAAGCTGGGCCGGTTGGTGACCCGCGTGATCCGCGTGTTTGATGACGAAGACATTGAGCAGATCGCCCGCACCGTCCATGCATGGCGGCAGGACGGCGAAACCACCGAAGCCTATGCCGACGTTCTCGGTTTTTGCCGTGCCGTGAAGCTGGAGGAAATTGCCGAACACGGCTTCGTCCTTACCCCTGGCCGCTATGTCGGGGCCGAAGAGGTTGAAGATGACGATGCTACCTTTGCCGACAAGATGGAGATTTTGACCGCGACTTTGGCCGAACAATTGGAAATGGGAACGGAATTGGACGAGGTTATCCGGGAGCGGTTGGGGGAGCTTGGATATGCCGTCTGAATGGCCCGAAGTTCGATTGGAAGATGTGACCACCATTTTAGGGGATGGTCTGCACGGAACCCCCGAGTATGACGATGCTGGAGACTATTTTTTCGTCAACGGAAGTAACCTTTGCGAGGGGCGAATTGTTTTTGATGAGAAAACTCGGCGGGTTTCAGAAAAAGAGTACAAAAAGCACCAAAAAAATCTCAACGACCGCACGGTGCTTGTTTCAATAAATGGAACAATCGGAAATGTGGCTTTATTTTGCGGCGAAAATGTCGTGCTTGGGAAGAGTGCTTGTTATTTTAATGTCATACACAGCGTCGACAAGCATTACATTTATTATGTTTTGAGTGGCCTGCCTTTTAAGAACTACATCAACAAGCTGGCGACTGGCTCCACGATCAAGAATGTGTCTCTTCGTCTGATGCGTGATTTTTCCTTTTTGCTCCCACCACCGAAGGAGCAAGAGCGGATTACATCCGTGCTGAGATGCCTTGACGACCGCATCACCCTTCTCCGCGAAACCAATACCACCCTGGAAGCCATCGCCCAGGCCCTGTTCAAGTCTTGGTTCGTGGATTTTGATCCCGTGCGGACCAAGGCCGAGGACCGGGAGCCGGAAGGCATGCCTCCCGAGGTAGCGGACCTGTTTCCAGCAGAGCTATTGGAAGCCGAACTTGGGACAATCCCCAGCGGTTGGAGGCAAGGTGTTTTGGGAGATGTTCTTACTCTTCGGAATGAGCGGGCGGCGGCGGGAAAAATGACCGCTGCGTTGCCGTATGTCCCGGTTGAATGTATCTCACCAAGAACAGTGACACTTGAGCAACATCGCCCTGGTGAAGAGGCTCAAAGTAGCCTGATCTTATTCAAGGGTGGTGACATTCTTTTCGGTGCCATGCGGCCATATTTCCACAAGGTCTGCCTTGCCCCGTTCGACGGAGTGACACGGACAACTGTTTTCACCCTTATGCCGAAAACGCCGGAATTGCGGCAGTTTGCTCTATTGACGGCTTTCCAGACGGAAACCGTGGAATACGCGACCAATCACTCACAAGGATCAACGATTCCATACGCCAAATGGAAGAAATCGCTGGAACTTAAGCCGGTCGTGGTACCACCTCTTCCCGTCGCAAGGGCTTTCGGGCAGATCGTCGAGCCACTGTTGGATCGTGCATCCGCTAATATCCGGCAGGTGGCGTTGCTGGCCGCACTCCGCGACACCCTTTTGCCCCGCCTCATGTCGGGTAAGCTGCGGATCAGCGACGTGGAAAAGGCACTGGAAGCGGTCTGACCCGGCAGGTGGTGGATTGATTTCTGCCGCCCGCAACAGATAATGGAGGTTGTGCTTCCGGCTGCGACCAGGGGCAAGCCGGAGGCATCGGCTTCCGGCGAATCGGCTGATGGGGGAAGCTGGTGAGCCTGATTGATGAGAACATGGCCGAACAAGCCGCCCTGGATTGTTTCGAGGAGCTTGGCTACCAGCGGGTATTCGGCCCCGATATCGCCCCCCAAGGCCCCCAGCAGGAACGCGATAATTATAAGCAGGTGGTGCTGACCGACCGCCTAATGACGGCGATGGCTCGTATCAATCCGCACCTTCCCGCTCCGGTGCTGGAAGATGCCGCTCGCCAAGTCATCTATGGCAACGTCGCCGGGCTGATGCAGGCCAATCGCCAATTGCATACATGGCTGACCGATGGCGTGCCGGTCGAGGTCAACCGCGATGGCGAAACCTTGGGCGACCGGGTGAAGCTGATTGACTTCGCCAATGCCGAGAACAACGAATGGGCTGCCATCAACCAATTTTCGGTGGAAGGGGCCAAGCACACCCGACGCCCCGATATCGTGGTCTTCATCAACGGCTTGCCCTTGGCCGTGATCGAGTTGAAGAACCCCGCCGATGAAAACGCCGACATCTGGGCTGCCTTCAACCAGTTGCAAGCATACAAGGAAGACATCCCCGACCTGTTCGTGTTCAACGAAGTGTTGGCGATCTCCGATTACACCCTGGCCCGTGCCGGGTCATTGTCGGCCAATGAGGAACGCTTCACCGCGTGGCGAACAATCGATGGTGTGAAGCTCGACCCGCTGGGTGAATTCCAGCAACTGGAAACCATGATCCGGGGGCTGTTCCGCCGGGACTTCTTCCTGGAATACCTGCGGCATTTCGTGCTGTTCGAGGATGATGGGGCCACCAAGAAGATTGCCGGTTATCACCAATTCCATGCCGTGCGGGCGGTGGTGGACAGCGTGATTCTGGCCAGCGGCCCCGGTGGCTCCCGCCGTGGCGGCGTGGTTTGGCATACCCAAGGGTCGGGCAAGAGCATCGAGATGACCTGCTTGGCGGGCCGCTTGATGACAGCCCCCGAGATGAAAAACCCGACCATCGTCGTCGTCACCGACCGCAACGACCTGGATGGGCAATTGTATGAAACCTTCGCCGGGGCGGCGGCCCTGTTGCGTGAAACGCCCGCACAGGCCCAAACTCGCCCGGATTTGCGGGCCAAGCTGGGCAACCGTCCTTCCGGCGGAATCATCTTCACCACCATCCAGAAATTTTCGCCCTTCGAGGATGAGGACACCTTCCCGGTGTTGTCCGACCGCGACAACATCATCGTCATCTGTGATGAAGCCCACCGGTCCCAATATGGCTTCAATGCCCGTTTGGCGGTGACGGACGGGGACAACACGGCGGTTCGGTATGGCTATGCCCATTACCTGCGGGAAGCTTTGCCCAACGCCACCTTCGTGGCCTTCACTGGCACGCCGATCTCTTCGGAAGACAAGGACACGCGGGCGGTTTTCGGTGATTACGTCCACGTCTACGACATCGAGCAGGCGGTCAAGGATGGGGCCACGGTGCCCATCTATTACGAAAGCCGCCTCGCCAAGCTGGATCTGAAGCCGGAAGAAACGCCCACCATTGATGATGAGGTGGACGAGCTTACGGAGGATGACGAGGACGACACCAAGGCCAAATTCCTTCGCCGTTGGGCCGCCCTGGAAAAAATCGTCGGTGCCCCGCCCCGTGTGCAGAAGGTGGCGGAAGACCTTATCGCCCATTTCGAGAAGCGGCAGGCGGTGATGGACGGCAAGGCCATGGTGGTCGCCATGAGTCGTGAAATTTGCGTCCACCTTTATAACGCCATTATCGCCTTGCGGCCCGAATGGCATGACGAAGACCCCGAGAAGGGGGCGGTCAAGGTGGTGATGACCGGTTCTGCTGCGGATAAGTCAT